>CAZNCT010000010.1:19686-21858 GCA_964571615.1 uncultured Anaerolinea sp. | reverse complement strand
TTCCCTCGGGTTGCCAGTTGGCGGGCAGGTTGAGCGCCTGACGGGTTGCCTGCTGGGCATATAGCGGCCAGCAAATCCAGACGGAGCCAAGCCCGCGTGCGTGGGCCACCAGCATCAGTTGCAGGCCCGCCATTGCCACCGATTGCATTCCCATTTGAACTTCTTGTGGAAGCGGAGCGCGCACTGCTTCAGAGTCGCGACAGAGCAGGATGATTTTTGGGGCAGATTGAAGCCGGGCCGCGGAGCGTTCGACCCGTTGCCTGATTTCCGCTTCCGGGGCATTTTCTGCCGCCATGTCTGAGCGCATCTGCCCGGTCAGGGCCGCGCCCAGGGCTTTGCGCGCCTTCAGACCATTTACAACGACAAAACGCCAGGGTTGTAATCCGTGGGCCGAGGGGGCATAAGCGGCTGTCTCAATAATTTCGCGCAGCAGATGTTCAGGCACCGTGTCCTGACGAAATTTGCGAATCGAACGCCGGGAGCGCAGCCAATCTTCTGGCATAGCATTTTTGCGCCTAGTGCGCGTCCACTTTCTCGACCGCAATTTTGTATGTCACCCGCACTTCATCGGGGCTGTTGCCGCGCCAGGGTTTATCGGTGTATTTACGGGCCAGGCGTTTGATATGCTCCAGAGCGCCCTCTTCGGTGATTTCCACCACCCTGCCGCGCACCTGTAGATACCGGTACGGGTCGCCAGGGTCTTGAATGACAAAAGCCACCTGCGGACGGGCGCGCATATTGCGATCTTTGACCCGTCCCCGGGCCGAATTAATCAAAATGTATTCATCATCGTGGTCAAACCAGATGGGCGTGACTTGCGGCGACCCGTCCTTCATGATTGTTGCCAGAAATAAAAAGGCGCGGGTCTCATCTTTGAGCAGGTCATGATATTTCTCCGGGATATTTTTCATGCTCATCTCCTTTTCTCATTTATCTCTCAACAGCAGGGTTGCCCGCATGGCGCCTTTGTTATGAAAAGCCAGGATGGTTTCAATTTCATCCGGGTTGCAGCCCAGCAGGAGTTTGATTTCACTGTCTTGTTTTTGCAAGTCAACCGTAACCACAATGCCGACCAGGCCGCCACCAGCCAGTGAGCCGCGCCACAAATCCATGCCCTCGCCATCTGCCGAGCGGGTGCCGCGCAGATAGCCATAATCCAACGGATAGATAACCTGCGGGTTGCGCGGGTGCCGCGAACCTGCGGGCCGATCAATCACAATTTCATTTTCTGCGGTCAGTTTGTCGAGAAACTCCCAAAATTCGCTCATGATTTGTATTATCGAAACATATCCTGTTCTTTGGGGCGCAGCAATTCTTTGAGCGACCCCTCGCGCAGCGGATATGGAAACCCGCGCACATGCACAATCGGCGTGCCTTCGGCGGCCTGTCCCATCACCAGGCTGGCGGCGGCGGCCAGTTCATCTGCCGCTCCGACAATTGTGATTTTGAGCGTATAACCAAAAAGGTCACTCCAGCCGCGCTCATCTACCAGCCCGGGCAGGCCGCTCAGCCCAATGGCTACGCCGACCGTCCCCAGGCGCCAGGCGCGCCCATGCGAATCGATAATCAGTACACCCAGGCGTTTTCCGCTGGCGGCCTCGAGCGCAGCCCGAATTTGCGCCGCAGACTGGTCGGGGTCTTCGGGCAAAAGCAAGGCCCAGCCGTGTTCGTTATCGTTGTTGCCTGCGTTCGATTGGTCAATCCCCGCATTGGCGCATACAAACCCCAGGCGGTGTTCAACAATGGCCGTTCCCATGCGGGCGCGCAGGATTTCATTGCTCTCGCGCAAAAGCAGTTCAGCGATGCGCGGGTCTTTGCCGGTTTTCGCAGCCAGTTCCTCCGCGGCGGCGGATGGCGTTATCGTGGCCAGGTTTACCAGGCGATTTTCGGCCTTGCTGACAATTTTTTGAGCCAGCACAAGAATGTCACCATCTTGCAGCGTTATTTGGGCTTGTTCGAGCGCAGAGAGAATCAGCCCGGCGAGGTCATCGCCGGGTTGAATAAGTGGGATATTGGGTAGTGGGGTGAGCGTGAGCGTCATGCGTTTTAAGATTTGCCCAGCGGGGCTGTGGTTACTGCCGGGTTACTGATGCACAACCCCCGTAATTTTGATGCCGGCGTGGGTTGAGCCATATTGCTTGTTCATGTAAATCAAAACACTGGTCAGGCCTT
>CAZNCT010000010.1:14161-19663 GCA_964571615.1 uncultured Anaerolinea sp. | reverse complement strand
CGAGTTCTCAATTGGCCCGGCATCCCAGCCGGTTAGCCCGGCGGCTTTGACCAGTTTGAGCGCTTCCTCGCGGGCGTTTTTGCTTGTGCCTGTCACGAGTACGTCACAGGGCGGTTCGCCTTCGTTCATCAGGTGCTCATAAGAGATATTTTGAAAAGCATCTACCACCTGTACGCCCTCGCCGAGAATTTCCACGGCTTCTTGTGCGGCAGACCCGGCAGACGGCATTTGCACTTTGGTGACTTTGGGCGGCACAAGCGGAACGGTGACATCAATCAGAATTTTGCCTTGCAAGGCTTCTTTGACGGCCAGCAAGGTGTCTTTGTGCGCCGCATACGGCACAGTCAGCACCACAATATCGGCTTTTTGAGCAGCGGCAAGGTTATCCAGCCCTTCAATGGAAGCCGATTCGCCAAGCATTTCGGCTAATTCGGCGGCGGCGGCCCGGGCTTTTTCGGGCGTGCGAGACCCAATCGCAACTTTGTACCCGGCTTTGGCCCAACGATAAGCCAGTCCTTTGCCTTCTTTGCCAGTTCCGCCCAGAATGGCGATGGTCATCAGTAAATCAGACATAGAGCAGTCCTTTGGATTATTGGAATTTTTCCTCGTATCGCTGCCAGACTTTGGGGGCCAGTTCACGGGCGCGGGCGGCGATTTCGGTTTCGTCGAGAGTTAACAGCTGGCGGTCGCGCATCAGCCACTGTCCATTCACCATTGTGCCTGTTACCATGCTTTCGCGGAACCCGAACAGGATGTGCCAGGGCAGGTTGCCAGCCGTCAGTGGGGTTGGGGCGGCGTAATCGACCAGAATCAGGTCGGCGGCGGCGTCTTTTTCGATACGTCCTATCGGGAATCCGTACATGGCGCTTGCCAGGGCGGCGTTGTTGTAAACGGCCATTTTTACCAGGTCGTATCCGCCCATGCGGCGTGGGTCTTCGTGGGCAATTTTGTGCAGTAGATAGGCAGCCCGCCACTCTTCCCACATCGAGTTTGAGAATCCGTCGTTGCCCAGGCAAACCGGTATGCCTGCTGCCAGCATTCTTTCGGTTTTGGCCACGCCGACCGCGTTGTTCATGTTTGAGCGCGGCTGGTGCGTGACCCAGGCGCCACTTTCGGCCAGCAATTCAATTTCAGACTTTTCGACATGCACAGCGTGGACGATGATGCTTTTCTCGTTCAGCCCGCCGTGCCGCGCCAGCCATTCGATTGGCAGGCCATCGCCGCGCTTTTTGAGCGTCTTGCGGTCGTCGGTCGATTCGCTGACGTGAATGTGAATGCCGGTTTCAAGCCCGGTCAGGGCTTCAAGACAGGCATCCAGCGTGGCGCTGGAGATGGTGAGCGGGGCGTGCAGGCCAAAGGTGGCACGCAAGAGTGGGCGCTGTCCCGCGTTGACTGCCCGGATGAACTGGACGTTTTCTTCAATTGCCTCGCGCATTTTGTCCTGTCCGTAGCGGTCGGTGGTTTCGTAGCAGAGCGAGGCGCGCAAGCCGGCTTTTTCAACTTCCTCGCCGATAGCGTTCAGCGAGCCGCTCAGGAAGTTGGGCGAGGCATGATGGTCAATCAGCGTTGTGGTGCCATGCTTAATCGCATCCACCAGGCAGACCAGGGCCGAAAGGCGCACACTTTCTTCGTCCAGCGCCTGGTCAAGCGGCCACCACAGGTTATCGAGAATTTGCGCGAAACGCGCGGCAGGCTTGCCAGGGATGGCTAACCCGCGCGCGTACATGCCGTAGAAGTGGGTATGCGCGCAGATGTTCCCGGGCAGGAGCAATTGTCCATGTGCATCGAACAGCGTGGCGTCGGGGTAGCGCGCCTCGAGGTCGGCTGAAGGGCCAAAATCGGCAATTTTCCCGTCCCGAATCAGCAGGGCCGAATCTGCCAGAACACGGTTCTCGTTTTCCCAGGTAATCAGGGTGGCATTGGTAATCAGCATGGTTTATCCCAGTCCAAATTGCATTGGGGGCGGCAGTTTGAAACCACCCCGAGCGTAATCGCACAGGGTTTGGTAGGCCAGTTCACGCAGTTCGGGTTTGTCGCCGTAGTAGGCGCGGTAGAGCTCAGCAACAATCCCTTCAGATGGCGTGTGGCGCAGATAGGCGATGGCGGCTCGTTGTTCGTCATGGTTGCTGCCCTTGAAGGCTTGCAGCAAAAGGTCAGTCGCGGGCTGGCCGGGGCTGATGCCCATGCCCTGTCGCCCGGCGAATTCGACCAGCCAGGGAGTCTCGGAGGGTGCGCTCAGGCGGCGCGGGATGCGCGGGTTGGTGCGCGCGCGGCTGTCGAGCAGTTCGGTGGCTACGTTACGGACAATCCATTGTGTATCTTCAATCTGGGTTTTTTGCAGGATTTCAGTGGCCCAGTCTTCGGGAATACGCGCCAGGCCATAGACGATGGCGCGGCGCATCAAGATGTCGTCACTGCTGATTCCTTCGCGTAAGGCTTCGCGGCCTTCTTTGGGGTCGTTTGCCAGGGCTTCGGCGGCGGCCCGGCGCAGGTCTTCGTCTCCGCGCAACAGGGCGGTTGCGACTGCCTCAAGCGCTGGCGGGGTACCAATCGCAACCAGGGCCAGGCAGGCCGCGCGTTGGGCCGGGCCAATGCTTTCAAACAGCAGGTTGGCCAATCCTTCAACCGATTTGGTGTCACGGATGGCACCTGCTCCCAGCGCGGCCAGCAAGCGCAACTCATTTGAGAGTGACCCGAGCCATTGACGGAAGAGCAGCCCCAGGCTGGGGTCGTTGGTCAGTACCAGGGCCGCCAGGGCTTGTCCGCGCAGGCCAAGCGGCAGGTCTTCTTGTTGCAGAAATTCAATCAGGTTAGCAATCAGTGGGTTGCGCCAGGGGGCCGTGCGCGGTGCTTCGCGCAACATTTGGGCGGCGGTCAGGCGTGAGCGCTGCAACGGAAGGTCTTGTTCGGCCAGCAGGCTTTGGATGAGCGGGGTCGCATCGGTAAAGGCTGCCAGGTAGCGCATCACCTGGGTGCGTCCGCTCCAGGCAGGTTGATGCAGAATGGGTTCGGCAGCGCCAGGGCCGCGTAATCCTTGACCTGCCAGATAAGCGCCCAGAACCGGATGACTGAATCGCAGCCGATTGCGCGCATGAGTTTTGAGCAGGCCTGCGCTGGTCAAGGTTTGGAGCAGGGATGGGGCCGTAACCGGTTTTTTGGCGTCTTTTTTGCCGCTTTTTGCCGAGACAGGCGCCGCTTCTTCCTCGGGGTTGTTTTCATCGACGCTGGCCTGGGCCGTTTCGGGTGTCTCTGCGGGCGCTGTTTCAGCAGCCGCCTGGGCCGACTCGGCTGGCTCAAAAGACTTCAGCCACTCGCGCGCCTGGGCGTTGTCGAAAATAGCCAGGCTGTTCAGACTGGTTTGTGTCCCCAAAATATGCAGGGCCTCGCGGGGCAGAGAGGCTGGAGTCAGGCGGCGCAGGTGGGCTTCAATTCCATCCAGCGGGCGCGGGCCGCGCGTGTCACCAGCATAACCGGCCCATAGTTTGAGTGTGTATTCGAGCGGGGTCAGGCCCACGTTATCGACAGACAGCCAGCGTTTCAGCAACAGATTATCTACCTCGGGGGCAGTTTGGGCCCAGGTTTCGTTTTTAACGTATTTTTGCCACAGGTTGTCCCATTTTTGCAGGAAGGCCTCCTGTTCGCGCCGCGACCAGGGCAACAACGCCAGCGAGATAAACCCGAGTTGCAACAAGCCGTCAATGTGTTCGGGCGCTCCGGCTGCAAGAACACGAGTCTGCGGGTAGGCTCTCAGCAACAGGCGCACATAGGCCGAAGCCTCCTGCACCTGAGCGGGGGGCAGTTCGTCTAATCCATCCAGCAATAACAAAGCCCGACCCGCCTGAAAGGTATTGAGCACAAATTTGGGGACGCGCGGAATATCCAGCACGGGCGCGCGCGCCGCGATGAATTCTGCAATTGGGGTCAGCAGGTCTTCTGGTTTTTGGGGTTCGCTGATGGGTAAGCCCAGGTCGGCAACATGCAGCAGGAAGGGAGTCCGTTCGTGCAGGCTGGCGGCTTCCGGCTGGCGGTTGACAATCAGGCTGGCGAGGTAGGCCAGGGCAGTGGTTTTTCCGCTGCCTGGTTGGCCGATAATGACTACATTTGCATTTCCGCTGAGCGCTTCGGCCAATCCCAGTGATGGCGCGCCGTAAAAAGCCCCAAGCGCCGGCCAATCTGGCAGGTAGGGGATGGTTTGTTCTACAATGTCTTCGTGATGCGGGGGCATGCCTGGCTCGATTTGGGCGGGTGGCGCCAGCAAGCGCGGCTCAATCACCACTTCGTCCAGAGAAAAGAGCGAGGCGGCAATGTGCATTTCCTGGGTCTGCCGGTAAACAATCCGCCGGTGGCTGTCTTCAAGGCCTGTGCTGGCCCGCAGACGGGCTTCTTCCTGTTGCTTTTTGAGTGTCTCAATGGCGGCAGTCAGCGTGGGCCGTAAGGATGCCAGAATGGCCCAAAAAATTGAGGCCACAATGGCGCCAATCCAGAAAGAGAGCATGTCAAGACCCGGCCAACGGTTCATGGCATTTCCTTAGGGGTTGAACAAAATCCGCCCACAGGATGGGCATTCCACCAGTTGGGCGGCCAGACGCACAGCCTGGGCCTGGGCGGGGGTTAGTCCGGCTCCACAGGCATCGCAGGCGTTTTCGCTAATGGTGGCAACAGCCAGGCCGCGCCGCCGCTGGCGCAGGAGTTCGTATTTTTCGATTAACTCCGGCTTGATTGCGCTGAGGGTGGCTGTGCGCTCAGATTTCAGATTCTCGAGGCTGTTGAGCAGGCTTTCTTGCTCCCCTTTGAGCGACGCATTCTCACTGATGACCTGCGCCTCGGTTCGGAGCAATTCTTTGGCCGCCAACTGCTGGGCCTCGCGGGCCGCCTCGAGTACCAGCATCGATTCCAGTTGGGCATCTTCAAGCGTTGCCAGATGCCGTTTGAGCGCGGCCAGGTCTTTTTGCAGGTCTTGCAATTCTTTGGGGTTTTGGATGCGGCCCGCGTACAGGCTCGATTCGACCTGTTCAATCTTGATGCGCTGGGCTTCACTGGCGGCTTCGCTGGCGCGTAATTTCTTCTCGGCCTCGCGCAGGGCGGTTTCGGCCTCGGCCAGTTTTTTGCGCGCTGTTTGCAGGGCGCTATTGTTCTCGAGAATCTCACGAATGGCTTGCAGGCGGGCAGAAGCCTGGTCAATGCGGCTGTCCACTTGTTGCAGGCGGTAAATTCCGAGGGCGAGGCTCATGATTAAATTATACTTGTTTTATTGGGATGGCAGATTGAAATAGTTATAGACTGCTTGCGAAATCTGCACGACCATGCCCGAGACGGGTTCCCAGACGGTTTGTACGGGGTGATAAATGTAGATTGCAATCACATAGTTGCCGCCGGGCGTGTAAACAATACCGACATCACTGATGTTTTGAATAATCCCGGATGGGCCGCTAATCCAACCGTGTTTATGGGCAATGACGGTGCCATCGGGCAGACCGGCCTCAAGCAAAACGCCAATGCGGT
>CAZNCT010000010.1:12288-14139 GCA_964571615.1 uncultured Anaerolinea sp. | reverse complement strand
CAATCATCTCCTGGCAGGTGGTGGTATTCATCGTTTCTGGGAAGGCCGCTACCAGGGTTCCGCCGCCGATTTGGGCGCATTGATACAGGTCGGCCAGCAACTGGCCCATTTCGGACGGGGTGGTCTGGTTGTAGATATCGGGCCGGGTGACGACATCGGTACGCTGATTCGATGGCGTGTCGATGCGTTGCAAGAGCGGGGCGCCATTGAAGAAGTATCCAGCAATAAAGGTGTTGCGTAATCCCAGGGCGCGCATGTCTTCGCTGACGACCAGAGGCCCGCGCGCGCGGTCAATCCGCTCCATCAGGGCATCGGTGGCCGGATTTTCAGAGCGTGTAATCATCTCCAGCACCAGGTCGGCGGTGTTGCTATCCAACTGCGGCCCAAGATGCCGGTACACCGAAATCATGGCCGGGATTTTGATGGTGCTCGAGGCGGTGAAGGCAATATCGGGTTCTACGGGGATGTCGGCGTTACGGTCATAGCCAAAGTGCAGTTCTTCACCGGTTTGCAGGTCGAGCATATAGAAACCGACCACGCCATCGAAGGGGGTCAGGTCAATAATCTGCCGGATCAAGATTCCCAGATTTGTCAGGGAAGGCCGGCCTGCAAAAGTGCGTTGGGCTGTCAGGGCAACGGTGCGTTTGCCCGGGGAGCGCAGAGCGTCTTCAATCAGGATGACAGCGCGGTTGATGTCTAATTCCAGGCCGGGAGTTCCGGGCGCAAAATCTGTCCGCCCGGGGATAGGCTGGGCTGGTACCGCAGGCGTATCGTAACGAGGCGCAATTTCGTCGCGCAGGTAGGCAATCAGGCGTTCTTGCGAGAAGGTTGCCACCAGCGGCACCGGCGTTGTTTGCGGCTGACGTCCCCATAAGAAATCCCAGAATCCAATCCAGAACGGGCTGCCTGTGCGTTGTAAATCGGCAGCAGCCAGCATCGATTCGATTTCCAAACTGAACCCAACCACTGCCGGGTCGAGATGGATGACCGAGCCTGCGTATTGCAGTTCCACCGGGGCGTTATAAACCTGTAAGAGCCGCTGGGCCGCTTCTTGTGGGCTGATGCCTCCCACCGGAATACCCGCAATGGTCATGCCGATCGGGTAATTGCCTCGCGCGCGGCTGTAAGCGGTCAGCTCCACGACCACCAGGGCTGCGGCTGCGGCAATAAAGAGCAGGGAGACCCAGCGCAAGATGAAAGAAGTATCGCGCACGATTCTCATTGTTTATTCCTCAATTGCCAGCACATTGGCTGCCAGTAAGACGTAAACAATCCAGACCAGGTCTGCCAGGAAAAGATGGAGCAACTGCATCCAGACTGGCGCCAGCAGAATAACGTTGACCAGGCCTGCTGTCCATTGCACCAGGATCAGGCCGCCCAGCGCCAGGGCAAACTGACGCACGGTTTTGTCTTTGAAGGTTCCCAATAACAGACGCACCAGGTTCAGGCTGTAGAGGCCGACCAGGACGGCCACCACCGGGTGTACAATTCGCAGGCGAACCAGAAAATGCGCGTTGGGGTCTGAGTCTTTGGCTAAGCCCTCGGCCAGCGATTTGGCCGGGAAGAGGGTATCGCCCAGGGCCGTGATGGCCCCCGTCATACCGATGATGGCGAACCAGGCCAGCCAGCCAGGTTTGTTCTTCAGGCTGAACGGTTTACCGCCCGAGGCCCACCAGGCTGTCAGAGTCATCACCCCTAACAGGATGAAAGTGTTCAACAGGTGCAGGGCCACCGCGATGGCGCGATGGACAGAGTCGTTGTCGCCAACCAGTTCAAGCAGTACCAGCCCGGCTCCCAGCAGAGATTCGATGATGATAAAAACAGCCGTAGCAGTCGCACCCTTGCGGACAA
>CAZNCT010000010.1:9529-12272 GCA_964571615.1 uncultured Anaerolinea sp. | reverse complement strand
GCGGACAATATGTCCCTTAGGGTAGGCCCGAAAGGCCCAGATTAGCATGGCAAAGACCAGAATAACCGCAAACCCGCTGGTGATGCGGTGCGTCAATTCGATGAAAGTTTCTGTTGCCTGCGGCAGGTGGATGATTTCTCCGTTACAGGTCGGCCAGTGTGAGCCGCAACCCGCGCCCGAGCCAGTTGCGCGCACCAGCGCCCCCCACAAGATGACGAGAATTGTCCAGGCCAGCACACCCCAGGCGAATTTTGCAAACTTGCTTCGTGTCATGGTTTTTCTCTTCGTTGAAATTTAGCAGTTCAAAAGTATAACATATTCGTTTGGGCGTATTTGGGTTTCATTTTTTCTTGACATTCCTGAACACCCCCGCTATAATCCACCCGCTTAACCCAAGAACCTGCGCAGCAATTATAGAAGGAGTACCAAATGCCGCCACATCCAAAACGCAAACATTCCAAGGGCCGCCGTGACCGCCGCCGCGCCCACGACGCTCTTGAAGCCCGCAACCTGACTGCTTGCCCTAACTGTGGGCAGATGCGCCTGCCGCATACTGTCTGCCCCAACTGCGGGCAGTACAAGGGCCGCGAGGTTGTTGAAGTCGCAAAAGACAGCAAGAAATAGCCTTCAAGGCAAACGCGCCGTCACTCTGGCGGCGCGTTTGTGTTTTAAGCGCGGAGGAACTGACTCATGACCATTGACCCAAAGACCACCGCTTTTGTTTTCCCGGGGCAAGGCTCACAAGCCCTGGGGATGGGGCGCGACCTGGCCGCTGCCTTTGCTGAAGCCCGCCAGACGTTTGAAGAAGCCGATGACCTGCTCGGGTTTTCGCTTTCGCGGCTGATGTGGGAGGGCTCGGAAGCCGAACTCAACGATACGCTCAACACTCAGCCGGCGCTTTTCACGCATTCGCTGGCGGCTTATCGGGTTTTCTCGAGCCGCTACCCGGGTCTGCTTCCGGCTTTCATGGCCGGGCATTCGCTTGGGGAACTCTCGGCCATTGCAGCGGCAGGCGCCCTGTCTTTTGCCGATGGCTTGCGCCTGGTGCGCCGCCGTGGCGAGTTGATGAAATACGCCGGGGAGCAAAATCCGGGCGGCATGGCGGCTATTCTCAACCTCGATATCCCTACCCTCGACCAGGTTTGCGCGCAGGCCAGTGCGCCCGGAGAAATTGTGCAGGTTGCAAATGACAATTCGCCTGGGCAGGTGGTCATCTCGGGTGCCAAACCGGCCCTCGAGCGCGCGCTCGAGCTGGCAAAATCTGCGGGCGCGCGCCGCGCCATTCCGCTGGCGGTCAGTATTGCGGCCCATTCTCCGCTCATGGCTTGCATTCAAGCCGAATGGGAGCAGGCCGTGCGCGAAGCCAATTTTGGCGACGCCTCGGTGCCGGTGGTGGGCAATGTCGCCTGTGCGCCACTGACCCGCGCCGACGATTTGCGGGCCGATGTCCTCGCCCAGATGACCTCCCGCGTGCGCTGGACCGAATCGGTGCGCTGGCTGTACGCCCAGGGCGTGCGCACTTTTGTCGAAACCGGAACCGGCGCAGTCCTGGCGGGGCTGGTCAAGCGCATAGAGCCTGAGGCCGCCACCCTGCCGCTCGGCAATCCTGCCGATTTTGCTTGAGATTGACCCATCCTCTCATCGCTGCCACTGGAAGGCGGCGATTTTTTGTGTCATAATCGGGGCTATGTTTACATCTTCACGTACCAAACGAAAAGAATTTGCCGTTATTGGCCTGGGCCGTTTTGGCCGCGCCGTTGTGCGCACGCTCAACGAAAAAGGTTTCAGCGTTCTGGGAATTGACCGCGATGCCGCCACGGTGCAGTACATCAGCGAGTCGTGCACCCAGGCGGTGGTGGTTGACTCAACCAGCGAAGAGTCGTTGCGAGCGCTTGATATTGCATCCTTTGATACCGTCATCGTCGCAATTGGCTCCGATTTTGAGAGTAACCTGATTACCACCGTTGTACTGAAGGCCCTGGGGGTACGCCGGGTTGTCTGCAAGGCGCTTTCGCAGCGCCAAAAAGACATTCTATTGCGCGTTGGCGCCGACCAGGTGATTTTGCCCGAAGCCGATGCAGGCCGCCGCCTGGCGCTTGAATTGGCTGCCCCGAACCTGCTTGAGCAGATTTCCTTTGGCGACAGCCATAGCGTTCTGGAATTGCGCGTTCCATCCTCGATGACTGGCAAAACCCTGGCCGAACTCGACCTGCGCAATAATTATGGGGCCAATGTCGTTGCAGTTCGGCACGAGACTTCTGTGACAGTTGCCCCGCGCGCCGACCAGGTTTTGTCTGAAAATGACATCATCGTCGTAATTGGCCGCACCGAACGCATCAACAAATTGACTGACGTGACCTGAGCCCATGTTTGAGCGCCTGCGGCGGTTTGGCTTTTTTTCCCGCAGAATGCCTACGCCCATTCGCCTGGCGTTGGGATTGGCTCTCATGGTTGCGGTGGCAACCGTGGTGCTGATGCTGCCCGGGGTTGGGTATAACCGTCCACTTCACCTGAACGAGGCTTTTTTTACGGCTACCTCGGCCCTGACAGTGACCGGGCTTTCAATCATTACCCCCGGCTCAGACCTGACCTTGTTGGGTCAGGTTCTCCTGCTGAGCATGATTCAAGTCGGCGGCGTGGGGTATATGGTGGTTTCAGTCATCGTCTTTCGCCTGTTGGGGCGCAGCATCTCGTTTGCCGACCGCCTGGCCCTGCGTGATTCGTTTGGCCTGCTTGACCTGAA
>CAZNCT010000010.1:0-9502 GCA_964571615.1 uncultured Anaerolinea sp. | reverse complement strand
TCGAACTCACCCGCCGGGTTTTGTTTGCGGTTTTTGCTCTCGAGGCCCTGGGCGCCCTGCTTTTGTGGGTTCACTGGCGCGGCCTGCTTTCAAACGATTGGCAGGCTGCTTTTTACGCAATTTTTCACGCCGTCTCCGCTTTTTGCAATGCCGGATTTGATTTATTTGCAGGTACCCCCGGCTTTAAGGGCATTCCCAATGACCCATTCTCCCTGGCAGTTTTTGGCGTCCTGATTTTTATCGGCGGTCTTGGCATTCCGGTGGTGGCCGACATCATTTTTCTCTTTCACCGCCGCCGCCATCATCTTTCCCTGCATTCCCGTCTGACCTTGCTGGCGACAGGCTTTCTGGTAGTTCTGGGTGCGCTGGGCTTGTTCCTTGCCGAAACCCGTCCGGGGGCAACCCTTGCGGGCCTGCCGCTCTGGCGCGCGCTCGAATTGTCGATTTTTCAATCGGTCTCGGCCCGCACAGCCGGGTTTAGCGCCATTGATAATTTTTACGACCTGTCTGCTTCCAGTCAGCTTCTTAAAATTGGCCTGATGTTTATCGGCACCGCCCCGGCCTCGATGGGCGGCGGCATTACAACCGGAACATTTGTTGTCCTGATTCTGGCCTTGTGGGCCTTTGCGCGTGGGCGCGAAACCCCTAACATTTTTGGCCGCAGTTTGGGCATGGCGACCCTGCGGCGCGCCTCGGCGGTTCTGACGGTCTCGCTCCTGGTGGTTGTCACCGTTACCTGGGTCTTGCTCATTACTCATCCCGGCGCTTCGCTCGACCGGGTGCTTTTTGAAGTAATTTCCGCGTTCGCTACCTGCGGGCTTTCCCTGGGTTACACCAGCAACCTGAGCCTGTTCGGTCAGGTGGTCATTAGCCTGGTGATGTTCTGGGGCCGCCTGGGCGCATTGACCATTATCCTTGCTTTGGCACAACTGGCCCCGCCGCGCCTGATTGCTTACCCTGAAGAGCAAATTCTTATATAATTTGTCAAATTCAAAGGCCTGTTTTAGAGAGGAGACTTCCCGTGACCGTTATCTCCCTGATGACTGATTTTGGTATCAAAGATGGCAACGTTGGCGTGATGAAAGGTGTCATTTGGGGGATTGCGCCCAGCGCCCAAATTTCAGACCTGAGTCACATGGTTCAGCCCCAGAACATTCGTGAGGCGGCGCTTATTCTGGCCCGTTCTGCGCCTTATTTCCCCAGCGGTTCGGTGCATGTGGTGGTGGTTGACCCTGGGGTCGGCACCGCCCGCCGCCCGATGGCTGCCAAAATTGGTCATCAATATTACGTCGGCCCAGACAATGGCACCATCACCCTGTTACTCGAACGTGCAGAGAGTGAAGGACTGGAATGCGAATTTATTCACCTCGACCAGCCTCGTTTTTGGCTGGATAAAATCAGTTACGTCTTTCACGGACGGGATATTTTTGCTCCTGTCGCCGGGCACCTGGCGAGGGGCGTTTCCCTCGCGGAACTGGGCACCCGCTTTCTGGATCCTGTCCGATTGACATTGCCCAGGCCTGAGCAGACGGTGAACGGCTGGCGTGGCGAAATCATCCACATTGACCATTTTGGCAACCTGGCATCCAACATCCGTGTCGAAAACCTGGCATCGGCGTTAACACAAATGGACAAAATCACCGTCTCGCTGGCCGGAGAACGCATTCACGGCATGGTCAACACCTTTGGCGAGCGCCAACCCGGAGACCTGGTTGCGCTCCTCGGCAGTACCGGCAACCTGATAGTCTCAGTGGTCAATGGTTCTGCCGCCGAACGTCTGGGCGTGAAAGTTGGCGAGACAATCAGCGTAGAAATTGGGCAGGCAATTGCATGAGTGAAATTTCTTTGCAGGTAGAAAACCTTTCTTTTCGCTACAACTCTCGCCCTGAATTGGCGATCGAAGATATTTCTTTTTCAGTCTCTCCGGGTGAAATGCTTCTGGTGGCCGGTTCGAGCGGCTGTGGCAAAACCACGCTGGCCCGTTGCATCAATGGCCTCATTCCGCGCAGTTATGGCGGTCAGCGCACTGGCAAAGTGCTTCTGAATGGGCGTGATGTCGCTGAGATGAGCCTGGTGCAGGTTGCCCAGAGTGTCGGCACCCTTTTGCAAGACCCCGAGCGTCATATTGTCGCCAGCAATGTTTTCAACGAAATTGCTTTTGGCCCTGAAAACCTCGGCTTGCCCCGTGACGAAATCATTGAGCGCATTGAGCAGGTACTCAAGCGTTTGAAAATCGAACATTTGCGCAATCGTGAAACCTTCACGCTCTCAGGCGGCGAAAAACAAAAAGTAGCCCTGGCCGGGTTACTGGTCATGCGCCCGTCGATTCTCTTGCTCGATGAGCCGCTTGCCAGCCTCGACCCCGCTTCTGCTCAGGAAGCGCTCGAAATTTTCCGCAGTTTGGCCGATGAAGGCTCGACCGTTGTCTTGATTGAGCATCGTGTTGAAGATGCTTTGCGCGCCCGCCCCGACCGTCTTCTTTACATGGCGGGCGGCAAAATTGAATATCTCGGCCCCATCAACGATTTACCCCCTCGGATTGACCATCATCAGGTCAAATTGCCAGCGCCCTGGGTGCTGCGCCGCAGCCGTGAGATGGGAGAAGTAACCCCGCCCAACCCGGTTACCCCGGCAGACACCGCCGCCAGAGAATTGGTTTCGTTTGAAAACGTGGCTTTTTCCTATGGCCCCGACTTGCCCGAAGTATTGCATGATGTCAATCTCTCGATCCGCGAGGGCGATTTGATTGCTGTTCTCGGGCCAAATGGCGCCGGAAAATCGACCCTGGTTAAGCATGCTCAAACCAGTCAGGGGACGTGTCCTGGTGAACGGCAAAGACACCCGTGAAATGAGCGTTGCTCAGATAGCCCGCGCCCTCGGATACGTTTTTCAAAGCCCCACCCACATGCTTTTTGCGCCGACCGTTCGTGAGGAACTGGCTTTTGGCCCGCACAACCTGGGATTCTCGGCCTCTGAGATTGAGCGCAATGTCAGTGAGAGCATCAAAACGGTCAATTTGCCCGGGTTTGAAGATTACCCGCCGCTGGGCCTGTCCTTTGGTCAGCAAAAAAGAGTCGGAATTGCCTCCGTGCTGGCAATGCAGTCAAAAATCATGGTCATGGATGAACCCACTGCCGGGCAGGACTACGCCAACTACACCCACTTCATGGACGCGATGTGTCACGCCGACGAAAGCCGTAAGTCGATGCTGGCTGAAAATTTTGCCGCGACCCTTTTCATTACCCATGATATTGACCTGGCCGTCACCTATGCCAATCGGGTTATCCTGGTTGGGCGCGGCACGGTTGTCGCAGATGGCCCTCCCGAAGAAATCTTGCGAGATTTTAGCCTGCTGGAAAGTTGTCGCGTGCGCCCAAGTTCATTGCTCGAGCTAAACCTCGAGTTATTGCCCAAGACCGGGCGTTTCCTTTCGGCATCCGCATTGGCCGCTTATGTCTGATTAAGCGAGAACCAATCTCTTAAATGTGTGTTTTAATATCAAATTGGGTCAGCCGTTCAAAAAAACGCAACATCACAAGGAGAGATAACAATGGAAAACAAAGGAATCTGGTCGTTTGGAACAAGGCAGGTGGTTTACGGCGCAATTGGCGCAGCCCTGTATGGCGCTTTTTCGCTCCTGACCAATCTCGTGCCCCTGCCTGCTGCTGGCAACATCACGTTCCGCCCGGCGGTTGCGGTGCTGATTTTCTTCGGCATTGCTTATGGGCCCTGGGTTGGTCTGCTGGCTGGCTTCATCGGTAACACCCTGGGCGATATGCTTGCCGGTTGGGGCTTCTACTGGAACTGGAGCCTGGGCAACGGCCTGATGGGCATGATTCCTGGCCTGGCGATGCTCTTGATTAAGGACTATCGCGACAAAATGGACATTCTCAAGGCCATTGGCTGGGGCACGCTGGGCATTGCTGTTGGTATGCTCGTTGCCTCGTTGACCGAAATGCTGGTTGGCGGCATTGACCTGAACACCGCCCTGGTTGGTTACTTTACCCCGGCCTTCATCGGCAACCTGGTGGTAGTTGCCATTCTCCTGCCGATTTTGATGGTCGCTTTTGCCGCTGTAAATGCTCGTCGAGGCCGCTAATGCTTGTTTCCTGGAAATATCGCCCTCGTGATACCTTTATTCAACGGCTCGACCCCCGGGCGAGGCTGATATTTCTGGCTTGCATTATCCTGGCGGTCACCGTACCCAGCATCTGGGATATCCGTCTCATCCTTCCACTCTTTCTCTTCACCCTGACGCTTTACTTCATGGCCCGGATTGAGTGGAAGGATGTTCGGCGGGTTTGGATTTTTATTTTCTTTCTGGTGTTTTTCATTGTCGGCCTGAATGCTGTCCTGTCGGGCCGGGGTGGCCCCTCGTCGGTCATCAATGACACCTCCGAGCCGCTTTTTGTCATTCCCCTCTATCTTCCCTTCACGACCTGGGGCACAGACGTTGAAATCACCATGGTGCGCCTGGTGTTTGCTGTTACCCAGATGATGCGTATGCTGGCAATGGCTGTCCTGGCGATACCGATTCCGTACACCATGGATCCAAATATTTACGGGGTCACCTTCAGGCGCATGGGCGTATCGGACAAAGTGTCTTTCACGATGGATCTGGCCTTTCGCTTTTTGCCGACCCTGGCCCGCGACTTGAGCATTACCATTGACGCCCAGCGCGCCCGGGGCTATGAAGTAGATAGCCTTAAAGGCGGCGTTATTGAGCGTTTGCGCCGTCTTGCACCATTGATTGTTCCTGTCACCATGCAATCTACCGTGACTGGCGAAGAAGTGATTGACGCGATGGATTTGCGTGCTTTCGGCACAGCGCCACGTACCTGGCTGCGCGAGTTACATTTTGCCCCGCGTGATTATCTCTTTATGGGGCTGGGTGTTGCAATTTTCTTGCTCTTCGTCATTCTCAAGTGGGGATTTGGGATTGGCGAGTTCTGGATGCCGCCGTTTTTGCTCGGCTAATCGTTTCTTGGAATTCAAAAAAAGGGTTGCCCAACGTTCAGGGCAGCCCTTTTTGTTTTTACAGCGGACAGCAGAAAAAGTGTTTTGGCGCGAAGGTTATCCCACCACCCGAATTTCGCGTGGCAGGTCGCTTAGCGATTCACAACCATCTTCGGTCACAATCATATCGTCCTCAATGCGCACCCCGTTGCGGCCCGGCAGGTAAATGCCTGGTTCAACGGTGTAAGCCATGCCGCTTTCGAGCAATTGCTCGTTATCGCCGCGCATATACGGCTCTTCGTGGCCCTCCATGCCGATTCCGTGACCGGTACGATGGGTGAAGTAGGCGCCGTATCCGGCGGCTTCGATGACGCTGCGCGCGGCTCTGTCCACCTCGGCGCAGGCGACACCAGGTTTCCCGACAGCGCGCCCGGCGGCGTTTGCCTGCTGGACAATCTCGTGAATTTTGCGGTACTCCTCATCAATTTCGCCCACCGCAAATGTGCGCGTCAGGTCTGAAATGTAACCCTGATAGGTCGCTCCCCAGTCAATGACCAGCAGGTCACCTGCTTCAATCTTGCGTTCGGATGGCGAAGCATGCGGGTTGGCGCTGTTTGGCCCGCCCGAGACAATCGGCGAGAAGGGCATTTCCGGCTCTGAGCCGTGTCGCAGCAGTTGGATGGTCAGCTCGGCGGCAATTTCGCGTTCGCTCATCCCAATTTTGATGTAGGGCAGGGTTGCTTCCAACGCGTCCTGAGCAATTTTGACCGCCTGGCGCATCTTTGCAATTTCTTCGGCATCTTTGCGCAGGCGCAGCGATGCCAGTTCCTTATCTGCGGAGATGACATGCGCTCCCGGTGCCCCGTTTTCGACCAGGCGCAACTCCAGCACGCGCATTCGGCGCGGTTCTACGCCAATCGTGCGGCCATACAGGTCTAAGTCAAAGAAAGCATTGCGAAAAGCCTGTCCCCATTCTGCCGGATTTTCACCGTAAGGGTAGGCTTTCAACTCAAAATCCAGCCCGGTTGTCTTGGGCAGTTCCAGTTCGGGCAAGATGATTGCCGGGGCTTGTCCGGGGGCATAGACCAGCACCACCGGGCGCTCCATCAGGTGAAAATTCAAACCAGTCAGGTAGGTCAGGGTTGGGCCGGGGTTGAGCGCAATCGCGTCGAATTGGCTTCCGTTCAGGGCGGCGGCAAGTTTTTCAAAGCGTGGGTTGGGCATGGTTTCTCCTGGCTGTTAACTGTGAAATTTCTTTGAAACACGGATTTGTATCCAATCGGTCAGGGCAGGGAAGGCCCGGTCGAACCAGATGACCGGCGCAAACCACCACGGCAGCACCAGCGAGCGGCGTGGACGTTTCGCCACCGAGACCACCTGACGGGCAACATATTCCGAAGTCATGGTGACAAAGCCTGGAACCTTGACGTTCTGCTTCACATTGCTTTGCCCGGTGTGTTCACCAAACTCAGTCGCCGCTGGGCCGGGGTATATCCCCGAAACATAAATGCCGCGGTGTGCCACCTCGCGCCGCAGGGCATCGGTAAAACCGCGCACTCCAAACTTGGTGGCAGCATAGACGCTATAGGTAGGCGCCGCCAGCCATCCGGCCACCGAAGACATATTGATAATGTGACCGCTGTTACGCGCCAGCATGTGCGGCAAAACAGCATGGGTTACTTCGATCAGGCCTGTCAGGTTCACTGCAATCTGGGTCTCGATGTCACGGGCCGGGTCGAGGTTTTCGAGCCAGTCCAGCCGCCCAAAACCGGCGTTGTTGAAGAGAATATCAATCTGCCCGTAATTCTCAATGACACTTTTGACCATGTTCTGAATATCGGCCTTGTTGGTGACATCAACGGGGGTTGCCATGGCCTCGCCGCCCATCTCGTGGATGCGCTCTACCTGAGCCTGCATCCGCTCGATGCGCCGGGCCGCCAGCACCACCGAGGCCCCTTCCTCAGCAAACAACCGCGCGGCGTCTTGCCCAAACCCTGAAGACGCCCCGGTAATCAGAACAACTTTGCCTTTCAGGTCAATTGCCATAGCCCCTCCTTTCGGGTTGAATATTGCTATTGAACGCGCAAGGGTCTGCGTTCAACTAATCATCCTCGTTTTCGTTCTCGTTCTCGCGCCGCCGCGGGCGGACTGGCTCAACGCTGGGTTCTGGCTCCAGCGCAATCCCCAGCACCTCATCCATGTGTGTTACCGGCACAATCTTCAACTCGGCGCGTGCCCGTTTCGGCAGATCCACCAGGTCTTTCAGGTTGCGCTCAGGGATTAAGACCACCTTTTCGCCAGCCCGGTGGGCCGCAAGGACCTTCTCGCGCACTCCGCCGACCATCAACACCCGCCCGCGCAGGGTGATTTCACCCGTCATGGCGACCTCGCGATAAACGCGCCTTCCTGTAAAGGCCGATGCCAGCGCCGTGCACAGCGTAATGCCGCCCGAAGGCCCATCTTTTGGAATTGCTCCCTCAGGCAGGTGAATGTGAATATCAAGTTTCTCAAACACTTCCGGCTCAATGCCGAGCAAGTGCGCCCGCGATTTGAGATACGTTAGCGCGGCCTGGGCACTTTCTTGCATCACCTCGCCAACCTGCCCGGTGATTTGCAGCGACCCTTTGCCTTCCAGCAAGGCTACCTCGACCGCCATAATCTCGCCGCCGTTCTCTGTCCACGCCAGGCCGGTGGCAACGCCGACTTCATCCTGACGTTCCGCCTCGCTCAGGAAATACTCCGGCGGCCCCAGGAATTTCTCAATCATCCCTGGCGAAATCATTGTGGGGTACTCTTTCTTTTCCGCCTTCAGGCGCGCCACCTTGCGAATGACCCGGCCAATTTCGCGCTCCAGGTTGCGCACCCCCGCCTCATAGGTATATTCGCGGATAATTTTCTGCATGGCCGTCGCCGAAAAGCGCAGACCGCTCTCATCCATGCCGTTTTCTTCCATCTGGCGCGGAATCAGGTAACGGTCGGCAATCGCCATCTTTTCTTCCTCGATATAGCCCGGAAATTCAATCACCTCCATCCGGTCCAGCAGCGCAGGCGGAATAGCGCCGAGATGATTGGCTGTTGTCACAAACATCACCTTCGACAAATCGAACGGAATTTCAAGATAGTGGTCGCTAAACGAATTGTTCTGCTCGGGGTCAAGCACCTCCAGGAGCGCCGAAGAAGGGTCGCCTCGAAAATCGGAGCCGAGTTTGTCAATCTCATCGAGCATAAAGAGCGGGTTAGCACTGCCTGCCCGCTTCATTGTCTGAATAATGCGCCCCGGCAGCGCGCCGATGTACGTCCGCCGGTGGCCTCGAATTTCAGCCTCATCGCGCACCCCGCCCAGAGAAACGCGCACAAACTTGCGCCCCAGCGCCTCGGCAATCGAGCGCCCCAGCGACGTTTTGCCCGTGCCCGGAGGCCCCGCAAAACACAAAATCGGCTGGCGCTCCTTCTTGGGTTTCAAAGAGCGCACCGCAATATACTCCAAAATACGGTCTTTGGCTTTTTGCAATCCGTAATGGTCGCGGTCTAAAATCTTTGCTGCATTGCTCACATCCAGGTTGTCCTCGGTGTGGTAAGCCCAGGGCAGGTCAAGAATCCACTCAATGTAAGTTCGGATAATTCCCACCTCTGGGGCCATGGGCGGCATCTGGTTCAGACGCTCCAGCTCCTTCAGCGCAACTTTGCGGGCCTCTTCGGGCAGTTTGGCCTCGTCTATCTTCTGGCGCAGTTCGCTCACATCTCGCGTCCAGATATCGCCTTCTCCCAACTCGGTTTGAATGGCTTTCATCTGTTCGCGCAGATAGAACTCGCGCTGGCTCTTATCCACCTCGCTCTGCACCCGGGTATGGATTTCATCCTCCAGCTCAAGCACATCCACCTCGGCGGCCAGCAGTTCATTCAGCCGCTCCAGGCGGGCCTGCGGCTCGCGCATCAACAAAAGCGCTTGCCGTTCCTCGAAATCGAGAGAAAGCGCGGTCGAGAGCATATCCGCCAGCCAGCCAGGCTCCTGAATGTTCATCGCAAACAGGTGCGCCTCCTCAGGGATAGAGCGATTCAGCTCCACCACCCGCTCAAACAGGCTCAGCGCCGAACGCATCAGCGCCCGGGTCTTCTTATCCGCTTTGGTGCTTTCTTCAATAATTTTTGCCCGCACCTTAATCACTGGCGCAATGCGTGTAAACTCAATAATTTCTACCCGCCTGCGGCCCTGCACCAGCGCCGAACTGGCCCCATCGGGCATCGAAAGCAGCCTGCCGACAGCCATTTCTGTCCCGACAGGCAAAAAATCAACCAGTTTCGGGTTTTCGGCCCCCGGGTCTTTCTGAACGATACCAATAACGGTTTGCTCATGCTCATGCGCCGATTGCAGGGTTGCAATCGCCGCATCATTATCCACAAAAATCGGCGAAACCATGTGCGGGAAAACCACCGTATCGCGCATCGGCAGTGCCATCGCCTCAATAATCCCGTTTTCGTCGGGTGTGCGGTTGGGCACACGGTACAGTTCCTCTGTGCGTTGGCTCAGGGCTGCATCAAAATCTTC
>CAZNCT010000009.1:38292-51457 GCA_964571615.1 uncultured Anaerolinea sp. | reverse complement strand
AGACTATCCCGTCATGCGGGCCGAACTGCTTCAGAATGCCGCCGATGTCCTGCGCCGTCTGGATGAAATTGCCCCGGCAGCGGCCAAAGGCGCCCGCAAAGCCCCCAGCGCCGAAGACCGGGTAGAAGCCGCCGTAGCCGCCCGCCGCGCCGACGCCGCGCCGCAGGCCCGTCCGCAACCCGCCGCGCCCGACGAAGAAGATGACATCGAAGCCCTGCTGGCCGCTCGCCGAGCCGCCCGCAAAGAAAAAACGGCTGGGTTTTGCTCCAGGTGTGGCAAAGCCCTGCTCAAATCTGACAAATTCTGCCCCGCTTGTGGCAACCCCATCCACTAAACGCTGTCATACGCCATTTCTGCGTATCCAATCCTTATCACGAGTCCTGACCCCAATGAACCTTCGCCTTTTGTCGTTTCTGCTCCTCTTCTCTTTTGCTCTTGGCGGCTGCGTTTCGCTGGCCGAAGACATCACCCCCCCGCCCGATTACGTTCCGCCGACCCCCGTGCCAACCCTGGGCGCGCTCTTCCCCGCCGCCATGCCCGATGTCGCTAACGGCGCCTCCATTTTTGCCGAAAAGTGCGCTCCCTGTCACGGCCCGGGCGGCAAAGGCGATGGGCCCCAGGCGGCCATGCTGCCGGTCAATGTGCCGGTGCTGGCCCAGCCCGAAATTTCCCGGCGCGCCTCGCCCGCGGCCTGGTATAGCATTGTGACACAGGGCAACATCAACAACTTCATGCCCGGTTTTGCCAGCCTGAACGACCAACAGCGTTGGGATGTCGTCGCCTATGCCCACAGCCTGAGCATCACCGAAGTCGATGTCCAGGCCGGTAAGGCCGTTTACGAAGCCAACTGCGCCCAGTGTCATGGCCCCAACGGCAAAAGCGCGCCCAACGCCGATTTCACCAACCTGCAATGGCTGGCCTCGCGCTCACTCGATGATTGGGCCGCCAGTGTTCGCAAGGGTATGGCTCCTGCTATGCCTGCCTTCGAAGGCCGTCTTACAGATGCGGAGATTTACGCCGCCCTGGCCTACACCCGTACCTTTGCCTATACCGCCCCCCAGGCGGTTGCCCGCGCGGAGCAGGCCACAGCCACACCGGCTCCCGTTAGCGGCAGCGAATCCACGCCTGAGACGCCCGCCCCCGCCGAAACGGACGCCCCTGCTGCGACCGGCGGCCAGATTAGCGGAACTGTCACCAGCGGCGCGGGCGCTGTCCTGCCTGCTGGCTTGAAGGCCGTTTTGCACGGCTTTGACCACGGCGCCGATGGCAATTTCAGCGAAACCCTGACCCTTGAAACCGAGGTCGGCCCCGATGGCCGCTATATCTTTGAAAATCTCGAAATGCCCGAAGGCCGCGCCTTCTATGTTTCGCTTGAGTACGGCGGCGTTGAATATTCTTCTGAAGCCGCCTTTGTGCAGGGCGGGCAGACCGTTTTTGACCTGCCAATAGAAGTGTATGAAACCACCAGTGATACCAGCCTGCTCGAAATTTCGCAGGCTCACCTGTTGCTCGACTTTTCTAACCCTGAAAAAGTAACCGTCATCCACTTTCTGGTCATTGACAACCCCTCAGGCAAAACCATCGTAGCCCCCGCCGAAGGTCAGCCCGTAATTTCTTTCAGCCTGCCCCAGGGATTTGAAAATTTGCAGTTCGAAAATGGCATTCTGGGCGGTCGGTTTATGGCGACCGCCGATGGCTTTGGCGACCAGGCCAGCATCTTGCCTGGCCCCGATAATTACCAGCTGGTCTTTGCCTACGACCTGCCCTATACCCCCAGCACGGGGCTGGCGTCCCTGTTTGGCGGCAGCACAACCGACCTGTCTATTCCGCTGACCCTCGCGGCCCGCTCGGTGACGGTTCTGGTGCCCGAAGGCGTGACGGTTGCTGGTTCGGGCTTTACCGATGCCGGTCTGCAAAGCATGGGTGGCAGTGTCACCTTCCAGATGTACCGTGCCGGGGCCTTGCCCGCCGGACAGCGCCTCGAGTTCAAAATTTCTGGTAGTCCCAAGACCACTGCCTCGGGCGAACCGGCGGCCAGCAGTAACCAGAATCTCATCGTTGGCGTGGGCGCCCTTGGGGTCGTCTTAATCCTGGTGGGTGGCTATCTGTTCTGGCGCGACCGCCGCCGGGCAGAAGACGATGAAGACCTGCCAGAGGACGAGCAAGCCCTCGACGAAGAAGAATTGGAAGAAGAAGACGAAGACGAAATTCTGGATGCCATCCTGGCCCTCGATGACCAGTTCAAGGCTGGTAACATTGCCGAAGCCGCTTACCGTGAACGCCGCGCTGAGTTGAAAGCCAAATTGAGTGCCAGGCAATAGCGCCAGCCGTTTGAGACCGAGCGCGTCGCAAGGCAAAAATTTTTATCACCAGGCAGCGTCCATGATTATCGTCAAAAAACTTGTCAAGCGTTTTGGGCTGAAAACCGTCTTGCGTGGGCTTGATTTTCAAGTCTCACAGGGCGAGTTTGTGGCCCTGCTTGGCCCCAACGGAGCAGGCAAAACAACTTTCCTGCGCATTCTGGCCTCGCTTTCCCGTCCCAGCCTGGGGCAGGTCAATATTGCGGGGTACGCTTTGCCATCTCAGGCGGCGGCAGTTCGGCGGCGGCTGGGGGTGGTTTCGCACATGCCCCTGCTCTACGGCGACCTGACCGCCGAAGAAAACCTGCAATTTTACGGGCGCATGTATAACCTGCCCGAATTGCCTGCCCGGGTCGATGAAGTGCTCGAAATGGTCGGTCTCTCGGCCCGCCGCCGCGACCTGGTGCGAACCTTTTCGCGTGGAATGCAGCAACGCCTGGCAATTGGCCGGGCGGTTCTGCACGACCCCGAAGTCATGCTGTTCGATGAGCCGTACACCGGCCTCGACCAGGACGCTTCTGAGATGCTCGATGGCGTCTTGCGGCGGGTTGCTGCCGCCGGGCGCACGGTGGTGATGACTTCACACGACCTGGCCCGCGCCGAGAGCCTGGCCAGCCGTTTCGACATCCTTTCGCGCGGTGTCATTGCCGCTTCAACCAGCCGCGACAGCCTGGGCGCGGGCAATCTGCTCGACTTTTACAGACAGGCGCTCGAATCATGAATCAGACCCCCGCCTCCCCGCCTGCCCCTGCACCGCGCCCGACAGAAAATTACCTCGGCGCAGTGCTGGCTGTTGCCTGGAAAGACCTGGCCGCTGAATTACGTTCGCGCGAATTGCTCTCGGCCATGTTGATTTTTGCCTTGCTGGTTATTCTGGTCTTTAACTTTGCGCTCGAACTCGACCGCTCGACCCGCGAATCGGTCACAGCCGGGGTGCTTTGGGTCACTTTTGCCTTTGCTGGCACCCTGGGACTCAATCGTTCGCTGGCAATCGAAAAAGACCGGGGCTGTCTCGATGGCCTTTTGCTGGCCCCGGTCGATCGTTCGGCAATTTATTTTGGCAAAGCCATCAGTAACCTGGCTTTTATGCTGATTGTCGAAATCATTGTCCTGCCAATTTACTTCATCCTGTATAACCCCAAAAACTTCTTTAACCCTGGCTTTTTTGGCGTTATCTTGCTTGGCTCAATTGGCTATGTGGCCGTCGGCACCCTGCTTTCAACCATGGCCGTTCAAACCCGCACCCGTGATGTGCTGCTGCCCATTTTGCTCTTCCCGCTTGTTATTCCGGTGCTTGTTTCAGCGGTGCAGGCCAGCAAGGGCTTTCTCGAAGGGTTGCCGATTGCCGAACTGATGCCCTGGCTGAACCTTTTGGTCGCCTACGATGTCATTTTTATCGCTGCTGCGTTTATGTTCTTCGAGCAGGTTATCGAAGAGTAAAAAAATCCCCATTGGAGTGTTGTATGTCCCCTCAACCCCGTGCCCTGGTTGCCCTGAATGTGGTTTCGCTTCTGCTTTTGGGCGCCTCCTATTATGCCTCCCTGGTTTATGCGCCGCTTGAAGCGGTCATGGGTCAGGTACAGCGTTTGTTCTATTTTCACGTTGCCACTGCCTGGGTGGGAATGCTTGGCTTTATTGTTGCCGCAGTGGCCGGGATCATCTACCTGTGGAAGAAAGACCTGAAGTGGGATGCCATCAGCGTCGCCGCAGTTGAAATCAGCCTGGTCTTCTTCTTCATTGCGATTGTGCTTGGTTCTATTTGGGCCCGTCCCATTTGGGGAACCTGGTGGACCTGGGAGCCTCGCCTGACCACTGCCGCCATTTTGGAAATGATTTATCTGGCCTATCTCTTGTTGCGTCAGGGCATCGAAGACCCCGAAAAACGCGCCCGCTTTGGAGCGGTATATACCCTGCTGGGAGGCATCAGTGTTCCGGTGACGTTCATTTCCATCCGCATCTTTCGCACCATTCATCCGGTGGTGATTGGCTCTGGCAGCGCCGAGGCCCAGGGAAGTTTCAACATGGCTCCGGCCATGCTCCAGACGATGCTTTTTTCCATCTTCGCTTTTTCGGTCATCTTTGTGACCATTTTCTGGCACCGCATGCGCCTGGGGTCACTGGCGACTCGGGTCGAACAACTCAAATTGAAAATCCTGCAATAGGAGCGTGCCCATGGATACCCCCAATACCTTTTCGTACATGCTGGCCGGTTACATTATTTTCAGCGTAACTTTTTTGGGTTACATTGTTTATCTGTGGCTGCGCTGGAAAAATCTGCAAGCCGAAGAACATGCCTTGCAGGAAGTTGACAAACGGGAATAGATTTTTGTTATCGAGTCCGCTATAATAACTGCGGACTCGATTTTATTGATGATGCGCCCGGGTTCTCCCTTTCATCTGCTCCTGGTTGCGCTCCTGCTGGCAGTGACCCTGGTTGCCTCCACTGCCAACCCGCAGGATGTGGCCTATGCGGCTGTCTCTCACGAAGATGGCCCAACCGGGCCCGACCGCTTTCACAAAATAACTGTGGATGTGCGCCTTTACGACTGGTGGCTCTCAGAGTGGGAAGATAACGAGGTGGTCTGCCGGGTGGTGATAGAACACGAGGGCCTGCCCCGCCACGACGAAGTCTATGATCAGTGCGGAGCCGCCATTTACGACCAGTGGGTCACCAAATCGAAGCCCTGTGACCTCGAAAACTACAAGTTTTGCAGGGGCTTTTACTGGCAACTGGTGGGGGAAAAGAAAATACAGCGTGAAGTCACTGTTCCGCTGCCGGATGCCCAGGTCTGGGTTACGCTTGAAGACTGTGAAGAAGATGAATTTGGCTGGTGCACGGCTGAGTCGCCGCGCCTGGTGCTGAAGGGTGAAGACCCGCTCCCCGATGCAGAAATCTATCGCATTCAGGGCCAGGTCGAAAACCAGCCCTTCACCTGTGATGGTGCACGTTGTGATTTTCTGCTCCGCGCCACTCCGCCGCAGGGAGTTAAGATGTCGTTTTGGGCCTATTCCACCTATGGCGATACCAGTCCCGTTTTTGAAGCCATTGTGCGCGTGATTGTGACCGATGAAGGCCAGCGGATTATCCAAAAACGCTATGTCGATGTTCTCAGCACGCAATGGCGCGGCAAACCAAATGCCACCTGTTCAATTGCCTGGCAATCTTTTCCTCCGCCTGAAGGCTTGCCTGCCTGGCTTTTGACCCCCTCAAGCCCCGAAGGCTTGCAATCTGAAGTTTCGTATGTTTACCTGGCAGGCAATCTGATTCAGCAAGGCGCGGTCAATGTAGAAGCCTGTCTGGATGGCGGCGTTTATGCCGATGGCACGGCTACCCCTTGCGGGGTTGCGGCAGCCCGCATGGCGGTGACGGACTGGCAAAACCGTTTCGATAGCCTGATTCTCGATGTGGCCCGCCAGGGTGAAGTGCCGGCGCAATTGCTCAAAAACCTGTTCAGCCGTGAAAGCCAGTTCTGGCCGGGGATTTTCAATCTGCGCGACGATGTCGGCCTGGGGCAGTTGACCGACCATGGCGCCGATACGACCCTGATGTGGAATCCGGCTTTTTACAGGGAGTTCTGCCCGCTGGTGCTGGATAAAGACATCTGCGCTTCCAACGGTTATGCCACGCTTTCCAGCAAAAATCAGGCTTTGCTGCGTGGCGCTTTGCTGCAAAGCGTCAATGCCACTTGTAAAGGGTGCCCGTTAGGAATTGACCTGGAACGCGCCGATTACAGCGTTGGAATTTTTGCCCGCACCCTGCTTGCCAATTGTGAGCAGGCCGGAAAAATTATCGAAAATGTGACGGGCAGACCGGCTGGGGAGAGCGCCAGTTATGAAGACCTTTGGCGCTTTACGCTTGCCAATTACAATGCTGGTGCGGGTTGTCTGGCCGATGCTGTTCAGGTGGCTGACGCCAGCGGCCTCGACCTGACCTGGAAGAACGTAGCCGATAATTTTTTGCCAGGCTGTAAGCCGGTGGTGCAATACGTCGAAGATATTACCCGCTGATGGCGTCCTCAAAGCATTGCCTGTGAATATACACCCTTCTGTGTTCATCCGTGAAATCTGCGTACAAAGGTGTTTTTGTAAACCGTAAAAAAATTTGTTTGGGCCCTGCTCAAAGCGAACCAGCGACCTGGAAGTTCCGGGTCGCTGGTTCGCTTTTCTTGGTTAACGTTACGCGCTCTCAATTGCCTGCACAAAATCTCCAACGCTGAGATAGCGGTCTTTGGGATTTTTCGCCATCGCCCGTTGGATGGCATAGGCGACATGCCGCGGTATTTCGGGGACAATTTCGCGCACGTCGGGCGGTGGGGCAGTCAGGTGAGCCAGCAAGAGCGCACCCGTATTGGGCCGCTCAAAGGGCAATTTTCCGGTCAGCATCTGGTAGGTCATGACCCCCAGGGCATACTGGTCGGCAGCCGGTTCTACCTCGCCCGAGGCCTGGATTTGTTCTGGCGCGATGTAGTCAAAGGTGCCCAAAACGCCCGTTGCGGTGATTTTGGTGTGCGCGTCAGCAATTTTGGCAATCCCGAAGTCGGTCAAGACGGCCCGCACCGGCAAGCGGGACGAATCAAGCATGATATTCGAAGGCTTAATGTCGCGGTGCACCAGGCCGCGGGCGTGAGCATAGTCCAGCGCTGAGCCGATATCTCGCAGGATGGGCAGAGCGTCGCCGAGAGCGATGCGCTTGCTTTCTTTGAGCAAGGCGCGCAGGTCGGGCCCGGTCAGGTATTCCATCACGATATAGTAGGTGCCGCTTTCTTCACCGTAATTCAAGATTTGGACAATGTTGTTGTGTTCCAGCCCGGCCACAATTTCGGCCTCTCGCATAAACCGCCTGCGGAATTGTTCATCCTCGGCAAAGGAGGGGGGCAAAACCTTAATTGCCACCGGGCGGCCATTGGTTGGGCTTTCAGCCCGATAAACATCGGCCATGCCGCCCCGGCCAATCAATTTCAGCCCGCGATACGAAGAAAGGGTCGTGTCTTCGAGCGGGTCATCGGTTTTGCGCAGTTCGACCGGCGTTTTCTGGTAGTCAATTTTGATTTTGTAGAAGAACTGGTCCACAAAACGCTGTAACCTGCGCCGCGCCGGTTGGAAAACCGCCCCCGCAATCAGCGCCGAAATTGCCACCGCCAGCATAGACTGGTCGCCCTGGTTGATGGAACGAAAGACCAGCGGAATGCCGGCCAGCAACCCGGCAAAGACCAATCCCAGGCCAACGGTCAGGCTGAGATATACCAGCGAGCGGTTAATCAGCAGGTCAATATCAAATAGTTTTGATTGCGCGATGGCCAGCGTAATCGAAACCGGCAGCAGCAGAAAGAGGAAAATTCCGGCCACCTGGGCAATCAAGCGATAGAGCCAGGCGCTCAGATCGCCTGCCGTACCCAGGTTCAGGATGTTGAGTGTATTAAAAAGGACAAACCAGAGCAGCGGCCCGAGCAAACCCACCATGACCCAGCGGATTTGTTGCTTCTGCAACAGACTGCTCTGACGTGCCGCCCGGTAAGAAAAAGCAACTACCCCAAGCAGGTACCAGGCCAGCGAGATACCGAGATAGAGACCTTCTCCCAGGTTGGCCCAGTAAAAAGGCGCCATAGGGAAGAGGTAAAGCCCGAACATCGTCGCCGCCAGCAGCGGGAGGGCGAATCGAGTCCAGCGCGGGACAAATTTACCGTCTGGGAACAGAAAGCAGAAGCTGACCACGCCGATATCCCCCAGCGCGAGCACCATTCCGGCCAGGGTTTCATAACCCGGCAGCATCGAGACTTCGTTGAGGGTGTTCGATACGCGCCCGGCAAACGTCACCAGGAACATGGACGTAAAGATGACAAACCAATCGTCTGAACGGCGCGAAAACAGGTAAACCGCCGTGACCACGAACCCAATAGCGATGAAGATGTCAATACCAATGTCAATCGCAGCGAACAGGATTTCGTTCAGGTTCAAGACCGAGGTCTGCGGGTCACTGACGCGATGCCAGAAAACAACCGGCACGCTCAGGGTATAGACCGTCAGCGTGTAAAGCGTCACTGCCAGCCAGGCGCCAATTAGCGCCAGCCGTAGTTTTGGCTTGCTTTTGAGAGAAGTTTCGCTGGTAATCGGGTTGGTTGGCATATTGTCTGGTCTGACCGGAGAAATGTACATTTCTCTTTACGTGCCCGGCGCGGAAAAGTTCCAGCAAGAATTATAAGCCATTTTGTTTCCCCGTCTCTGAAGGCCCTTGCTTCGGAAATTGCCAGTTGAAAAATTATTCAGGGTAAATACAATCTTTAATATCCGTTTTAGTTAACCCGCCATGTGTTGCAGTTGGTTGAGCTGCATTCGGGTTTGCCGCGTATTGAGAACAACCTGCTGAAAAAGCATTTTATGGTTGGTTTTTTCAAAAAGGAGTTAAAGTGAATCTCAAAACGACTTTTATCCTGATGGGGGCGCTTTTTGTTTTGCTGGCCGCCGCTTTCGTGGCAGGCACCGCCTACGCATCGACCGGCTGTTTTCCTGATACCAATGGGCACTGGGCCGAGACTTTCATCTGCTGGTTGAAGGACAATGGCATTACAAGCGGCTACCCGGATGGAACTTATAAACCCGGCAACGCTGTCACTCGCGCCGAGATGGCGGTTTTCTTAAAAAAGGCCAGTGATGTGCCGCCTTCAACTGGCGACATGCTCGTCAATGCTGGTTTCTCGCGCTGGCAGCCATACTCGTCAACGTACACGTCAATTTCGTACAACAATTTTGCCGCTGGCACAGAATTCAGGTCCTCTGTGGCTAGTCTATTCTCGTTCGGTATTCAGCCTGATATTCCGACTACGCTGTATGGCAAGAGCCTCGCGCTGGTTGGGGTCGAACTTTGTTATCGAACCGGAAGCGGGAACAGGATTTCGAACGTGCGGGTTCGCACTGCGACCCACGCAAACGAGCCGTCTTCGTCAATCGTCAGTTTTAGCGATCCTACCGTTCGGACAGATGCCGCCTGCCGCTACTATCTGCTTTCAACGCCTTTGACTCTGACACCCGAGACGGTGGTGTCTTTATATCTGGATGTTGAGTGGACGGCAGCCAACACACCTGTTGTGCTGGGCCGGACAACTTTCGTCTTGCGTCCCACCGGGATTGCGGCGCCCAACCTGAGTTTGCCTCCCAGCCAGATCCCATCGCTCCAGTCTGATGAGATTGTGGTTTTGCAGGAAGAGACTGCCCCCGTCGGCCCAGAAGTTGGGCCATGAAAGCAGGCTGGGAACCTCCAGTGTTTGCCAACAATACCAGGACGACCACCCGACACGGTGGTCGTCTTTTCTAGTATTTTGCCCATCCTGCTGACTCTCTATTTCTATCCGTTTCTCTGGGTTGAACGGATTCGGGCCGTGTAACCCCGGTATAATTTGGACATGCACCGTAGACTTCTGACCCTTGCCCGCTCCAGCGGCTTTATGCTTACCCTGACCATCGCCCTCGGCTGGGGCGGCGGTATTCTGACCATTGTCCAGGCCTGGTTTCTGGCGCGGGTTGTCAATGATGTTTTCCTTGGCGGTCAAACCCGCGAGGCCGTTTTGCCCCTGCTGGGCATTTTGCTTGGCGCGTTGCTGCTCAAATCTGCTTTTGTTTGGGGGGCCGATGTCAGCGCCAACGCCGTTGCGCAAACCGTTAAGGCCGATTTGCGCGCGCGCCTGCTCAAGCATCTGGCGGCTCTTGGCCCGGCTTACACCGGCGGTGAGCGCACCGGTGAACTTTCGACGGCTGCCGTCGAGGGCATCGAGCAGCTGGATGCCTACTTCAGTCAGTACCTGCCCGCCATTGTGCTGGCGGCCTCCATCCCGCTGACGATTTTGCTGGTCGTCTTCCCGATTGACCTGCTGACCGGTATCGTCTTCATCTTCACAGCCCCGCTGATTCCCTTCTTCATGGTCATGATTGGCAAAGCCGCCGAGTCTCTGACCAAACGCCAGTACAGCGCCCTGAGCCGCCTGTCCTCCCACTTTTTCGATGTCTTGCAAGGACTAACCACCCTTAAAATCCTCGGCCAAGCCCGCGGACAGGCCCAGGTCATTGGGCAATTTTCCGAACGCTACCGCGATATGACCATGCAAGTCCTGCGCGTTACCTTTCTCTCGGCCCTGGCGCTCGAACTGCTTGCCACCATTTCGGTGGCTATTGTGGCTGTCGAAATTGGCTTTCGCCTGCTCTACCGCAACATGGATTTTCTGCCCGCCTTCTTCCTGCTTGTCCTGGCGCCCGATTTTTACCAACCCTTACGCAACCTGGGCTTACGCTTTCATGCCGGCATGAGCGGGGTGATAGCAGCAACCCGCATTTACGAGATTCTCGATACCCCGGTGCCAGGAGAAACCTCTGACCACCTTCCCCTGGCTCCTCAGCACCTGACACCTGACACCCTCACACTTGACGCCGTTTCCTACACCTACCCCACCCGCGCCACCCCCGCCCTCGATGGCATCTCCCTCACCATTCCATCTGGCAAGATGACCGCCCTGATTGGCCCCAGCGGCTCGGGCAAAAGCACGCTTGCCAGCCTGTTGCTGCGCTTTATCGAACCCCAAAGCGGACAGATTCTGGTCGGTAACACGCCCCTTGCCCAAATTCCGCCTGACCTGTGGCGCAAACAAATTGCCTGGGTGCCGCAAAACCCCTACCTGTTTTCAGACAGCCTCGCCAACAACCTGCGCCTTGCCAAACCAGACGCATCCGAAACCGACCTGCTGACTGCCTGCCAGCGCGCCGGTCTGGATGAATTCATCGCCAGCCTGCCCGACGGTCTCAACACCCAGATTGGCGAACGCGGCGCGCGTCTTTCGGGTGGGCAAGCCCAACGCCTGGCTCTTGCCCGCGCTTTCCTGAAAGATGCCCCCCTGCTCCTGCTCGATGAGCCTACCTCCAGCCTCGACCCGGCCCTCGAAGCCAGCCTCGAAGCCGCCGTCCGCGCTCTGACCCAAAACCGTACCGTGCTTGTCATTGCCCATCGCCTCGCCACCATCCGCCAGGCCGACCAGGTGATTGTCCTCGAATCTGGCAAGGTCGTGAATCAATTATCCGGCTCAGCCGTTGCCTCTTTTGTCCAACAACTCTCGCAAGCCTCCAATCACCAATCACCAATTACCAATCGCTAAATGGTTCTCCTCCGCCTGCTCACCTTCCTGCGCCCTCACTGGCGACACCTGCTCCTGGCCGTCCTGGTCGGGTTCCTGACCATTGCCGCCAGCATTAGCCTGATGTCCACCTCCGCCTGGCTCATCTCGACAGCCGCCATTGCCACCTCCATCGCCCAATTTGGCGTCTCGGTCGTTGGAGTGCGCTTCTTTGGCATTGCCCGCGCCCTGGCCCGCTATGCCGAACGGCTTGTCTCACACTCGCTCACTTTCAAATTGCTCGCCAATTTGCGTGTCTGGTTTTACCAGTCGGTTGAACCGCTCGCCCCGGCCCGCCTCATCTCGGCCCGTTCTGGCGACCTGCTCAGCCGCGTCATCAGCGACATCGAATCACTCGACAACTTCTATGTCCGCGCCCTGGCCCCGCCGCTGGTTGCCATCGTCATCATTTTGGGGATGGGGATATTCATGGGGACTTTCTCCGTTTCGCTGGGGCTTACCATTGTCGGCTTCCTGCTCGCCCTTGGGCTGGGACTGACCGCCCTAACCCTCATCCTGAATCGCGCTCCCGGGCAGATTCTTGTCGAACAGCGTTCCCGCTTACGCGCCGACCTGGTCGATTCTGTTCAGGGACTTCCTGACCTGGTCGCCTTTGGCCAGGAAAAAACGTATTTCGACAAAGTCCAGGCGGCGGGGAGTGCCTACTCCGCCACCCAGACCCGCCTCGCCCGCCTGAACGGATTCCAATCCGGTCTCTCCACGCTCATCACCGGGTTGGGCGCCCTCACCATGCTCTATCTCGCCATCCCGCTTGTCACCGAAGGGCACATTGCTGGCGTCATGCTGGCCGTTGTTGTGCTTGGCACCATGGCCTCGTTTGAAGCCGTTCAGGGGTTGCCGCAAGCCGCCCAACTGCTCGAAGCCAACCTGCAAGCCGCCCGCCGTCTCTTCCAGATTGCCGACTCGAAGCCCGCGGTCAGCGACCCGCCTGCCCCCCTGCCTCGCCCCGCCTCCGCCGATTTATCAATCGCAAATCTATCCTTCGCGTATCTTTCGGACACGGAGACAACCGGGTTTCACGGAGAAAACAAACAAGAATCCGTCCAATCCGTCCACTCCGCGTCCAGAAAAGTTTTAGACAATATCACCCTCAGCCTGCCCGCCGGGCGCAAAATTGCCATCGTTGGTCCCAGCGGCGCGGGCAAAACCACCCTTGCCAACCTGCTGCTGCGCTTTTGGAATTACACCGAAGGCCAGGTTTTGCTTGATGGACACGAACTGCGCCAATATGCCCAAACCGATGTGCGCCGCATGTTTAGTGTGGTAAGTCAGAATACCTATCTCTTCAACGCCAGCCTGCGTGAAAATCTCTTGCTGGCCCGTCCCTGGGCCACCCAGGCCGACCTCGAAAAAGCCTGTCAGCAAGCCGAATTGCATGACTTCATCATCAGCCTGCCCGAGGGTTACGATACTTTTGTAGGCGAACGCGGACTCAACCTGAGCGGTGGTGAACGTCAGCGCCTTGCCATCGCCCGCGCCCTGCTCAAAGATGCGCCCATCCTGCTCTTCGATGAACCGACCGCCAACCTCGACCCGGCCACCGAGCGCAAAATCATCAACACCTTGCATTCCCTGATATCCGCTCCAGAGTCCGTTGTAAGCAAGTCCGCTCCCCTCCGTGAGTCCGCTACA
>CAZNCT010000009.1:37014-38192 GCA_964571615.1 uncultured Anaerolinea sp. | reverse complement strand
GAGTCCGTTGTAAACTCCGCTCCCCTCCGTGAGTCCGCTACAGAGTCCGTTGTAAACTCCGCTCCCCTCCGTGAGTCCGCTACAGAGTCCGTTGTAAGCAAGTCCGTTATAAGCAAATCCGTTCTTTGGATTACTCACCGTCTCATTGGCCTCGACCAGATGGATGAAATCCTCGTTCTCGATGCCGGCAAGATTGTTGAAAGCGGCACACATGCCGAATTACTGGCCCAAAACGGCCTTTACCGCAAAATGTGGGATTTGCAAAACCGGGCACTGATTGACTGAATCGCTCTACTCAGCCAGTCTGCCCTGGCCCCGGCCTGAGTCTGTCAAACCGCTTATTCGACCATTTGTGCTATAATTTTCGAACCGGTACTTTCAGGCCGGGCATGTTCTATGCCTGTTAAACTTCCCTTTTCAAAAAAGACTCCTCCCAAGGGCAAGGCCGCTCCCAAAGAAAAGCCCGCCCCCAAAGAGGAGAAAAAAGCCCCCGCAAAATCTGGTGGGGGCAAAACTGCGCCTGCGCCTGCCAAAAAGACCCCCGCCGCCCCTGAGAAAAAGCCTCGCGCGCAACAAGCCGCCCAGCCTGCCCCAGCGCCAGAACCCCCGCCCCCGCTGATCAATCTCTCACCCGAACGCAAATTAGACCTGCTGGGCATCTTCCTCGCCCTGACCGGGCTGCTCATGGTTCTTGGGTTGCTCTCTGCCAGCCGTTCCAGCCTGACCGAGGGCGCACTGGCCTTCTTCCGATTCTTCTTCGGCTGGGGCGCTTACATTTTGCCCGTCGCCCTGATGCTCTTTGGTGGCTGGCTGGTACTCAGAAAAATTGAAAAAATCCCGCCTGTCTCTGTCGAGCGTGTTACCGGTTTGCTTCTGCTTAGCCTGTGGCTTCTGATTGTTTTTCAGGGCATTGGCGGTAATCCCTTTCCGCCCGATGGCAATGGCGGCGGCTGGCTCGGAAGCCTTTTCTACCGCATGTTTGTCGAAAGCATCGGCGCCGAAGGGTTGCTCGTCATCTTGCTGGCCTGGTTGCTGATTGGCCTTTCGCTTTCGTTTGACCTGACCGTCCCCGAAATCATTGCCTGGCTCGACCCGCTCTGGCAGGCCTTACTGGGCCTCTGGCGCCGCTTTACTGCCGCCCTGAGCGGAAGACCCCAGCCACCACCGCCCAGCGACAC
>CAZNCT010000009.1:34611-37004 GCA_964571615.1 uncultured Anaerolinea sp. | reverse complement strand
AACAACGCCGATGGCTTTACCCCCATCCAGGTGGTTCCACTTCCTGAGCGCCCGCCTGCGCCCGATGGCTTTAGCCCTGCCCCTAACGGACAGCCGCACGCCTGGGTCTTGCCCGATGTCAAAGAGATTCTCAACCCTGGCTCAGCCCCCAACCAGAACGAAGAATATGTCGAACAGCGCGCCCGCCTGATTGAAGAAACCCTGGCCTCCTTTGGCGCCCCCGCTCAGGTTGTAGAAATCAACCGCGGCCCCACCGTCACCCAGTTTGGGGTCGAACCGCTCTTCATTGAAACCCGCGGCGGCAAAATGCGTGTGCGCGTCAGCAAAATCGTCTCGCTCTCCGACGATCTGGCCCTGGCCCTGGCCGCCCCGCGCATCCGCATTCAGGCCCCGGTGCCCGGCCATTCCTACCTCGGCATCGAAGTCCCCAACGAAGAAATGACCGTTGTCGCCCTGCGCGACCTGGTAGAGAGCGAATCCTTCCGCCGCAGCCGCAAGGCCCTCTCGTTTGCCCTCGGGCAAGATGTCTCCGGCCACCCCGTCAGCGCCGACCTGGCCGCCATGCCGCACCTGCTGATTGCTGGTACCACCGGTTCTGGTAAATCGGTTTGTGTCAATGCCATTCTCTCCTGTCTGCTGCTCAACAACACCCCCGACGACCTGCGCCTGGTGCTGGTGGACCCCAAACGAGTTGAACTGACTGGCTACAACGGCATCCCGCATCTGCTATCGCCGGTTGTTGTCGAAATGGATAAAGTCATCGGCGCCCTGCAATGGATGACTCGCGAAATGGATCGCCGCTATCATCAGTTTGCCCAGGTCGGCGCCCGCAACATTCAGGACTACAACGCGCGCATGAAGACCGACGGCATCAAAAAACTGCCGTATCTCGTCGTCGTCATTGACGAATTGGCCGACCTGATGCTCCTGGCCCCCGATGAAACCGAACGCACCATCACCCGTCTGGCCCAACTGGCCCGCGCCACCGGCATTCACCTGATTTTAGCCACCCAGCGCCCCTCGGTCGATGTCGTTACCGGCCTCATCAAGGCCAACTTCCCGGCCCGCATCGCCTTTGCGGTTGCATCCAACACCGACAGCCGCGTCATCCTCGACCAGCCCGGCGCCGAGCGCTTGCTTGGGCGTGGCGACATGCTCTACCAGGCCCCCGACGCCCCGGCTCCGGTGCGCTTGCAGGGCGTTTTCGTCTCCGATAGCGAAATTCACCGCATGGTCGAGTTCTGGCGCACCCAGGCTGGCCTGGCCCAGGCCCCTGCCCCCGGCGGCCCGGTGGATGCCCCCGCCGCCGGTTTACCGCTCAAACAAATCCCAATTTGGGAAGAAATGGCCGCCGAACAAGGCGACCCGCTCTACAGCGAAGCCCTCGACCTCGTCCGCCGTGAGGGCCGTGCCTCGGTCTCCATGCTTCAGCGTAAACTGCGCATTGGCTACACCCGCGCCTCTCGCCTGGTCGATAAGCTCGAAGAAAAAGGCATCATCGGCCCGCCCGAAGACGCCACCGGCGTGCGCCCTGTGCTCGATTACGGCCCCGCCGCCCCGCCCAAAGAAGCCTGATGCGCATCAGGTATAATCGGGGGGATGTCTGCCCTGAAAAATTTCCCGTTAATTTTGCTTTTCTTGTTGCTGGCGGCCTGTACCGCCAACCCGGCGTTGGATTCAAGCCCCACCCCCAGCCTGCCCGCCGTTACCGAAACCCCCTCCCCGCCGACGGCTACCCCCGTGCCGATGGCTTTCCTTGTCAACGGCGAGGGTTTGCCCCTCGAAGAATTCCAGGCCGAACTCGCCCGTTACCGCCAGGCCCAGGCCGCCCTCGGACGCGAAGTCAGCGACGAACAGGCCCGCCAGGCCGTGCGCGATGACCTGGTGGCCCAGATGCTCCTGGCCCAGGCTGCCCGCGCCCAGGGCTTCAGCCTCGACGAGGCCGCCCTTCAGACACGTCTCGACGCCCTGGCCGCCTCGCTGGGTGGCCCCCAGGCCCTTTCAGAGTGGCAGGCGGCTCACGGATACGATGACCCGGGCTTTCGGGCTGCGCTGAAACGCTCTGCCGAAGCCGCCTGGATGCGCGACCAGATTCTCGCCGCGGTCCCTGCCAGCGCCGAGCAGGTACACATCCGCCAGATTTTGACCTATAATCAAGAAGACGCAGAACGCGCTCTGGCCCGCCTGAACGCCGGTGAAGATTTTGACCAGCTGGCGGCTCGCTACGACCCGACCCTGCGCGGCGATATTGGCTGGTTCCCGCGTGGCTACTTAAGCCTGAAGGCCATCGAAGATGCTGCCTTTGCTTTGGAAGTGAACGCCGTCTCGCCCATTATTCAGAGTGATGTTGGTTTTCATATCTTGAAACTGATCGAGCGAGACCCTTCACGCCC
>CAZNCT010000009.1:0-34601 GCA_964571615.1 uncultured Anaerolinea sp. | reverse complement strand
TTTGATGCTTTGCTGGCCTTGCAGGCCCGCGCGCTCAAAGAATGGGTGGCCGCCCGCCGCGCCGAAAGTGCCATTGAAATTTTGGTTCCATGAGACCAACGACAGGAGTGCTGGATGAACCTGACTTCCTCCAAAAAGACGAAAAAGACCACCCGGAAAGGCTCCTCTGACCGCCTGTTTAACATCCTTACGGTTGTCTTTTTGTTGATGACCCTGTCTCTGTGTGGCGTCTTTTTCACCATTTTCACAAACCCCTATTCGGCTATCAATCCCTTCCCGCCCAATACGCCCATCCCGCCGACCATTACGCCGACCATTACGCCCATTCAGCCGCCTGCTACCTGGACCTCCGTACCAACTGTGGCGCCAACGGCCACCAATACCCCGCGCCCAACCTTTACGGTTGAGCCGACCAACACGCCTTTCTCGTTGGTGACGCCCAGCACCCCCACCCGTACCGCGACAGCCACCCGCACCGCCCGACCAACCGGGGTGCCTTACAACACCACCGTCCAGCTGTTTGACAGCACCACTTTTCGGCCAGATACATCCTGCGGCGACTTTCTGGTTGCCGGGCAGGCTCTTAATGCCAGCAACACCCCTGTGACCGGCCTGATTGTCAAGTTGGGGGGCAGCCTGCCAGGTAAATCATTCAACAACCCGGTGCTGACCACCCTTACGGGCATTGTCCCGGCCTATGGGCCAAGCGGGTTTGAGTTTGCGCTGGGCGTGCCGCCGGTTGCCAGCAGTAAGACTTTGTGGATTCAATTGTTTGACCAGTCCGGTGCGCCGCTCTCAGAGCAGGTTTACCTGACCACTTCTGGCGATTGCGATAAGAACCTGGTGTTTGTGCGCTTCAAACAGCGCTAATCTTTTCCAGGCCTGCTTTGCCTGCTTTCTGCCGCAAAAACAGACAGCGACCGTTTCACCGACGGCCGCTGTTTTCTTAAGACAGATTTTTCAAACCATTCGTTGCTCTATCTGTCTTTGTTTTGCTCTTGCTTCATCTGCTCTGCCTGCGCGTAGATTTTACGCCGTTCATGGCCCAATTCGCTTGGCGCTTCGGCCCGGGCCAGGGCCTGCCTGATTTCCTCCAGCAGGCGGGTTTCGCTCCAGACCGCAGATTCGGCCTGCGGGCTGTAGCCGCCGACCACCAGTGTAAACTCGCCGCGTGGCGGGTTGCTCTCAAAATAGGCCAGTGCCGCGCTCAAGTTCCCGCGCCAGATTTGCTCGTGCAGTTTGGTCAATTCTCGTGCTACGGCAATCGGGCGGTCTCCAAGCACCGCTTGCAGGTCAGCCAGTGATTCGAGCAGCCGATGCGGCGTCTCAAGAAAAATCAACGTATAGGGCAGTGTGGCAATCGGTTGCAGAAAGGTTTTGCGCTCTGCTGTTTTGCGCGGCAGATAGCCCAGATACAAAAAGGCCTCGCTGGGCAGTCCCGATGCCGCCAGGGCTGCCAGGGGCGCCGAAGGCCCCGGCACCGGGCTGACATGAAAGCCCGCCGCCAGCGCAGCCCGCACCAGCTCGTAGCCGGGGTCGTTAATGGCTGGGGTTCCGGCATCTGACACCAGGGCTACATCCCCAATCGCCAGCGCGGCCAAAATTTTATCCTGCTTGCTCAGTTTGTTATGTTCAAAATAACTGGTTAGCGGGGTATGAATGTCAAAATGGGCCAGCAGTCGCCCGGTATGGCGGGTATCTTCGGCGGCAATCAGGGTTACTTCGCGCAGAATTCGCACAGCGCGCGGCGACATGTCTTCCAGGTTGCCAATTGGGGTTGCGACCAGGTACAGGGTAGGCATACTCTGATTTTAACGCCCCTGCTTCGTTTTCGGCGAATCTGGCGCTATTTTCGACCTTCCTTGTCGTATAATCTAATCAACAGCCGACCTGAGAGAGGTGACTTATGGCTTTTCAACTTGTGCGTTATTCACAGCGCGACCCCCGCTGGCGCGATAAACCTCTGGGCAACAGCAGTCAGACGATTGGTTATTTTGGCTGTGCCTTGAGCAGTGTGGCCATGCTCCTCAGTGGGCACGGTTATTCAGAAACACCTGATAGTCTCAATGAGAAATTGAAACAATCGGGCGGTTTTATGGGGGCGGCAATTGTTTGGGCGGCGGTCAGCAATCTTTACCCGCGGGCGCGTTTCAAAAACCTGGTGATTTGCCGCGACAGCGACGCGCCGATTGAGGCCATCTCTGCCTCGCTCGATGCGGGCCAGCCGGTTGTGGTTGAAGTCGATTACTCGCCCCAGAGCGGTTTGCAAACTCATTGGGTGGTGGCCTATAAAAAACAGGGCCAGGACTTCTTGATTCTTGACCCGTATCCGCACCCGACCGAGGATGACAAAGAAGTTTCGTTGATGCAGCGTTTTTCGCATGGCAAGGAACTCAAACGCGCCATTACGGCAGTGGTCTGGTACGATGTTCAGCCCGCCCTGGTTGTTCCGCCTGCGCCAGAGCCGCTCGACCCATCGGCGTTTTACGTGCAGGTGGTTGGCGGCCTGGCAAGTCCGGGCCTGCGTTTGCGTTCTTTGCCGACAACGGCTTCAGATACGCTTGCTTTTGAAGCCTCCGGCACGCGTCTGCGTGTTCTTGAGCCTGAAACAACTGCCCGCCCCAAGATTGGCATTTTTAACCAGTGGATTCAGGTGCGCGACCCTGATGCCCGCGAGGGCTATGTGGCGGCCTGGTTTGTCGAACCAGCCCCCCTGCCTGTGCCGGTAGTGCCCGAGCCTGAAACGCCCTCCCCACCGCCAGCATCACCGCCGGCGGCTCCGATACAGCGGGTCAAAAAATCGGTTGGCGATGGCCTCGAGAACGTTGCTCTTGCCGCGGCAGAAGCGAGTCGTCTGAACGCCAAACCGTCCGATTCGCCGACGCACCGCCTGGTGGCGGACATCTGGAATCGTTATGGCGGTCTGCTGGAAGCCCTTTCGGGGGTTTTGAAAATTGAACCGGCTGTGGCAGTGGCAACCCTCGCGATTGAATCGGGCGGACAATCGTTTGGGCCTGATGGCCGTATGATAATCCGCTTTGAAAACCATGTCTTTTATCAGCAATGGGGCAAGAACAACCAGGCGAAATTTGCCCAGCATTTTACCTACAACGCCAGTCAGTCCTGGACCGGCCATAAATGGCGGCCTACCCCCAACGAACCCTGGCGGCCTGCTAACTTGCCCGATTTTCACGGCAGTCAGGCCCGTGAGTGGGAAGTGTTTAATTTTGCTGCCACCCTGAGCGACACGGGCGCCAAAATGTCCATCAGCATGGGTTCACCCCAAATTATGGGCTTCAACTTTGGGTTGATTGGTTTTGCCACTGTGCAGGATATGTTCAATGCCTTCAGCGCTGGTGAGCGTGACCAGGTGATAGGCTTTTTTGACTTTGTTCAGTATGTTTCGCCCCAGGCGGTCAAAGCCTTGCAAGCGCGTGATTTCAGGACCTTTGCCACCTATTACAACGGCAGCGGCCAGGCGGTGATGTATGGCAACCTGATTAAGACTGCCTATGATGTCTTCAATCAATTGCGCGCTGCCCAACCTGTACCTGCTCCCCAGCCAGCAGCGGAACCTGCGCCTGCGCCTGTGGCTGCTCCGCCATCGGTTAGCCCTGCGCCGCCCCAGGAGAAAGAGAAAATCTATGTCCTGGTCTCTAAATCGGTGGGCAGTGGGGGGTTGCGAATGCGCAAGCAGGCCAGCCAGGCCGCCGCGCTGGTGACAGTCTTACCGGCGGGCAGCAGCCTGCGGGTGCTTGATGATCCTCAGGTGGCCCGTTCAAAAATTGGCAAGAATGGCTCCTGGTTATGGGTGCGCGACCGCCAGGAGCGCGAAGGCTATGTGGCCGCCTGGTTTGTGGAGTTGGATACATCCCGCTCCGAATTGCGTGACGCCAATGTCTCTTTTGACATTTCAGATTTTACCGAAATGGCCCCCGAGCCGCTGGTGGTGTATGTTTCGGCGCTGGCGCGTCCGTATGGCGGTTTGCGCCTGCGCGAAGCGCCCGGAGAAAACAGCCCAACCCGCAAACTGCTGCCTGTGGATGCGCCTCTAACTGTGCTGGATGACCCCGCAGTTGCCGAGGCCAACCTGGGCAAATATAACCAGTGGATCAGAGTGCGCGACCATTACGGTGATGAAGGCTTTGCAGCCGCCTGGTTTTTGATTAAGTAACCTGGCAGGCAAATGGCAGGGGCCGCCCAACTGGGCGGCCCCTTTTTGATTACTCAATTGCTTCTTTGAGCTGACGCGCCAGGCGCCCAAAATGTTCGGTGTAGCGCATTTCATCGTCGCGTGGCCGGGGCAGGTCAACGCCCAGGTCGAGCTTAATCCGCCCAGGGCGGGCGGAGAGCACCAGCACCCGGTCGGCCAGGAAGAGCGATTCGCTGATGGAATGCGTGACCATCAGGACGGTGGTCTGGCGGGCCTGCCACAGGCGCGAGAGTTCTGTCCACATGCGTTCACGGGTCAGGGCGTCGAGTGAGCCGAAAGGCTCATCCAGCAGCAACAGGTCGGGGTGATGAATCAGGGCCCGGGCCAGGGCCACGCGTTGCGCCATGCCTCCTGAAAGGTCGCGCGGTAGGGCGTTTTCAAAGCCATTTAGCCCAATCAGTTCCACCATTTCAAGGGCTTGCGCTCGCGCCTGTGGGGCGGGGATGTTTTCCAACTCCAGTGGCAGCAGGATGTTCTCAAGCACCGTGCGCCAGGGCATGAGTGTGGCCTGCTGAAAGACAAAGCCAATCCGCGGCGGGCGGTCGGCGCACTCAAATTGCAGTTTGCCGCGTGTGGGGGCAATCAGGCCTGCCAGGGCACGCAGCAGTGTGGATTTTCCACTGCCCGAAGGCCCCAGCACACACACAAACTCGCGCGCTTTCAGCGAGAAGGAGACATCACCCAGCGCGTGCAGCCCTCCGTTGCCATCGGGGAAGGTGACGCTCAGGTGCTGGGCGGTCAGGATGGTTTCGGTCATGGTGTTACGGCACAAACTGATTGGTAAAGGCCTGGCTGACATCAACCGCCTGGGGGTACAGCCCCATTTTTAGCAGGACTTCTTGCATGTTTTCCCAGGCTTGCGGGTTGCTGTAGCCCAGGCGCTCGGCGCGCCACATCTCAATTGATGTGCCGAGAACTTGTTTTTGCACCAGCGGGTCGGCATCTTTGAGATTTTCAACATAGTCGAAGCAGATTTCATAGGCCGCGTCGGGGTCGCGAATGGTGTCGGCCAGCCCCTTTTGCACGGCTGAGACAAAGGCGCGTACCAACTCGGGGTTTTGGGCGATGGTTGTTTCGTTGGTGACAATGCCATTCGAAGCCAATTGGACGAAATCTGAGGTGCGCCACTCTGTCAGGTCGTAGCCTTTCGAGCGCAACACTACGGGTTCATTGGCCGCATACCCGACGACAATTTCGACCTGGTCGGTAGCCAGGGCTTCAACCTGGTTGAAGCCAATCGATTCCAGGCTGACTTCGTTTTCATTGATACCGACTGCATAAAGCATTGCCAGCAGGCCGATGTAATTGGCCCCAAACAGGCCGGGCAGACCAATTTTGCGATTGCGAAATTCTTGCGGGCTGGTAATTCCGCGCCCCGATTTGGCCATGACCGAAATTGGGTATTGCTGGTACCAGGCCATGACATACACAACCGGCAATCCCTGGGCGCGGGCCAGCAAGACTTGTTCGCCCGATGCCAGGGTGAATTTCAACTGGTCGGCGCCTACCAGCGCGATGCCGTCGGTTTCAAAAGAGTAATCGAACTCGACTTCAAACCCGGCCTCGGCAAAGTAGCCTTTGGCGGCCGTGACATAAAAAGGTGCATATTGCACGTTGGGGATGTAGCCCATCGGCAGGCGCACTTTCATCAGCGGTTTTTCGGTTGGGGCAGGCGCTGGGGTTGCGCTGGGGGTGGGCTGCGGCGCGCAGGATGCGGCCAGCAGGGCGAACAGGGTGAAAAGCAGGGCAAAACGTTTGAACATAGTGACTCCGGGTTATTGGTGTGTTTCCTGCCAGGCAAGCAGGTGTTTTTCTATCAGGATTACCAGGCCATACAGGCCCAGGGCCAGGGCGACCAGCGTAAAAATGGCGACAAAGACCAGGGCGGTGTCGTACTGTCCGCGCCCAACGTTAATCAGAAAGCCCAGGCCGCGGTCAGCGCCCACAAATTCTCCGACCACAGCCCCAATGACCGAGAGAGTCGCCCCAATCCGTAGTCCGCCCAGAAAAACCGGCAGGGCCGAGGGGATTTCGAGCAGCACCAGCATTTGCCAGCGCGAGGCGCGCAGGGAGCGCATCAATTCATGCAGTGAACGCGGCACAGCCCGGATGCCGACTACGGTGTTAACCAACACCGGGAAGAAGACAATCAGCCCACAAATCAAGATTTTTGAGAATAGCCCCGGCCCAAACCAGATGACCAGTAAAGGGGCAATGGCCACAATCGGCACGGCCTGGCTGGCTACCAGAAAGGGCGAGAGAATGCGCTCAAACAGGCGCGATTTGGCTATCAAATATCCCAGCGCGACGGCCAGGCTGGTGCCTGACAGCAGTCCCAGCACCACTTCGAGCAGGGTGGTGGCGCTGTGGTAGAGCAGCCGGCAATTTTGCAGGGCTGAGAGACTACAGCCATCGAAAGTTCGCAAAAAGCGTTCCCAGACCTGGCCGGGTGAAGGCAGGATGAAGGCTGGCAGTCCGCTAAAGCGGGTAAATAGTTCCCAGGCCAGCAGCGCCAGCAGGCTGACCAGCGGCAAGACCCACCAGTAGGTTGGGCTGCGCTTGGGGTTTGGCCGGGATGGCAAGGGCAGGTTGAACATTTTTTCCAGCAGGTTGGGCTGCATAAAACAAAAATCCGAAGGATAGAGGAACCTCCTTCGGGGCGCGAAAACAGGCTGGCTGGTATCTGTTTGCCAACAAAAAGCCCGAAAACAAGAGATGTTTTCGGGGCGCATAGCAAAACAGACCCTGGCGGGCCTGCAACCTTCTTTTATCCGGACTGTACCGTCGGCCCCGGAAGTGCGCCGGGTCATGCCTGTTCTTGCCCGCTCTCCCAAAGAGGAGAGACGTTTGGCCCAAAAAGGCTCGTGGGCTGTACCACCGATCGGGAATTCGCTTGCGCCTGGTTTTTTCTGGCGCGGGCGTCACCCTGCCCCGAAGGTTGAATATGATTTGTGATGATTATAACAAGGTCGCCAGGAAAAGTGTAGGGCGGGCAGGCCCACCCTACACACTCCGTGCGATTCGCGGGTTAGGCTTTGACGATGCAGTCCACCGGGCAGACGGCCACGCACTGCGGGGCGTCATAGTGGCCCACGCATTCCACGCAGGTGGCGGCGTCGATGACGTAGATGTCGCCTTCGCTGATGGATTCGGTCGGGCATTCCGGCAGGCAAGCGCCACAAGCGATGCAGTCGTCCTGAATTTTCATTGCCATAGTACACACTCCTGTAATTTGGATGGATAAGAATTCACTATTGCTTATACTTGCGATGCGAAATCATGTCAAATGACAAAGTTCACTATTTTCCTGTTTTTTGTCATTACTCAAGGGGTTTGCAGTGAGTAGCCAATCAGGGTCTTGCTGTAGCCTGGCGAGGCCTGTGCGCCTGGATATTCTTCGGCGACAAAGCCGATTTCGGGGCAGAAGATGGTGCGAATTTCGCTATCGGGGGTGGGGGTGAGCAGTTCGATGCAGTTTTCAAAGTCCCCGGCGGGGGTTTGGTAAACGGGCAGGCGCCGGGCGGCGTAGCGGCAGCCTGGGTCGCCTTGCACGAGTGGGCCGGGCGTCTCTTCAACCGGCCAGCAGGGGACGCTTTCGGGTGGGAAGATGAGTTCGCGCCAGGCCTGTGCGAGCGGATTTTCGCTTGGGGGCTGATTGAATTGCCGAAAAAGTTCATCCCCGCGCAAAATGTACCAGTACAGGTCGGTTTGCCCGGCGCGGGGCCAGGTATCTGCGGCTGGGTTGCCAGATTTCAAGATGGGGAGACGCTCGACGCTGGCGATTTGCAGTCCTTCTTGTTCTTCGACTGCGATGATGGTTTCGGTAATCACCCAGAGCACTGGTTCACCGTCGGCGTAGGTGCGGTATTCGTAAATCCAGGTGCTGGCTGGGGCGAGTGGAAAGGGGAAAGCCTGCCGGGTGGGGGACGGCCCTTCGAGCGCGGTGACAGGCTGCGGGTCGCTTGCGCTGGCAGAACGTACACAGGCCGCCAGGAAAAGCGCCATGAACGGCAAAAAGGCCAGGGCCAGGATGCGGTTTCTATTCACAAAAAAATTTAATCGAATGCGGCGGGGGGCAGGGCTTCAAGGACTTCGTAGGCCTGGATGGGTTTTTCGCGTCCTTTGAGCGAGACGGCGCCAATGCGGCGAGTTTGATATTTGTTGACGATGGCGGCCATGGTGGCCGGGCCAACGACCAGGCGGTTGGGGCGGGCCAGTTCTTGCATTCGGAAGGCGACGTTGACGGTGTCACCCAGGACGTTGAATTCCATCATTTCATCGCCGCCGATGTAGCCGACCATGGCCTGGCCGGTGTTGACGGAGGTGCCTATGACCAGTTCGAGGCCGTTTTCAAAATGGGTTTGGCGGATTTTTTGGATGATTTCGATGCCAGCGCGCACGGCCCGTTCTTCGGCCAGGATGCCGTCTTCGGGTTCGTGTTTGTCTTCAAAAATGGCCATGACGCCATCACCCAGGTAGCGCACGGTGCCGCCGTGTTGGAAGACGGTGGCGGTGACATCACGATAGTAGCGGCTTAAGATTTCGGCGAAGCGTTGCGGGCCAACGTTTTCGGCCAGGGCGGTTGAGCCTGCAATGTCGTTGAACAGCACGCTGACTTTGGCCTGGCGCAGGCCGGGCAGTTTGCCGGTGCGCATGTAGTCGTGAATGAGCTGTTCGGCTTCATCTGGGGGCACAAAGCGGGTTAGCAGTTGTTGAACGTGTTCCTGGGCTTTGAGTTTTTGAATCAGCTCCATGCGCTGGATGGTCAGGGCTACCTGGTGGCTGATGGCGATGGCGAGTTGCAGGTCGCGGCGGCTGAAGGGGCGTGTTCCGGCGCGGCTTTTGGCCAGGTACATCGGGCCGAGGATTTCATCTCCGCTGATGACTGGTACCAGCATGGCGGTGGGGGTGACTTCTGCCGCCCGGTTTTGAATGGCGTTGAGGGCCGATGAGCCAGGCAGGATGGTGCTGATTTTGGGGAAATCGCGGTAATGGATAATCTGGCAGGTGTCTATGGACATGGTGCGTTTCATCAGCCCGCGCACTTCGTCCATGGCGGTTTCCAGGTTGACGATGGTGTTGAGCCGTTTTGAGACTTCGTAGAGCAGGACGGCGTGCTCATCGAGCGATTCGAGCAATAGCTCACGGGTAAAGCGGTGTGTGCCGCGTGGGCTTTGCCCTGGGGCCTGAAGCTGGGCCTCGTCAATCAGGTGAATGACGGCTTGGCCAATGCGGATGATGTCGTTGGAGCGCAACACCATCGAGCCGCTGACTTTTTGGCGGTTGACGTAGGTGCCGTTGGTGCTGTTCAGGTCGGTGATGATGACCTGGTTGTGGCTGGAATCTAAAATGATTTCGGCATGGACGCGCGAGGCCGAGACGTCTTGCAAGACAATTCCGTTTTCGGCATGGCGGCCAATGCGGATTTTGCCATCTTTGAGTTCTATCATCCGCGCGTCCGTATTCGGTTCGCTGATGTTCAGTCGCCACATAAATTTTTTTGCCTCTAAGAGTTTGGTTCTCAAGCCCATTCCCCGGTTGCGCCGGGGAGCGCAACCGGGGAGACCTTACAATTTTGTTAACTATAATTATACGCTATCCTATTGTTTAGATGACACCCAGTTTTTTGCCAACTTTTTGGAAAGCCTCCAGTCCCTGGTCGAGGTCGGCGGTCTGGTGGGCGGCTGAAATCATGACGCGAATGCGGGCTTTCCCTTGCGGCACGGTGGGGTAGCCAATTGCCATGGCAAACACGCCGGCTTCAAACAGTTCTCGGCTAAATTGTTGGGCCAGGGGGGCTTCGCCAAGCATGACGGGGGTGATGGGGGTTTCGCTGACGCCGGTGTTGAAGCCCAGGTTTTTCATTTCGGCTTTGAAGTATCTGGCGTTTTCCCACAGTTTGTCGACCAGTTGGGTGGAGTCTTCAAGCAGGTCAATGGCCGCCAGGCAGGCTGCTGCATCGGGGACGGTGACTGCCGAGGAGAACAGGAAGGGCCGTCCGCGCTGGCGCAGCCATTCGATGATGACCGATTTTCCGGCGACAACGCCGCCAACGACCCCAAAGGCCTTTGAGAGGGTGCCGACTTCCACATCTACTTTGCCGTGCAGGCCAAAGTGGTCAACGATGCCGCGCCCGCCTTTGCCGAGCACGCCTTCGCCGTGGGCATCATCGACCATCAAGAGCAGGTCGTATTTTTGGGCCACTTCGTAGATGTCGGGCAGGGGCGCAATGTCGCCATCCATGCTGAAAACGCCATCGGTGACAATCAAGGCGCGCCGGTATTGGCTCAGGTTGGCTTTAATTTGCTCTTCGAGCGATTGAACATCGTTGTGTTCGTAGGCGATAATTTTTGCGCCCGAAAGGCGGCAGCCATCGATGATGCTGGCGTGGTTGAGACGGTCTGAGAAGATGACATCTTCTTTGCCAACCAGGGCAGGGATGGTCGCCAGGTTGGCGGTAAACCCGCTCTGGAAGGTAATGGCCGCCTCGACGCCTTTGAATTCGGCCAGGCGTTTTTCCAGTTCAACGTGCAGGCTCATGGTTCCGGCAATCGAGCGCACCGCCGCCGGGCCGACGCCCATGCTTTCGACCGATTTGCGCGCTGCGGCTACAATTTCGGGGTGATTGGCCAGCCCGAGGTAGTTATTGGAGCAGAAATTGAGCACCCGCCTGCCATCCACCGTCAGCCATGCGCCTTGCGGCGATTCAATCGTGCGAATGTGGTTATACAGCCCGGCTGTTTTCAGGCTTTCAAGTTCTTGCGTGACCCAATCGAGTTTGGACATGCGTTTCTCCTGGAAAGGTAAATGAAGAAAAGGAAGCAACAGGTTGATTATATTCAGTTCTCCAGGAGATGATTGTCATCTTTTCGCCAGATTTGTTTACCTTTCCTTAACTCAAACTCTGATACAATACGCCTCGAGGCCCGGTCTGGCCTTTTTTCTATGCCGGGCATTCGGGAATTTTGATGCAAAGGTTTGCCTTATGACATACAATCTGCGCCTTTTCTGGCGAATGGCGGTTCGTTCTTTTGTGCGGACAAAGGATACCCATGGGCGTCTCACGCCAAAGCGGCTTTTCTTTGTCCTTTTGTTTTACAGCGTTTGGCCGCTCTGGACGCTCTTCACCTGGGCCTGTTTCTGGCTCGATGACCTGCTCTACCCTGGCTACAAAACCCAGCCAATTGAAAAGCCGCTTTTCATCATTGGCAATTATCGTTCTGGCTCGACCTTTCTGCACCGTCTGCTCTCACGCGATTGGCAGACCTTCACCAGTCTGCGTACCTGGGAAATTTTCATTACCCCTACCATCACCCAGCGCAAGATTTCACGCCTGGTTGGCAAGATAGACCGCTTTTTTGGCGCCCCACTCAAGCGGTTGCTGCACAAAATAGACCAGCGCGGTTTGGGGCAAATCAAGATTCATCGCATTAGCCTGTTTGAGCCTGAAGAAGATGAGAACATTTTGCTGCACATCTGGAGCACCTCGTTTGTCGGCTTTATGTTCCCCTTCCTCGACGAGATGCCGCCCTACACCTTCTTTGACGAGGCCCTGCCAGCCGAAGAAAAACAGCGCATTATGGGCTTTTACCGCTCTTGTGTCCAGCGCCATCTGTATGTCGATGGCGGCAAGCGCTATTTTGTCTCAAAAAACCCGGCTTTTAGCGCCAAAATCGAAACCCTGGCCGAGTTCTTCCCCGATGCGCGTATTTTGTACCTGGCGCGCAACCCGCTCGATATGCTGCCCTCGACCGTTTCATGGTTGGGATACGCCTGGGGCGTATTCAGCAGTCCGCTTGAAAAATATCCGTACCGCCCCGAGATTTTGCGCCTGGCGCGTTACTGGTACACTCACCCGCTCAAATATCTCGATACCCACCCATCCCCCAATCACCTGATACTGAACTACGATGACCTGATTGGCAGCCCCGAGCGCATTATTCGCGGGTTGTATCATCAGTTTGGCTATCCTGAGCAGGAAAATCTCGAGCGTATTGTGGAGCAGGCAGTTGCCGAAACCCGCACCTACAAGAGTGACCACAACTATTCTTGTGAGAAGATGGGATTTTCACGCGAACAAATTTTGACCGAGTTTGAAGATATCTTCATCCGTTTTGGGTTTGAGATGGGCGTTCCGGCCCAGCCTCCGGCGCTGGTGCTTGAGCCGCCTGTCCCCGCTTCGGCAGATTGACCCCCCGCTTGCGCCGCCCGCTTTGCGGTTCTTAAATTCGCCCGGACGTTTACGTCCGGGCGATGTTCATTCTTCGGCCAGCCGCCCGACGACTTTTACGCACGGACGGGTGAAGACTTCCTCGTTGTGCGGCGCATCGCTCAGTTCACCGCTCAAATCTTGCCCGGGGAAGTGCAGGCGTTCGTGCATCTCTCTTTGCCAGCGCGGACAGTCGCTGACATCATAAACCAGCCCGTTGTGGGCAATCCACTTGCGCGCGCCGCGTTCGCCGCCATTGCGGCGCAGTTCGGCCAGCGAGATAATTTTTTCGCTCATTTTTTCATCTCCTGGTAAAAGGCTTCCAGTTGGTGGGCGCTAATCAGCGCATCGCTGCTGGCTTTCAGGGTGCAGGCATGGCGGGCTGCAATTTGTCCGCGCAGAATTGATTCGCGCAGGTCGCGGCCTTCGAGCACATGACTGCTCAAAAAGCCGACGGCCAGGCTGTCACCGGCGCCGTTGGTGTCAATCACGGCCTGGGGAAGGGAGACCGGGCCGAAAAACTCTACCTGGCCTGCCACGCCCAGGGCACAGCCGCGCGCGCCCATGCCGCTCACGAGGATACACCCGGGGTTGCGCCGCCAGAACTCGTAAAACAAGGGCGTCGGGTCGGGGTAGTTGGCCGCCGAAAAGAAGAGAAAATCGGCGGCGGCGATAAAATCTTGCCGGTAAGGGTCATCTGCCCGGACGACATCCTGCAAATCGCAGGCCACAACCGTCCCGGCCTGACGCGCCAGCGGCAGCAAATGCCGGGCCCAATTCGGAAGGTTGAAATGCGCCAGCCGCGCGCTGGCCAGCACCTGAGCGCACAGGTTCAGGTCGGGGGTCAGGCTCATGTGGGCTTTGCCATCGTAAAAATTTTTGCGGCGGCCATCGGGGTACATGAAATTGACACTGCGGGCTGTGCCGGTCGGATCGTTAAACAGGGCGCGGGTATCAATACCGTCGCGGGCAAACACATCTCGAATGAAACGGCCCGAAAAATCGTCACCGACGTGGCCGATAAAGGCGGTGCGCTTGCCCTGGCGGCAGTAGCCGCGGCTGGCATAGCCGCCTGCCTGGCCGAGATAATCAATATTTTCGCTGAAATTGGCTTCTACCGAGAAATCAATTTCGCTGCCGTAAAGGTAAACGTTGGTATCAATGCCCACATTGCCAACCACCGCAACATCAAGTGTTTTTTCCATGGGTCTGCCGCCTTTCTCAAGCGAATGGGTCAGGCAAACTATATCCCAATTTGCGGCATCGGGCAATCATCTGCTGATTTTTGGCGCAAAACTGACAAAATCACCTGCCAGACCTTATAATTGGCGCGAGCGGTTGCATCTCACCTAACCTGACCGCTCCCTGACCACTGGATACTGACCCTTCCGAGGAACCCATGACTCAACTTGTTGAATGTATCCCCAATTTTTCTGAAGCCCGCCGCCCCGAAGTGGTGGAGCAGATTTTGGCCGCCATCACCTCGGTGCCCGAAGTCAGCCTCCTCGACCACTCATCCGATAGCGACCACAACCGCACCGTCGTCACCTATGCCGGGCCGCCTGCCGCCGTTGAAGAAGCCGCCTTTCGCGCTATTCAGAAGGCCGCCGAACTGATAGACCTCGACCAGCATACCGGCGAACACCCGCGCCTGGGCGCGACCGATGTTGTCCCGTTTGTGCCGATTGCGGGCATCAGCATGGATGAGTGCGTGGCACTGGCGCGTCACCTCGGCCAGCGCGTCGGCGCCGAGTTGGGCATTCCGGTCTATCTCTATGAATACGCCGCGCTCAAGCCCGAACGCACCAACCTGGAAACCATCCGCAAGGGCCAATACGAAGCCATCAAAGAAGAAATCGGTGTCAAGCCCGAGCGCGACCCCGACTACGGCCCAAAGAAACTGCCCAAGGCCGGGGCAGTTGTGATTGGGGCGCGTGACCCATTGGTGGCCTTCAACGTGTACCTGAACACCGATGACGTCTCCGTGGCCGACAAAATTGCCCGGGCCGTGCGCCACTCCTCGGGCGGATTGCGCTACGTCAAAGGCATGGGCATCCTGGTAGATGGCCGCGCCCAGGTCTCGATGAACCTGACCAACTTCCGCAAGACGCCGATTGCCCGGGTGGTTGAGTTTGTGCGCCGCGAGGCTGCCCGCTATGGGGCCGCCATTCACCACACCGAACTGGTCGGCCTGATTCCGCAAGAAGCCCTGATTGACGCCGCCGTCTGGTACACCCAACTCGACCAGTTTGAAAAAAGCCAGATTCTCGAAAGCCGCCTGCAAGCGGCTCCGCAGGCGGGCAGTTCACCGCTGGCCTCTTTTCTCGATGACGTGGCCGCCGGAACCCCGGCCCCCGGCGGCGGCTCGGCAGCCGCTTATGTCGGCGCGCTGGGCGCCGCCCTGGCCGCCATGATGGCCCGCCTGACGGTTGGCAAGAAAAAATATGCCGAGATTGAACCCGAAATGATGAAACTGCTCGACGAAGCCGAGCGACTGCGGGCCGAATTGACCAGCGCCATCACAGAAGACGCCGCCGCCTTTGATGCTGTTCTGCAAGCCTTCAAACTGCCCAAACTGACCCCCGAAGAAGAAGCCGCCCGCGAAGAAGCCATTCAGCAGGCCACCTACCGTGCCAGCGAAGTGCCGCTCCAGGCCGCCCGCAAGGCCCTGCGCGTGATGGAACTGTGCGCCCGCGCCGCTGCAATTGGCAACCTGAACGCGATTACCGATGCCGCCAGCGGCGCCGCAATGGCCCGCGCAGCCCTGACTGCCGCCGGGTACAACGTGCGCATCAACGTCCAGAGCCTGCACCGCAAGGAACTGGGCGCGCCGCTGGTTTTTGAACTCGAATCGCTCGAAGCCCGCGCCCAGACCATCGAAAAAGAACTGAAGACCCTGCTGAATGAACGCGGCGGGTTGGATATTCCTTGAAGCGAATTCTGACCTTCATCCTCCTCGCCAGCCTTTTGGCCGCCTGCCGCGCGGAACAGCCCCCTGCCTCTGGCCTGGCCGCCGTTTCTGAAGCCTCTGCCACGCCGCCAGCCGAATCTCTGGCTGTGGCTGAGACCCCTTGCCCGCGCCTGGCCGCCACCCAGACGGCGGTTATCCCGGCGACGCAAACCGCCTCGGCGCTGTTTGCGACCCTCGAGGCCATCCACACCCAAACGGCGCAGGCGCCCACAGCCACACCCGCGCCCCCCAAACGGGAGCCAGGCCTGGGGGGGGGTGCTCCCGGGGCCGCCTCCTGCCTGGATGAAGGCTACACCTTCCCGCTCCAGCGTCCCATCCCGACCGGCATCGACCCCACCTATCGCTATTCCAGCACGCAAAACGGCGACCGCGAAGTTCATCACGGGGTCGAGTTTTACCAGGCCTCTGGCACGCCGGTTTTGGCGGCTGCGGCAGGCCAGGTGATTTTTGCCGGGGACGATATGGCTGAAAAAGTGGCTCTCTGGCCTGGCTTTTACGGCAACTATGTGGTGCTGGCCCACGACTGGGGCGCTGAAACGCTCTTTAGCCTGTACGCTCACCTGTCGAAAATCGAGGTCGAGGCCGGGCAGACCGTTGCCGCCGGAGAGAAAATCGGCGAGGTCGGCGCCAGCGGCTCGGCCATTGGCAGTCATCTGCACTTTGAAGTCCGCCTGGGGCAGAATGCCTACAGCGCGACCCGCAACCCGGAATTGTGGTTTGCCCCGCTCGAGGGCGCGGGCGCGCTGGCCGGGCGCATCTTCGACCCCGTCAACCCGCGCCTGCGCGGCGCGGTGCGCATTCAGCGCATGGAAAACGGCCAAATTGCCGATTTTCCTGCCTATCAGCCAATGGAAATCTACCCGCCCGAACTGGTGCGCGAAAACGGCGAAAATTTTGCCCTCACTGACCTGCCCGCCGGGGAGTATCGCCTGACGTTTGTGTATGGCGGCAAAGTCTATGAGCAATTTGTCGAAATCAGGCCCGGACTTTTAACGTTGGTAACGATGGTTCTCGATTAAACTTGCAGGCTGAATGTTTTACAAAACCCGCGCGCCGCTATTTTGGAGCGGCGCCCAAAAAACGGAGGAGCCGCTTTATGGGACTGAAACCCGACCACTGGATTCGCAAGATGGCACTAGAAAACAAGATGATTGAGCCGTTTGTCGATTCGCAGGTACGCAAAGGCGTCATTTCTTACGGGGTTTCCTCGTATGGCTATGACCTGCGCGTTGCCAGCGAATTTAAGATTTTTACCAACGTTTTCGGCGCGGTGGTCGACCCCAAGCATTTTGACCCCAAGAGCATGGTCGATTTTGTGGGCGATGTCTGCATTGTGCCGCCCAACTCGTTTGCCCTGGCGCGCTCGGTGGAATACTTCCGCATTCCGCGCGGCGTGCTGACGGTCTGCCTGGGAAAATCGACCTATGCGCGCTGCGGCATCATCGTCAATGTCACGCCCTTCGAGCCAGAGTGGGAGGGCTATGTGACCCTCGAAATCTCGAACACCACCCCTCTGCCCGCCAAAATTTATGCCAACGAAGGCCTGGCGCAAGTCCTGTTCTTCGAGGCCGATGAAGAGTGCGAAACCAGTTACGCCGACAAAAAAGGCAAATACCAGCACCAGCAATCGATTGTGCTGCCCAAACTATAAGCGATGTCTTTTCTGAAAGATTTTTACACCCGCAAAATCGAACGCCGCCTGGTGCGCCACCTGAACAATGGGCGCATTTTGCACATGGCGATTCGGATTGCCCGCGCCGCGCCTGCGCCGCAAGACACCCGCCCGGTGGTCTTTTTCAAAGCCTCCAGCGGGCTGGATGATTTTTCGTGGAATAGCGCCTTCCACCTGCTGACCTCCTGGGGCCTGCGCCTGCAAGGGATCCCGGTGCGCTATTTTGCCTGCTATCGCGGCATGAGCCGCTGTGTGCTTGGCACCGACCGCCAGAACCCGGCTCAGGAACCGCCCTGCCGTTCGTGCATTTACCAGGCCCGCACCCTGTACAAAGGCGCGCAGGTTCACTGGTTTGGCTTTGAGCGCGATTCTGGCCTTGAAGCCGCCCTGCAAAACCTGACGCTGGCTGAACTGTCTGCTTTTGCGTGGAAAAACATTCCGCTTGGCGAGCTGGTATTGCCCGGCCTGCGCTGGATTTTGCGCCGCCATAACCTGGTGGATGATGACGCGACTCGCTTTTTCTTCCGCGAGTACATTCTCTCCGCGTTCAACCTTGCCAGACGCTTTGAGCATTTTCTCGATACGACCGACCCGCAGGTTGTGGTGGTCTTTAACGGCCAGTTCTACCCCGAGGCGACCGCCAAATGGGTTGCCCGCCAGCGCGGGCTACGGGTCATCACCCACGAAGTCGGCCTGATGCCGATGACCGGCTTTTTCACCCCTGGCGAGGCCACCATCTACCCCATCGACATCCCCGCCGATTTTGAGATGAGCGCCGCCCAAGACGCCCGTCTCGATGAATATTTGCAAAACCGCTTCAAGGGCAACTTCAGCATGGCGGGTATTCAGTTCTGGCCCGACATGAAAGGACTGGACGAAGCCTTTTTGCAAAAAGCGGCCAACTTCAAACAGGTTGTGCCTGTTTTTACCAACGTCATCTTCGATACCAGCCAGCCGCATGCCAACCAGGTCTTTGCCGATATGTTTGCCTGGCTCGACCTGCTGCTCGAAACCGCCCGCAAGCACCCCGAGACCCTTTTTGTCATCCGTGCTCACCCCGATGAAAGCCGCCCCGGCAAAGAGAGCCAGGAAAGCGTTGCCGGGTGGGTCCAAGCGCGTCGGGCGGCTGACCTGCCGAATGTTGTCTTCGTGCCGCCCGATGAGTATCTCAGTTCGTATGAACTGATTGCCCGCGCCAAATTTGTGATGATTTACAACTCCACCATCGGCCTGGAGGCCTCCATTTTGGGCGCGGCGGTTTTGTGCGCTGGCAAAGCCCGCTTTACCCAATACCCGACGGTCTTCTTCCCGCAATCCATTCCCGAATACCGGGCCACGCTGGAGCAATTTCTGGCCGCCGAAAAGATTGACGTGCCTGAAGAATTCCGCCGCCACTCGCGCCGTTTTCTGTACTATCAGTTGTTCCGCACCTCGCTGCCTTTTGGCGATTTTCTCGAGCGCGGCATTTTGCCGGTCAATGCCCGCCTGAAGATGTTCAAACCCGCCGACCTGCTGCAATCGGCGGCCATTCAAACCGTCACCAAAGGCCTGCTGGCCGATGGCGATTTTATGCTCGAAGAATAACCTTCAACCATAACCGGTCTCGATACGCGCCAAACCCCTGCCGCTACTCGACCTCCATATTAACCTTGAACCTTCAACCTTCAACCTGCTCCCTCATTATTCGCGCCTATAACGAGGCCCGTCACCTGCCGCGCTTGCTCGAAGGCGTGCGCCAGCAAACGCTGACGGATGTTGAACTCATCCTGGTCGATTCTGGTTCAACCGATGAGACGGTCAAAATTGCCGAGTCGTATGGCGCAAAAATTGTCCACATCGCCCCGAGAGATTTTACTTTTGGGCGTTCGCTCAACCTGGGCATTGCCGCCGCCACCCGTGCGCTGGTCGTCATTGCCTCGGCGCATGTTTACCCGGTGTATCCCGACTGGCTGGAGCGTTTGCTCGAACCCTTTGCCGACCCTGCTGTTGGGCTGACCTACGGCAAACAGCGTGGGATGGAAACCACCCGATACGCCGAACACCAGATTTTCGCGCGCTGGTTCCCCGATGTCAGCGATTTGCGCCAAAACCACCCCTTTTGCAACAATGCCAACGCAGCCATCCGCCGCTCGTTGTGGGAACGACACCCCTACGATGAAACTCTGACCGGCCTCGAAGACCTGGCCTGGGGCAAGTGGGCGCTCGAACAAGGCCACCGCCTGGCCTACATGGCCGAGGCGGAAATCATCCATATTCACGACGAAAAACCGCGCGGTGTTCTCAACCGCTACCGGCGCGAGGCCATGGCCTTTAAGCGCATTTATCCGGAAGCGCACTTTAACCTGTATGACTTTGTGCGCATGACCGTCAGCAACATCTTCACAGACAGCGTTCACGCTGCCCGTGAGCGGGTTTTGCTCAGGGTTTTCCCTGAAATTTGCTGGTTCCGCGCCTGTCAGTTTTGGGGCACTTACCAGGGCTACCGCCAATCTGCCGAGTGGAGTTGGAACCTGCGCCAGACCTTCTACTACCCGCGCGGCTTGCAAGCCGAACAGCCCGCCAAACGCGATGTCGAACCGATTCGATACAACCGCTGATATGTCTGAACGCAAAGCGCTCCTGGCCCTGCTTTTTCTCATCTTTGCTGTCATTCTGCTGCGCACTGCCTGGCTGGGTGATGATGCCTATATCACCATGCGCAGTGTGGATAACTGGGTCAATGGCTACGGCCTGACCTGGAACCCGGGGGAGCGCGTTCAGACCTTTACCCATCCATTCTGGATGTTGCTGCTGAGCGGGCTGTATGCACTCTCGAAGAACGCCTATTTCTCGTTGTTGGGTCTTTCCCTGCTGGCCTCGCTGGCCTTGATGGCGGTCTTTCTCTCCAGTGTCAGCCGTAATTTGCCGGCCCTGGCGTGGGGCTGGTTGTTGCTGGTTTTCTCGCACGCTTTTCTTGATTACTCGACCTCCGGCCTCGAAAATCCACTCAGTCATTTGCTGGCCCTGGTCTTTGCCCTGGTCTTTCTGGGGCGCATTTCCCTGCCTGCCAGCTGGCGGACTTTTGCTCTCTCCCTGCTGGCAGGGCTGGCTGTGCTCAACCGCATGGATACGCTCCTGCTCTACCTGCCAGCCCTGGCGCTTGTCTTCTGGCAGGACAAAACTCGCCGCACGTTCGCGCAACTGACCGCCGGGTTTCTCCCGTTTGTGCTCTGGAGCCTGTTTGCGCTTTTTTATTATGGCTTCATCTTTCCCAACACTTACTACGCCAAACTTAATACTGCCATCCCCAAAATGACCTTGCTGCATCAGGGATTGGTCTATTACCTGAATGAACTGCTCTTCGACCCGCTCACCCTGGTCATCATCGTTTGCGGGCTCGGAGCGGCTTTCTTTTGGGGAGAAGCCCGTCAGCGCGCCATTGGCCTGGGAATGCTTTTTTATCTCGGTTACATTCTCTACATCGGCGGCGACCTGATGAGCGGGCGATTCTTCTCGATCGTTTTTCTGCTCAGTGTTGCTTTGTTCTTGCCCTATTTTGAGCAGTTCAGCTGGCAGGGGAAATCTCTGGCCGCGCTGGCAGTGCTTTTCCTGGGAGTTATGGCTCCTTCTCCGGCCTTTCTGCCGCCCTCCAGCCTCGACCTTGAAACCGCCAATCGCTCGGGCATCAGCGATGAGCGCGCCTTTTACTACAGCGCCGTTACCACAAACTGCCTGAACACGAATGGGTTAGCGAAGGAATCGCCTTGCGCGAACAAGGCCCGCAGGTCTATCTTGGCAAAGGGATTGGCTACCTCGGCTTTTATGCCGGGCCGCAGGTGCATGTCATTGATTACTTTGCCCTGGCCGACCCCTTGCTCTCGCGCCTGCCTGTCCAACCCGGCATCAAATGGGATATCGGCCACATCCGGCGCGAAATTCCAGCGGGCTACCTCGAAACCCTCGAAAGCGGCCAAAACCAAATTGCCGACCCCAACCTGGCCGCCTATTACGACAAACTCGCCATCATCACCCGCGCCAACCTGTGGGACGTGCAACGGCTGAAGACCATTTTTGAATTTAACACCGGTCAATATGACGCCCTGCTGAATGCCTACCTGCGCGAAAAGGGCCAATAAGGCATGTCTCAAAATCCGCTTTTGCGTTTCATGCTCCGTGCTCCACTGCTTCTCACCGCCCTGGCCCTGGCCGCCTTTGGGCCGTTCATCCCCTGGCTTGGCTTTTACCAGGACGACTGGCATCACATTTACTACTTCAGCCAGGAAGGCCTCGACGGCCTGGCCCGCTTCTTGTTTTTTGACAGCCGCCCATTTGCGATTGCCGTTTACGCCCCGCTCTTCAGCCTCTTGGGCACACATCCGCTGGGCTGGCATCTCTTTGGCCTGTTGATGCGCCTGCTGATTGCGCTGGTGTTTCTGCAAATTATCAACCTGCGCTGGCCGCACACCCGCCGCGAAAATACCATCATTGCCGCACTCTTCCTGCTCTACCCGGCCTTCCTGCTCCAGCCGATGGCCGTCATGTTTGCCCTGCATTGGGCCATGTACCTGTTCTATCTGCTCTCGGTCTGGCTGATGCTGGTGGCCCTGCGCTCCGAACGGCACTTCCTGCCGCTGACCGCTGCCTCGCTGCTGCTGGGCGCCTTCCAACTGCTCATGCTGGAGTATTTCATCGGACTGGAACTGCTGCGGCCCGTCTTGATTTTCCTGGCTCTCAGGGCCGACTCGGGACGAAAGCGCTGGCTTTCCACGCTCAGGGCCTGGATTCCGTACCTGGTCGTTGCCGCGCTCTATGTCATCTTCCGCTTATCTTTTGGCGCACTCTTTGACTACGACCGCAACGCCCCCCGCGTCCTGGCCGGGTTGATCAGCCAGCCGCTCGAGACTTTGCGTTACCTGCTCCAATCGGGCCTGGAAGATTTCAGCGAAATTTTGCTCTCGGCCTGGTACGACAGCCTCAACCCAACCCTCTTTGACCTGACCCGTCTCTCCGTCCCGCTGACCTGGGGCGTGGTGCTGGCCGCCGCGGCCCTGCTCTGGGTTGCGCTCGGTCACCTGCGCGAGCAGAATGACTCTACCCCGGCGGGTTGGCGGCGCGAAATTCTCCTGGTGGGCGCGCTGGCTGTCCTGTTCGGTCTCCTGCCTGGCTGGGCAATTGGCAAAACTGTCCACACCTCCAACCCGCTCTGGAATGACCGCTTTGCGATGGCCTCGCTCTTTGGCGCAGCCCTGGTCTGGGTTGGCATCGTCCACAGCTTTGTTCATAGCGCCAAAAGCCGCAACCTGCTCTTTGGCCTGATGCTGGCCCTGGCGCTCGGCGCCCAACTGCGCAGCGGATTGGCCTACCGGCAGGCCTGGGAAAAGCAAACCCTGTTCTACTGGCAGCTCTACTGGCGCGCCCCTGCTATTGAGCCAGGCACCGCTTTCATTTCTGATAGCGAGTTTCTGACGTACATGGGTAATTACCCAAGCGCCTTTGCTATCAACACGCTCTACCCCAAACGCACCCCGGCCCGCGAACTCGATTTCTGGTTGTTTACCTCGGGCGAAAATCTGCCGCGCTGGGACGATTTTCGCGCAGGCGCTCCGCTCGACGGCCTGAAATACGCCTCCACGTTTGCTGGCAATAGCCGCAACTCGCTTGCCATCCTGTTTGAACCCGAAAACCAGCAATGCCTGTGGATTCTCGGCCCGCAAGATGCCGCCCATCAGACCTTGCCCGCCATGACCTATGAGTTTCTGCCCGCCTCCAACCTGGCGCGGATTGAATCTGATTCTTCAGGCTGGCGGCCCTCCCCGGCCATTTTTGGCCCCGAACCGGCTCATACCTGGTGCTACACCTTCCAAAAATCCGACCTGGCCCGCCAGGCTGGCGATTGGGACGAAGTCATCCGCTTGTGGCAGCAAGCCCTGGCCGCTGGCTATGGCCCCAGGCATACCCGCGAGTACATGCCCTTCATCGAAGCCTACGCCCGCGCCGCCGATTGGAAAACTGCCGAAAAACTGACCCTGCGGGCGGGTACAATTACCGAAAAAGCCCGCCACCCGCTTTGCGCTCTCTGGCAGCGGCTGCGCGCCGAAACCGAAGCCTCCGAACAGCGCGAAAATGCCTTCAGCCAGGTCAACGACCGCCTCGACTGCCAGCCGTAAAATAATCTGCCTCCAGAAAAGGTTTTTATGCCCACAATCGCCGCCCTAGTCCCCATGCGCCACCACAGCCAGCGCGTCCCCGGTAAAAACTACCGTCCATTGGCTGGCAAACCGCTCTACCGGCACATCCTTGAAACCCTGCTCGCCGTCCCTGAGATTGGTACCATCATGGTGGATACGGATTCCCCCCCGGTTATGGACGGCCTGCGGGCCGACTTTCCGCAGGTCAAAATCATTCAGCGCCCCGAAAACCTGCGCGCCCCCGAAATCCCGATGAACGAAATTCTGGCCTACGACACCGCCCAGGTTGAAGCCGATTTCTACCTCCAGACCCACAGCACCAACCCGCTGCTCAAGGCCGAAACGCTTTCAGCCGCCATTCAGAAATTCCTGGCGGTTTACCCGGCTTTTGATTCGCTCTTCTCGGTCACACGCTGGCAAACCCGCCTGTACGACCAGCTGACCCGTCCCATCAACCACAACCCGGCGATTTTGCTCCAAACCCAGGATTTGCCGCCCGTCTATGAAGAAAACTCCTGCTTTTACCTGTTTACCCGTCAAAACCTGCTGGCGCGCCGCAACCGTATGGGCGAACGCCCGCTGATGTACGAAATTCCGCGCCTTGAAGCGGTGGATATTGACGAAGAAGCCGATTTCGAAATTGCCGACCTGCTCATGCGCCGCCGTTTAGGCCTGGCATGAAACCCAACACCTGACACCTGACCCCTGAAACCCATGAAAACCGTTCTCCTGACTGCCCCTTACATGCTCCCCTTTGTGGAGCGCTTTCGTCCTGTCTTTGACCACTACGGCATCCAACTGATTGTCCCCGATGTGCAGGAACGCATGGAAGAAGCCGACCTGCTGAAATACGCCGGGCAGTTTGACGGCGCAATCTGCGGGGATGACCGCTACACGCCCGCCGTGCTCGAGGCCTGCGCCCCGCGCCTCAAGGTGATTTCCAAGTGGGGCACCGGCGTCGATTCCATCCACGCTGAAACCTGCGCCCGCCTGAACATCCAACTGCGCCGCACCCCCAACGCCTTCACCACCCCGGTAGCGGATACCGTTTTGGGCTACCTGCTCGCCTTTGCCCGCCGCCAGCCGTGGATGAGCGCCCACATGAAAGCCGGAATCTGGGAGAAAATCCCCGGCAAAGCCCTGAGCGAACTGAGCCTCGGCATCATCGGCGTTGGCGCAATTGGCAAAGCCGTAACCCGCCGCGCCCGCGCCTTTGGCATGAAGGTCTATGGCGCCGACATTGTTGAGATTGACCATGTCTTTATCACCGAAACCGGCATCGAGATGACTTCGCTCGCGCACCTGCTGGCGAATTCCGATTTTATTTCGGTCAATTGTGACCTGAACCCGACCTCGTACCACCTGCTGAATGCCGAAACCCTGGCGCAGGCCAAACCTGGCGCGGTGGTCATCAATACCGCCCGCGGCCCTATCATCCACGAAGAAGCCCTGGTCGCCGCCCTGCAATCGGGCCACCTGGGCGGCGCCGCGCTGGATGTCTTTGAGCATGAGCCGCTTCCGCATACCAGCCCGCTGATGACAATGGACAACGTCCTGCTCGCCCCGCACAACGCCAACTCCAGCCCTGCTGCCTGGGAGCGGGTGCACTGGAACACCATCAAAAATTTGCTTGAAGGCCTGGGGTTGAATACGGAAGGTTTGAAGAATTTTCAGGTTTAGAGCGTTTGTACCCCCATCGCTTTTGCGGCATTAAGCAGATTTACATCCAGACTTGCCAGCGGAGCGCCAGAGCGCATCGCCAGGTCTAAATAACAGGCATCATAGGTCGAAAGCCGATGTGCGCGTGCCAGATTAAGCACCTCGCCCCAGGTTCGTTCCATTGAAAAGATTTCTTCGACTTGAATCGGCAGGCTGCGCAGTAATTCGAGAAATCGTGCGCTTTCGGCAGGCGTCAATCTTCCGCGGCGCTCAGCATTCATTAACGCATTACTGACTTCCAACAGCCATAACGTTGGCACAATTGCTCTCGATTGGGCCAGCAGGTCTAGCACGGCTTCGGCCTGTTCTCCGCCCTCGTCATCGAAGCACCAGGCCAGAGTCATCGAAGCATCCAGCACAAACACCGAATCGCTCATTCGCGTCCATCCTCGATGAGTTCTTTGAAAGAAACCCCGGCAGAACGATTGCGGCGGAAAGTCTTGATTTGAGCAATCACCGCTTCGACGGGTTGTGTTGTTTCTGTTTCAACCGGAGTCAATGCAGCCAGGCGAACCCCGTGATGGGTGATATAAAATCGCTCGCCACGCTTAACGCGTTGCAATAACGCAGAAAAATGTGTCTTGGCCTCGTATGCGCCCATTTCGTTCATCTTGTTTCTCCTTACCGAAAAAAGACTGGTCTGAGACTGGTCTAATTTCATTCTATCGTTTATGAAAAGGCATGTCAATCCTTATTTTTGAACGGGTATACTTGAGACTATGACAAACACTCAATTTACCAAAACCGCTCTCATCACCGGCGCTGCTGGTGGAATTGGCCGCGCAACGGTCAAACTCTTTTCCCAAAAGGGCTGGCGCGTCATTGGCGTGGACCGCGCCCCGCTCGAGGACGAACACGCCGACAACCTGCGCTTCATCCAGGCCGATATCTCTCAGCCGGATGTCCTCGAGCGCATCTTCTTTCAGGTGCGCGAGTTCACCCCCACCCTCGATGCGCTGGTTAATAACGCCGCTTATCAGGTTGCCAAGCCGCTGCTCGAAACCAGCGTCGAAGAATGGGATGCTGTGATGGCCTCGAACCTGCGCTCGGTTTTCCTCTCGGCCAAACTGGCCCACCCGCTCTTCCAGCAGGCGGGCGGCGGGGCGATTGTCAATGTTTCCTCCGTCCATGCCGTTCAAACCTCGGCCAACATTGCCGCTTATGCCGCCAGCAAGGGCGGGCTTCTGGCCCTGACCCGCGCTATGGCGATTGAGTTCGCGCCCGAAAACATCCGCGTCAATGCCATTCTGCCTGGCGCAGTCGATACGCCCATGCTGCGCGCCGGGCTGGGGCGCGGGCACGTCGGCCACGGCGACCTGCAAACCCGCCTCGAAAACCTGGCCCGCAAAACCGTCAATGGCCGCGTTGGCAAGCCCGAAGAAATCGCCAGCGCCATCTACTTCCTGGCCGATAACGAACAATCTTCCTTCATGACCGGGCAAGCCCTGGTGGTTGATGGCGGCGCAACGGCACGGTTGAGTACCGAGTAACAACGGACTCCGAAATCTCCTGATTTCGGAGTCAAAAATCGGGAGATTTTTGACTCTATGCAGACCCTGAAAACCTCCCCCCTCTACCCCCTCCTGCGCAACACCTACATCTGGCTGCGCGACCTGCCGCAACTGCCAGCGGCCTACCTGCACCCCTGGCGGCGCGAAAGCATCCGCCGCCTGGGCGCGCTCAAAGACATTCACAAAGGCAAACGCGCCTTCATCATCGGCAACGGCCCCAGCCTGAAACAGACCGACCTTTCCAAACTCAAAAACGAAATCACCTTTGGGCTGAACCGCATCTACCTGATGTTCCCCGAACTCGGCTTCAGCACCACCTACCTGGTTTCTATCAATGACCTGGTCATCGAACAATGCGCCGATGAAATGCTGGCTGTTCAAATTCCCAAATTCTTGTCGTGGCGCTCGCGCAAATTTTTTGCCAACCTGCCCGGCCTGGGCGCGGGCGGGCAAAGCCCCCGCCCGGCCGGTAGCCTGCCGATTTTTCTCTATACCACCTACGACCTGCCGCGCTTTGCCCCCGACGCCCGCGGACGCATCTGGGAAGGCGCGACTGTTACCAACGTTGCCCTGCAACTCGCCTTTCACATGGGCATTCAGCAAGTTATTCTGATTGGCGTTGACCACAATTTCACTTCCAAAGGCCCGGCCAATACCACCGTCGTCTCTGAAGGCGACGACCCCAATCACTTCTCTCCGGCATACTTTGGCAAAGGCTTCCGCTGGCAGCTGCCCGACCTCGAAACCTCCGAAATCGGCTATCGCATGGCGCGTCAGGCCTACGAAAAAGCCGGACGCCAAGTCCTCGATGCCACCATCGGCGGCAAATTGACCATTTTTGAAAAAGCCGACTACAACAGCCTGTTCTGACCCGCGGCTTTTCGCCGTTCAACCGGCCCTGTTCGACCTTAAAGGTTTAGCGTTCTACCCTTGAAACGGACTCTCGTCAAACTGGCTTATCCAACTCTGCTCATTTTCACCTTCGCCCTCGGGCTTTTCTTGCGTTTAACCGATCTGGACAACCCCCCGCTCGGTTTTCACGCTACCCGTCAGTATTTCGGCGCCATCCGCGCCCGCGCCATTTACCAGCAAACCGCCCCCAACATTCCCGAGTGGCAGCGCGACCTTTCGGCCCGCTTCCTGGCGCGTGAAGCCCAACTCGAACCGCTCATTCTTGAAAATATCGCCGCTTCCCTCTACCCGTGGACAGGTGAAACCCCCGCAGTCGCCCGCGCTCTTTCTGGCATTTTTTGGGTGCTTGGCGGCATCTTTCTCTACCGGCTGGCGCGTAACCTGTGGTTGGACAAGGCAGGACGAGAGACGCGCACTGCCGCCTACGCGACCCTGCTCTTTTACCTTTTCCTGCCCTATGGCATTAGCGCCAGCCGTGCCTTTCAACCCGACCCGCTGATGGTGCTCTCTTTGCTGGCTTTCTGGTGGGCCTTTGAACGCTGGACGCGTCACCCGGACTGCTGGCGCTGGGCGGCGCTTGCTGGCCTGCTCGGCGGGTTGGCTATCTACATTAAACTGACCGCCTTCTTCTTTGTCGCTGGCGGTGTGCTTGGGCTGCTCCTGCCGCGCCTGGGCCTGCTCCCGGCCCTGAAACGTCCCCAGACCTGGCTGCTGGTTGCCCTGGGCATGTTGCCGGGGGGCTTCTATGTTTACGACGGCATCTTTGGGCGCGGCTTCCTGGCCAGCGAATTTGGCGGACGAATGTTTGCCAACCTGTGGTTTAGCCCCTCGTTCTACCTGCGCTGGCTCGACAAACTCGATAACATCCTGCCGCTTTTCTTTCTGGCGCTGGCAATCGCAGGCACTTTCTTTTTTGTCGATAGAACCACCCGCTGGTTTTTGCTTTCCATCTGGGCTTTTTATCTTGTTTTTGGACTGGTCAAAACCCATCACATTGCCAGCCACGACTACTACGGCCTGCCGCTCATCCCGGTTGCGGCCCTCGGTATGGCTCCCCTGGCGGCGGTTCTGCTTGACGAAACCCTGCAACGCGCTCGCGGGCCAAAAGCGCGCGCCGCGCTCGCTGTTCTGCTGGTGGTCTTCCTGCTTACGAACAGCCTTCAAACCTACCTGCAAATCCGCATCCGCGATAACCGCCCGATGGCGCAGGCCTACGCTGAAATTGGTGAACTGCTCCAGCGCCAGCCCGGAATTATTGCGGTTACTCAAGGCTATGGGTATCCGCTCTTTTATCACGGCTGGCAAAATGTTGCTTTGTGGTGGCCCGCGTCCGATTTTGAGCAGGCCTTTGCCGAACAAACCCGCGACAAAGCCTATTTTCTCGTCACCGACTTTCAGGAACTCAGCCGCAACCCCCAACTGGCTCAAAAACTCGAAACCTACGCTGTCTTTGCCCAAACCTCCCTGTACATCATCTACGACCTGAAAAATCCACAACGGTAGGTTCAGTTCCCTGTTTTCCGTGTTTACCTGTCTCTCTGCCCCCTATGCCTCCCCTCATCTCAATCATCACCCCCTCTTACAACCAGGCCCGCTATCTTGAGCAGACCATCCGCTCGGTGCTGGGACAGGACTACCCCGCGATGGAGTATTTTGTCATCGACGGCGGCTCGACCGATTCCAGCGTGGAAATTGTCCGTCGCTACGAGAGTCAGTTATCGGGTTGGGTGAGCGAGAGGGACCAGGGCCAGGCCGATGCCATCAACAAAGGATTCCGGCGCGCAAGCGGAGAATTCATCGCCTGGCTCAATTCCGATGACATTTACCAGCCCGGGGCCATTCGCAAGGCCATCGAAACTTTCCAAAAACACCCCGAAGCCGGGCTGGTTTACGGGGATGTGCTTTCGATTAACGAAAACGGCCAGGCTTTCAACCTGCAGACCTTTCGGCCTTATGCGTTGGCCGATTTGATGGCTTTCAACATTATCAGCCAGCCTGCGGTTTTTATGCGCCGGGCCGTGCTGGAGCAGGCCGGGTATCTCGACCTGGATTATCACCTGCTGCTCGACCATCATCTCTGGCTGCGCCTGGCGGCGCTTGCGCCGATGGTTTACATCCCCGAAACCCTGGCCGCCGCCCGTTATCACCCCGAGGCCAAAAATCTGGCCCGTACTGCCGAATTTGGGCGCGAAGCCTTCAAAATTGTGGATTGGATGCGTACCCACCCATTGCTGGGGCCGGTCTTTGCGGCCCATCGCCGCCGCATTCTGGCTGGCGCGCACCGGCTGGATGCCTTCTACCTGCTCGATGGCGGCTTTTACGCCGCCGCGCTCAAGGCTTATGCCCGGGCTTTCCGGTATAATCCGCCCGTTGCCCTGCGTGAGAGCCATCGTATGGCTTATGCTCTGCTGGCCTTGCTTGGCCTGGCCAAATTGCGCCAATGGTATCTCGGCCTGCGGACGTGGTTTTTCCAAATGCTGCGAAAATCTTGATGAAACTTTCTCTTCAGCGCCTTTTTGATGCCTGGCTGTGGCTGCAAAGCCTGACGGGGCTGGCCGCCCTGCTGTTCTTGATGTTTGTCGGCTCGTTTTCACGCTATTGGGCCGATGATTTTTGCTACGTTTCCATTGTCCAGAATGCTGCGAATCTCTTCGATGCGGTTCGGATGGTGTACGTCACCTGGTCGAACCGTTATACCAACGTTTTGCTGGTGGGCCTGCTCAGTCCCTTTGGCGCAGAGGGGATGCGCTTTTTCCCGGCCCTGATGATTGCGCTTCTGGCGCTTGCGCTCTTTGCCGCACTGCGCAGCCTCTCCCGTTTTTGGGGGCAGCCCATGCGGCCCTTACTGGCGGCAAACCTGGCACTCTTGCTGACCTTTTTCAGCATCTTGCAAACGCCCAATCGTTTCCAATCCGTTTACTGGATGATGGGCCTGGTGACTTATTTCGCCCCGGTTGTCTTTCTGGCGGGCATGGCCGCGCTGATTGCCTGGCTGGCCCGGCCTCAGCCGCTCCGTAAAGCCGGATTGTTGGCGCTGGCTTTGCTGGCTTTTCTGGCGGGCGGGCTTTCTGAAACCACCCTGGCTTTGCAGGTGACTTGTTTCAGCCTGGCCCTGTCCGCGGCCGTTTTCTGGAAGAAAAAGGCGCTCTGGGCGCCCCTCGGCCTGGCCCTGGCGGTTTCGCTTTTGGCTTTGCTGGTGGTTTTCCTGGCTCCGGGCAACACGGTTCGGATGAACAACATCCCCGAGTCGCAGTTTTCTGTGGCGAAAATTCCGCTGATTTTCATTTTTGCGTTTGATTTTATTCTCAACAGCCTGCGTTCTTTCATGCTCCCGGCGCTCATGTCGCTCCTGGCGGCCTTTGGGTTGGGACTGGCCCTGTTTGACCGGCAACCCTCCGCCCTGCCCCGCCCCTGGCTGGGTTTTGGCCTGCTTGCCCTGACGACCTATACCCTGATTGCCAGCCTGGTTGCGCCCAGTGTTTATGTCTATGGCGAATATGGCTACCCGGAACCGCGCGCGCTCTTCCCGGCCCAGTTTGTTTTGAGCGCCGCCCTGATGACTTTGGGGGTGCTGCTGGCGCGGCAGGCCGCTCCCTGGCTTGGCCGGCAGGCCTGGTTCTCAAAATCGTTTGGCCTGTTTGCCGTCTCGGCCCTGTTCTTATTGGTTTCGGCCTACCCGCTCTGGTTCCTGTATCGTGAAGCGCCCTCTCTGGCGCAGTTGGAACGTTACGCCCAAACCTGGGACGAGCGCGACGCGTTTTTGCGCAGTCAGCGCCAGGGCGGCACTCTCGATGTGCGTTTGGACGGCATTCAGCCGCCCGGCGGGTTGATTGACCTGCGCCAATCGCCGGGGTTTTGGGTCAATGCCTGTGTTGCTGATTTCTACGACCTTGATACAATTGCTGTCTTTCCATAGACCTGCCGATGCAAAGAGTTGACCATCTTACTTTTACCCGTTTTATCGCTGCCTTACCAGTACTGGTCTTTCATTACGGACGCGAAGCCTTTCCCTTTACCCTGCCGGTGCTGAATGCACTCACCACCCGGGGCGGTTTTGTGACCTATTTCTTTGTCCTTTCGGGTTTTACCATGGCGCTGGTGTACTTCAGGCCAGGCACAGAGATTCGACCCATCCGTTACTGGTATATGCGTCTTACGCGCATCTACCCGGTTTATCTCTTTGCCCTGATTTTGACCCTGGCCCTCGACCCGGCCACCCGCAGCGGGTACACTGCCATTGCCCTGAATCTCGGCATGTTGCAGGCCTGGTTCCCGCCGTACCCGCTTAGCCTGAATTACACAGCCTGGTTTTTGTCGGCGCAGGCTTTTTGCTACCTTGTTTTTCCCGTCTTTTTGTGGGTTGCTTATCGGGCGCCTTTCAAAGCCATGTTCTGGGGAATTGTGGTCATCTGGGCAGTCAGTCTGGCTGTCAATACCTACCTTTTCAACACGCGCACAGGCGTTTTCTGGTCGCATGTCATTTATTACAACCCGCTCATGCACCTGGGCAGTTTTTTGCTCGGCAGCCTGGGTGGGCGCTGGTGGAGCGAGTATGGGCGCAACTACTCCCCCAATCCCAAGATGGCCCGGGTGATGCTGTTCGCTAGCCTTGCGGTTTTCGTCCTGGTGTTCTTTTTTCTCAATGATTTTATCCGCTTGCTGGGGTTTCCTTATCGTTTTGCCACGACCACAGGCGTTTTTTCACCGTTCTTTGCGCTCATCATGATTGCGCTCTCGTATGAAAACGGGTGGATTTCTGCCCTCTTCCGCTCGCCGTTGTTTGTCCTTTTGGGCAATGCCAGCTATGCCAGTTACATCCTGCAAGCCCCGGTTCATGCCGCTTACCAGAAATACTTGCTGCCGCTGATCCCCAATCTCGGCCCGACCGGCACTTTTTTTCTCTACTACCTGATTCTTGTGCTGGTGGCGGTTCTCACCTTCAAACTGCTCGAGGCGCCCCTGCGCGACCTGGCCAAACACATCTACCAGCGCTCTTTTCTGGCCCAGCGCGGATGGTAGCAACCAACCCCTAAACGCCTATGAAAGTCTCCATTGTCACCCCCTCCTTCAACCAGGCCCGCTATCTTGAGCGGACAATTCTCTCCGTGCTCGAGCAGGACTACCCGGACATTGAATACTTTGTCATGGATGGCGGCTCCACCGATGGCAGCCGTGACATCATCGAGAAATACGCCCACAAACTGGCCGGATGGGTCAGCGAGAAAGACAAAGGCCAGACCGATGCCATCAATAAAGGCTTTGCCCGCGCCAGCGGCGACATCCTGGCCTGGCTCAACTCGGATGACACCTACAACCCCGGTGCGGTGACAGCCGCGGTACAATTTCTGAAAGAAAATCCGCAAATCGGGCTGGTTTATGCCGATACCCATTTCATCGACGAAAACGATCGCGTCATTGGCCGTTTTCCCGCCGCCCAAACCGACTACGCCCGCCTGCGTCGGGGCTACGTTCACATCCCCCAGCAGGCCGCCTTTTGGCGCGCCAGCCTGTGGAAACAGGTCGGCCCGCTCGACCCGTCCTTCTATTTTGCAATGGATTATGACCTGTGGGTGCGGCTGGCCAAAATCAGCGAAATTCGTTACCTCCCCGGCCCGGTCTGGGCCAACTTCCGCCTGCACAGCAGCGGAAAAACCATCGCCGCCGACGACCGCTGCTGGCCCGAAATGCTCAAAGTCCACTACCGCGATGGCGGCACTCCCCTTGCGCCCATTGTTGCCAAATACTACCTCCGCAAACTGGTTGCCCCGCTGATTAATTGGAACCGCCAGCGCAAGCTAAAACGGACTCAAACGTCTCCTGACGCTTGAGCAAAAATCTGAGATTTTTGACTCCATGCAAACCATCTTCACCCCCCCTACCTTTGATGACCTTTACCGCCTGCTGCGCGCCTGGCGTCTGTGGTTCTTGGGCGCATTGCTGGGCGGACTGCTCGGCCTGGCCGTGTATGCCCTCTTCCCGCCAGACTATCGCGCCCGCGCCACCGTGGTGGTGGATTTCAACGTCGAGCAATCCTGGGCTGAAATCCCCGACCGCGAAGTTTTCTACTTTCTCGACCGCGAAGCCCGCAAACTGCTTGAACTGGCCTGGGCCGATGATGTCTTGCAAGCGGTTGCAGAACAGGGCGGGCTGGATGTAGCGACTCTGCGCTCTGGGGTTTTGACTCTCTCCCAGCCTGCCGATGGCGGCTGGCGCTTTTACGCGCACTCAGCCGATGCCGGTCTCGCCGCCAAACTGGCCGGGGCCTGGGCTGAGGCCTTCACCGTCAAAGCCCGAGCCTCGGCAGACCAGTTTACCCCTTACCTGGTCGTTACCCCAACCCAGACCCAAAACCTGCCCGTCACTCGCGCGGTGCCGCCTGGCACCTATGCCCTGGCCGGTGCCGGCCTGGGGATGGCTTTGCTGGCCTTCTGGGCGTTGTTTTTCGCAAAGGACTCCAAAACCTCCTGATTTGCAGGAGTCAAAAGTCTCCAGACTTTTGACTCCACTGAATACTGAACACTGACCACTGAATACTGACCCCGATGCACTTCCAAAAGCTCTCCCGCCTGCTTTGGGCTTTGACGCTTGTCAGCCTGCCCATCACCAGTTTCCGCTACCTGCCCTTCATGGGCGCGGGGACGGTGGTGCGGCCCCTGGCCTTGTACCCGCTGGCGGCCCTCTTGCTGGTGCTTTTGATCATGCTCTGGCGTGGACAAACCCGCTTTCCCCGGCTGGCAAGTGCCAGCGCGCTGACTGCTTTTGTTCTGGCGGCGCTGGCCGCCACTGCCCTGGGAGCGACCTTTGCCCCCATCGAACTGCGCGGCGCCGATTACGCCGATCGGGCCATCCGCGCGCTGGTCACCCTGGCAATCGGCCTGTCGTTTTTTGTGGCCGCCGCCTGGATGAACCAGGACAAGGCTGATGTCAAATTTTCGGTGCGCTGGCTCATGGTCGGGTTGGTGGGTCATCTGGTTTGGGGCGCCATTCAGTTTTATGGCTTGAACAACGGCTACCGCGCCGAACTGCGCGAAATTCAGGAACTTTTTTCGGTGCGCGGGCTGGTCAAAAACAAGCGCATTTCGGGCTTTGCGTTTGAACCCTCCTGGCTGGCCGCGCAATTGGCAACTCTCTACCTGCCCTGGCTGGTAGCCGGTTTGTTCAATCCAAAAGTTTTTTCTAAACCCCGGGGGCCAATTGTCAACCTGGTTCTCCTGCTTGGGTCGCTGG
>CAZNCT010000008.1:54937-59331 GCA_964571615.1 uncultured Anaerolinea sp. | reverse complement strand
TGGCTATCGTCGGCACGTTCCAGGCGGGCGCGATTGGCGTCACCCTCTCGGGCAGCAACCCCACGCCGCAATACGCCGGTCAGTTAATTGTCAACCACATCGAAGACTACGGCTTTCTGCGCTACGAAATGGGCTACGCCGCCGCCGTTTCGGTGGTCTTGCTGCTGATGGTGTTGTTCTTCACCCGGCTTTCCAATCGTTTGTTCGCCAACGAAGAGTAGCGCGACATTCATGTCGCCTGAAAGTGCGAGATAAATCTCGCCCCACGCAGAAAATCGTAACGCGACATTTATGTCGCGCAGAAATGCGAGATAAATCTCGCACTACCGCACGAATCGCAACAAAATTTGCAATCAGGTTCAACCACCATGAAACGAAACTGGTTTCACCGCTTCACCGGCGTTCGCAATCGGGGCATCAACCCGGATGGCTTTCACGTCAGCCAGATTAAGTTCTACGTGCTGCTGCTGCCGCTGGCGGCGTTCATGCTGCTGCCCATCCTGTTCATTTTCTCCAGCGCTTTCAAGCCGCCGGATGAACTCTACGCCTACCCGCCGCGCTTCTTCGTGGTCAACCCCACGCTCAAGAATTTCACCGACCTGTTCTCGAAGATGTCCAGTTCCGGCGTGCCGGTCAGCCGCTATCTGTTCAACAGCATCGTCATCACGCTGGCGGCAGTGGCGGCGTCCATCCTGGTTTCCAGCACCGCCGCGTATGCGCTCTCCAAAAAACGCTTCAAACTCAAGCAGACGCTGTTCGCCGTCAACACGCTGGCGCTGATGTTCGTGCCGATTGCCGTCACCATTCCGCGTTTTCTCGTCATCGAGCGGCTCAATTTGCTGGATACCTTCTGGGTACACATCCTGCCCGGGCTGGCGATGCCGGTGGGTCTCTTCCTGCTCAAACAGTTCATGGACAGCATCCCGAACGAAGTCATCGAAGCCGCGCAGATTGACGGGGCATCCGACCTGGAAATCTACTGGCACATCGTCCTGCCGATGATTCGTCCGGCCATCGCCACCATTGCCATTCTGGCGTTTCAGGCCGCCTGGAACAACGCCGAAACCTCCACGCTCTACGTCAACGCGGAAAACCTGAAGAGTTTCGCGTTCTACCTCAGCACCCTGACGGCGGCCAGCAGCGGCGCGAACCTGGTTGCCGGGCAGGGCATTGCCGCCGCCGCCGCGCTCATCATGTTCCTGCCCAATCTCATCATCTTCATCTTCTTGCAAAGCCAGGTGATGAGTACCATGTCGCATTCGGGGTTGAAATGACCGTTTCTAAGCAGTTTTCCCATCGGGTGAGATTCACCTCGCCTGAAAAAGACGAGAGCAATCTCGCTCTACCGTGTCAAGCGAGATCAATCTCGCTCTACTGTGCAAGGTGAGTAAATGAAGCGAATCCTCCCCCTTCTGCTGCTTGCGACTCTCCTGTTGACCGCCGCTCTTGCCACGCGGGCGATTGCCCTTTCCCCTTACACCACCTGGGCGCGCGGTCCGGGCGGGATGCTCTACCCCACGCAGGATGCCTACATCCCGCGCGATGAGATTGACCTGCCGCTGGCCGCGCCCGAAGAGTTGTTCCTCGCCCCCGATGGCTTCCTCTACATCGCCGATACAGGCAACGGACGCATCGTCAAACTGGATAAGGACTTTCAAATTGCCGCAGAATTTGGACAGGGACTGTTGAAAGCACCCACCGGCCTGTTCATAGACGAAGACGGCGTTTTCTACATTGCCGATGCCGGCAAGAACACGATTGTCATCCTGAACCCGGATGGCAGCCTGCGGGCCGAGTTCGGGCGTCCCTCCGAGCCGCTCTTTGGCAAACGGCGCGAATTCCTGCCTCGCAAACTCATCGTGGATGCGCGCAAGAACCTCTACATCGTCAGCGAAGGTTCGGTGGATGGCCTGGTGATGATGAACACGAACGGCAACTTCATCGGCTACTTCGGCGCAAACCAGGCACAGATGTCGCTCAAGATGATTTTGCAGCGCATGTTCCTGACCAGAGAGCAGCTGGAGCAGTTCGTCAAGACCGAAGCGGCCTCCCCCTCCAACCTCGCCATTGACCGCCAGTCGCTCATCTACACCGTCACCGCCGGCACCGACCGGCAGCGCAGCATCCGCAAGTTCAACATCGCCGGCATCAACCTGCTGGAGAGCGTCTTCGGCTCCAGCACCTTCCGCGACCTGCACGTCAGCGGAGATGGTTTGCTCGCTGCGGTGGACGCGGACGGCAGAATTTACGAATACACCGCCAACGGCATGTTGCTCTTTGTCTTCGGCGCCAAAGATACCGGCGACCAGCGGCTGGGGATGCTGGCAAACCCCGTCTCCATCGAGCGCGCCGGAGACGACCTCTACGTGCTGGACAAGGACAAAAACGCCATTCTCATCTACCGCGCCACCGCTTTCGCCAGCCGCGTGCATGAAGGCGTGCGCCTGTACATGGACGGCTTCTACGTGGAAGCCAGGCCGTATTTCGAGGACGTGTTGACCTACAACGGGCTGTTCCTCATGTCCTATCAGGGCATTGCCGATGCCTGCTACAAGCTGATCGAATACCCCGGCGCCCTGCAGGCCTACCGCACCGCCGAAGACCGCAACGGCTACTCCGAAACCTTTTGGGAACTCCGCAACGCCGTCTTGCAGCAATATCTCGGCAGCGCGCTCCTGGCCTTCTTCGGCCTGTGGGCGGCTTCTGCCGTCTTCACCCGCCTGGAAAAACGCCACGGCTGGCTGGAACCCCTGCGCGAGAAAGCGCGGCAGCTGCAAAACATCCGCCTGGTGGATGATTTCGTCTTCCTCTTCCGCTTCATCCGGCAGCCCGCCGATAGTTTTTACTACATCAAGAAAGACCAGCGCGGCAGCCTGACCTTTGCCCTGCTGCTCTACCTTTGGGTGATTCTCTCCCGCATCCTCTCGCTCTACCTGACGGGTTTCATCTTCAGCCCCTACCCCAGCCCGGCCTGGATTCCGGTCGAAACCGAGCTGGCCTACGCCGTGCTTGCCATCCTGCTGTGGAACGCGGCCAACTACCTGGTCTCCACCATCAGCGATGGCGAAGGACGCCTGCGGCATGTCGTCATCGGCAGCGCCTACAGCCTGTTCCCCTACGCCCTGTTTGCCGTGCCGATTGCCCTGCTCTCGAACCTGCTCACCCTCAACGAAATTTTCATCTACAACTTCTCCACCCAACTGATGTGGTTCTGGACGGGGCTGATGCTGTTCATCATGGTCAAGGAAATTCACAACTATTCGGTTTCCGAGACCCTCCGCAACATCCTGACCACCCTGTTCACGATGGCGATGTTCCTGCTGACCGGCTACATCCTCTATGTGCTGTTCAACCAGTTGTACGAATTCATCCTGGCAATTGTTCAGGAGGTTGGTTTGCGTGGCTAAATCTGTGCTGCGAAATTCATCTCGCCTATTGTTGATGGTCTTCCTGCTGGTGACGGTTAGTCTGCCATCCGGCCCGGCGCGTGCCTTTGTGCCACGCCCGCAGGAGATTCCCCCCTCCTACCAGCCCGCCGCCGAAAACGAGCGCTTCGCGCTCTATGTGGATGCCTCCACCCTGGCCTTCAAACTGCTGGATAAGCGCAGCGGCTATCTCTGGCACTCCGGCATAGACGAACTCCAGCCGGGCGACCGGCTGAACAAATCGTGGCGGGCGTTTGCCCAGAGCGGTGTGAGCATCGAATACCTGGATGAAAAGGCGGTGAGCAAACGCATTTCGATTGCCAACGCCAGACACACGCTCAACGTCACGCCTATCGAGGCAGGGGTCGAGGCCGCGCTCCTGTTCGAGGACGTTGGAATCGGCCTCCAGGTGCGCTTGCAGCTCGAAGCGGAGGGCGTGCGGGTCGAAATCCCGTCCGAATCGATTCGGCAGGAAAACCCCGCCTTCAAACTGGGGCTGGTCTATCTCTACCCCTTTCTGGGCGCCACGCGCGGTGGCAGCACGCCGGGCTACATGCTCCTGCCCGATGGCACGGGCAGCCTCATCCGCTTTGCCGATTCGACCAAGGCAAAGAACATGTTCTACGGGCGTTACTACGGCCCGGATTTGGGCATGATAGCCGCCCTGCCCCGCAACCCGCAAATCAACCGCCCGCTGCCCCTCTCCTTCCCCGTCTATGGCATGGCGCATGGCGAAAAACAAAATGCCTTCCTCGCGGTGGTGGAAGACGGCGCGGCCTATGGCGAGATTCAGGCCCACCCGGCGGGCATCCTCACCAACTTCAACTTCCTCTACAACGCTTTCATCTACAACGAAAGTTACTTCCAGGCCACCAACCGCTCCGGCGCGGGCGTGACCACCATCCAAAAACAGACCAACGACTTTGACGTGGTGCTGCACTATCGTGTCTTGCATGGCGAGGCGGCCGA
>CAZNCT010000008.1:34565-54927 GCA_964571615.1 uncultured Anaerolinea sp. | reverse complement strand
CTGCACGGGGAAGAAGCCGATTACGTCGGCATGGCACGCAATTATCAGCAGTACCTGGTGGAAAAAGGCCTGCTGCGGAAAGTGAACGACCCCAACCCAAACATCGGCATCCGGCTGGAGTTTTTGGGCGGCGACAAAGAAAAAGTCCTGTTCTGGTGGCGCTTTGTCCCGATGACCACCCTCCGCCAGATGCAAACCCTGCTCGAAGATTTGCAACTCCCCAACCCGGAAGTGATTTACTTCGGCTGGCAGCCGCTCGGCGCTTCGAGCATGACCCCGACCGCACTGCGCCTGGAACGCAGGCTGGGGTCGCTGGACGAACTGCGCGCCCTGAACGAAGACATCACCGCGCAGGGCGGACGATTCTCGCTCTACCTGGACCCGCAGGCGGCACTCAAGAAAGAAAGCGGCTACTCTCCCCGCCGCGATTTGGCGATGGCGATTACCAGCGTCAACCTGGAAGGCTACAACCGCTACGAGAACTACTACCTGACCCTCGAGGCATTCCAGCAGCGCTACAACGCGCTGACGCAAAGCATCGCCTCGCAACTGACAGCCGGGCTTGCGCTGGATGGCATCGGCTTTACCCTCTACAGCGACTTCCGCGAAGACGCGCCGCTCAACCGTCAGCAGGCCATCCGCGCCTATCAGGATGCGCTGAGCAGCTCGCCCCAGCGTTTGGGCTTCTACCGCCCGAACGATTACCTGTGGAGCCTGGCCTCTGCCTACTACGATATGCCATTGGGCGACAACGGCTATATCTACACCTCCGAAGCCGTGCCGTTCCTGCCGATTGTGCTGGCGGGCTATGTGCCGTATTACGGCGCGGCGCTCAACTTCTCCCCAGACCTTCAGGAAGACCTGCTGCGCCACGTGGATTACGGCATTTACCCGTCTTACTTCCTCACCTTCGAACCAACCGCGCGGATGCTGGATACCCGCTCCAGCTGGATTTACACTTCCTCCTACGCGCAGTGGGGAGAACACATTCGTGAGACCTATGCCTGGATGAACGCCCTGCTCGCCCCCGTGCGCGGAGAGCAAATCACCGCCCGCCAGAAACTGCGCGAAGGCGTGTTCGTCACCACCTACGCCAACGGCAAACAGATTGTCGTCAACTACACCAACCAGCCTTTTGCATATCAGGGCCGCACCATCCCCGCGCGGAATGCTGCCCTGGTGGAGAGCGTGCCATGAAGACCCCGCCCCGCAGCCTCCTCACCCTACGAATGCGTGAAGCCCTGTATGGCTATGGCTTCATCCTGCTCTGGATTGTGGGCTTTGCGCTGTTCACCCTCGTCCCGCTCCTGGAAACCTTTCATTACAGCCTGAACCGCGTCACCGTCACTGCCGAGGGCATCCGTCTGGAGTTCGTGCAGTGGGCCAACTACACCCGCGCCCTGTTCACGGACCCCAACTTCATCGAGCTGGTCATCGGCTACGCCATCGAAACCATCGTCTCCGTCCCGATTGTCTTGATTTTTTCGATGGTGATTGCGCTCTTTCTCAATCAAAACTTCAAACTGAAAGGGCTGTTTCGCACCATCTTCTTCCTGCCGGTCGTCATCACCAGCGGCCCGGTCATCCGCGAACTAACCGCGCAGGGTGCCACATCGGCGCCGGGCATTGCCAACATCCCGGCGGTGGCGCAGTTCATCGCCGAACTGCCGCGCGCGCTGCGTAACCCGGTCGAATACCTGCTGACCTCGTTCATTCTTATCCTGTGGTTTTCGGGCGTGCAGATTCTCATCTACCTCTCGAGCCTGCAAAAAGTGGATAAGAGCATCTACGAAGCCGCCGCCATTGACGGCGCCTCCGCCTGGGAAGCCTACTGGAAGATTACGCTGCCCTCGCTTTCCACCGCCAACCTGGTCAACGCCATCTACACCGTCATCACCCTCTCGCACTTTTCTGAAAACAAGGTCATCCAGTACATCTACAACCAGACCTACGCCGTACAGGGCGGCATTGGCTATGCCAGCGCTATGGCATTTCTCTACTTTGCCGTCCTGGTTTTGCTGCTAGGCATTGTCTATCTCTTCCTGGGCAAACAGACAACCAAAGAAAGGGACTGATATGTTGTTTATGCGTCGTTTTACTCTCAATTGGTGGAAGAGTTTCCTGTTTGGCAGTCATACTCGCAACGGCGTGGTGTTCACCGTTTTGTTATACGCCCTGCTGGTCGCAATTGGCTTCGTGTACCTTTACCCCTTGCTGTTCATGTTCGTCACCAGCATCAAAAGCCCCTCCGACCTGCTCAACCCGATGGTGCAATGGGTACCCACCGAACTGTACACCGGAAATTACGAAAAAGCCTATCGTGTCCTAAACTATCCCACCATCCTCACGACCTCTATTATGGTGAGCGTGCTGCCCTCCATTCTACAAACGCTTGTGGCTTCGCTGGTCGGTTACGGGCTGGCACGCTACCGCTTCTGGGGCAAAAAACTGATTCTCCTGCTCCTGCTGGCAACCTTCATCATCCCGCCCCAAAACACCGTCATCCCGCAAATGCTGGCGTACAAAGAACTGGGCCTGCTCTGCAGCCCCTGGGCCATCATCCTGCCCGCCATGCTGGGACAGGGCTACCGCAGCGCCATCTTCGTTCTCATCTTCTACCAGAGTTTTCTCTCGCTGCCCAAAGTGCTGGAAGAAGCCGCCCGCCTGGACGGCGCCTCCGACCTGCGAATCTTTCTCACCATTGCCGTTCCCTCAGCCTTGCCGGCCTTCATCGTCTCTTTCATCTTCTCTGTGGTCTGGTACTGGAACGAGACCTTCCTCACCTCCATCTTCCTGGAAGGCGGCGTGACGACCCTGCCCATGCAGCTTTCGCGCTTCGTGCAGGCCTACGAAAACCTGTACCCGCCCGGCACGGTCAACATCTTCGACCGGCTCAACGAAGCCGTCAAAATGAGCGGCACGTTCCTGAACATCGCCCCCCTGCTGGTCATGTATTTCCTGTTGCAACGCTGGTTCGTAGAATCGGTAGAGAGGACGGGTATCACCGGTGAATAAGACGTTTTCCCTGCTTGCGATTTTCCTGCTCCTGCTGACGGGCTGCGCCTCGCCCGCAACGCCGCAGCCGGTTCCCGTTTCCCCGACTTTTCCCCCCGCTCCAACCTCTACTCCCACCCCCACACCGGTGACGCTCGAAACCGTCATCGAGTACGAAATGAAAAGCGCTTTCGATTTCTTTTGGGAGCAGGCCAACCGCGACCCGGCCAGCCCGGGCTACGGGCTGATTCGTGACCGTTACCCCGGCTCGCCCGGCATTGCCAGCATCGCTGCCGTCGGCTTTGCGTTATCAGCCTACCCCATCGGGGTGGAAAAAGGCTACGTCCCCTACGAACAGGCGTACGAACGCGCCAACCGCACCCTGGAGACCCTGCTGGGCATGGAGCGCACCGAAGGCTTCTTTTATCACTTCGTGGAGATGCAAACCGGCCAGCGCGCCTGGAACAGCGAAGTTTCGAGCATTGATACCGCCATCCTGATGATGGGCGTCCTGACCGCTGGCGAATACTTCGGCGGCGAAGTACGCGCCAAAGCCGAGCAGCTCTACCGTGACGTGAACTGGAACTGGTTCGTAGATGACTCGCGCCAGATGTTCTACATGGCCTACCGCCCCGAAAAAGGCTTCGAGGGACACTGGGATTTCTACGCCGAACAGTTGATGCTCTACGTGCTGGCAGCGGGTTCCCCCACCCACCCCACCGATGACCGGCTCTACTACGGCTTCATCCGGCACATCGGAAAGTACGGCGATGGCGAACCGTTCATCCACTCCTGGTTTGGCTCGCTCTTTACCTATCAGTTCAGCCACGCCTGGCTGGATTTCCGCAACACCACCGACCGCGAAGGCGTCAACTGGTTCGAGAACTCCGTCCGCGCCGCACGCGCCCATTATGATTTCGCCGTCCGCATGGACGAAAAATACCAGACGCTCGGCCCGAGTGCCTGGGGATTGAGCGCCTGCGATGGACCGAATGGGTACAACGGCCTGTACGGTGCGCCGCCTTCGGGATACGACAACAACGCCCACAAGGTGGATGACACCGTCCCGCCCTACGCGGCCATCGCCTCGATTCTCTTCCTGCCCGAAGAAGCCGCGCAGGCCATGCTGCACTATTACAGCCTCGAGCCGCTCAAGGGAAAATACGGCTTCCAGGATGCCTACAACCTGACGAAAAACTGGTATGCTTCCGATGTCATCGGCATAGACAAAGGCATCAGCCTGCTCATGTTAGCGAATTTCCAGAACGACCTGGTCTATCGGATAAGCATGAAAAACGAACACCTCCGCCGCGGACTGGAACGCCTGCAAATCACCCCCATCCCGTAACGCGACATTAATGTCGCGTTACAGAGTAAACCTATGACCACCATCCGTGATGTCGCCAAACTTGCTGGAGTCAGCATCACCACCGCCTCGTATGTGTTGAACAACACGGGCAATATCAGCGAATCTACGCGTCTGCGCGTGTTAGAAGCTGCTGAGCAGCTCCACTACTACCCCAACGCCCATGCGCGCCATCTCAAAAAAGCCAAAACGCGCATTCTGGGGGTGTTCATCTCCCGCTTTGGCGGCTCGTTCTACGAAGAGATTCTGGAAGGCATCCACAGCGTCATCCTGGAAACGGAATACGAACTCATCGTCAGCCCCGAAACACGCTCGCCACGCCGCCTGCTGCACTACCGGCAGGTGGATGGCGCCATCGTGTTCGACTCCAAAATCAAAGACGACTCGGTCATCAAACTGGCCTCGCGCCGCTTCCCCATCGTGGTCATGGACCGTTTCCTGACGGGGGACTACATCTTCCCCTCGCTGCTGGATAACGCCCAGGGCGTGCGTCAGGCCTTTCAGCACTTCTACCAGCAGGGGTTCCGGCGACTGGCGTATGTGGCTGGCTCGCCCGATTCGTTCGACAACCAGGAACGCACCCGCACCTTTTTACAAGAAGCCGAACAAGCGGGCGTTCCGGTGCGGGTGGTGCAGGGCTATTTCAACGAGATTTCGGGGTATCAGGCAGCCCAAACCCTGTTCGAATCCCGCCCGTTGCCCGAAGCCGTCTTCTGTGCCAACGACCAGATGGCAATCGGCTTCTTGCGCGCCATGCGCGAGCGCGGGCTGCGCGCCCCAGACGATATTGCGCTGGCAGGCTTCGATGACATCCCAATTGCCCGCTACATGCAGCCCTCGCTCTCGACCGTTGGCGCATCGCGCCTGGAGTGGGGTGCTGACGCCACCCGGCAGCTGCTCAACTTTCTGGAAAACGACACCCCCTTCCAGCCGCGCCGCATCCCCACGCACTTCATTGCACGGCAATCTTCCGTAGTGCGATATTAATACCGCACTACACCACCCTCTGTAATGCGACATTTATGTCGCACTACCTCACATCAAAAAAAAACGACATCACCACAGGAACCCCATGAGCGAAATTTACTATCGCCGCCGTCTGCCGCACATTCATCCTGAAGGTCATGCCTTCTTCATCACCTTCAATCTCGCCGATGCTGTTCCGTCTGTGGTTTGGCTGGAACTCAAACAACAGCGTGAGAAAGAGCTGCAAACGGCCAGCCTCGAACAGCGTTACCAAATTCAGAAGAAGTACTTTGGAAAGTACGATGAATGGCTCGACCGCGCCCAACATGGCAATCATTGGCTGGCCCAGGCGCGCGTTGCCCAAATCGTTGCGGATGAAATTCATCGCATGAATGGAGAGCGCTACCACCTGCTGGCATATTGCCTCATGCCCAATCATGTGCATCTGCTCATCGAATCGCTGGTTACTGAAGCGTCGCCGCATCATGGCATGAGCAGAAAATATCCGCTCACGGAAACCCTGCGACTGCTCAAAGGCAGAACCGCCCGCGCTTGCAATCTGGCATTGGACCGCAATGGCAAATTCTGGCAGCACGAAAGTTATGACCACTATGTCCGCAACGAAGAAGAACTTGGACGAATCATCGCTTACATTCTCCACAACCCCGTCAAGGCTGGCCTGGCAAAAGAATGGACAGAGTGGAAGTTTACCTACCTCAATCCCGACCTTGGCGAATGGTAAGGCGATATTTACGTCGTCCGATAAATCTACATCCAATCAAAACATCTTCTTTGTAAATGTGGAGCGTCGCTCTACGAGGGTTACTACCCAAATGTTGTGCTACCACGAACTTCAAGCATCCATCCGCTTCTTCCTCGACCACACCAACCTGACCCCCAACAGCCCGGGCTTTGGTCTCACCGTTGATTCCACCAAAAACCCTGCCCTCGCCTCCATTGCCGCCAGCGGATTCGCCCTCACCGCCTGGGTCATCGCCGCCGAGCGCGGACTGCTCCCTCAACAGCAGGCGCAGGAAATCACGCGCGGCACGCTCAACACCCTCCTTCATCGCGCCAGTCACCATCGCGGCTTCTTTGCCCACTTCCTGCACATGGATTCGGCCCAGCGCTGGGACAAATGCGAATACTCCACCATAGACACCGCCCTGTGCCTGAACGGCGTCATCACCGCCGCCGCCTATTTTCGAGACCCCGCCATCCGCGACATGGCAGAAGAACTGCTGGAGCGCGTAGATTGGCGCTTCATTGTCTTTGAAGAAGACGGCAAAGCGCTTTTCCACATGGCATACAACCCCGATGCAGGCGGAGATTACGTCCACGGCGCGCCCGGCTTCATCAGCCGCTGGGATATGGCCGCCGAACAAAAAATGATGTATCTGCAAGCCGCCTCCCGCCTCGACCCCGCCCTGGCGCGCCGCCTGTACGCGGGCTTCCGCCGCGATACCCGCACCTTCGATGGCAAACCCATCATCGTCAACCCGGGTGGCAATCTATTTGCCTATCACTTCAGCGAAGCCTGGCTCGATACCGCCCGCTATCTCGACCCAGACGGCATAGACTGGTTCGAGAACACCCGCCGCGCCTGCCTCGCCAACCGTCAGTTCTGCATTGAACACGCCAGCCAATTCAAAACCTACCATGCCCGCAGTTGGGGCTTGAGCGCGGGGGATAGCCCTACAGGCTACGAAGTAGCAGGCAGTGAGCCGTCTCTTGTGCCGCCCCATCACACAGGCACAGTCTCCATCTACAGCGCCCTTTCCTGCCTGCCCTTCATCCCCGAAGAAACGCTGGCAATGATGGAATATCTCCTCAGCGAACACCCCCAAACCTGGGGCGAATATGGCTTCTTCGACTCGTATAACCTGGCTGTGACCCCAGCCTGGTATAGCCGCGACCTCTACGGCATAGACAAAGGCTGTTCTATGGTGATGATTGAAAATCACCTCACCCGCCTGGTCTGGGAAGTGTACACGAACAGCGCACCTATCCAGACTGCCCTCAAGGTGTTGGGGTTTACGCCCAGAAGTTGAACCACACGGTATGGTGCGACAGAAATGCGATAGAAATGCGATAGAAATGCGACATAAATGTCGCGCTGCTAAAACCCAGATAAATTTCACTTCGCGCGAGATAATCTCGCGCTGTGCAAAGGACTCTCATGCCCACCTTCACCTTCCACCACCAGCAATTCTGGCTTGATGACCAGCCCCTGCTGCTACAAGCGGGCGAACTGCACTACTTCCGCACCCCTGCCGACCAGTGGGAACACCGCCTCGGACTGCTCAAAAACGCCGGCTTCAACGCTGTTGCCTGCTACATCCCCTGGTTGTGGCATCAACCCGCCCCCGGGCAGACCGACCTGACGGGCGACACCCACCCCATGCGCAACCTGGCCGGGTTCCTCGACCTGGCCGCCCGCATGGGGCTGTACGTCATTGCCCGTCCCGGCCCCTACATCATGGCGGAGACCATCAACGAAGGCATCCCCCCCTGGTTCTTCGAGCAGCACCCCCTGGCGGCCTTCCGCGCTCAGGATGGCCGGGCGCAAAACATCGTCTCATACCTGCATCCCGATTTCCTGACATGCGTCGAAGACTGGTATCAGGCAGTCTTTGAGATTCTCACCCCCCGCCAAATCACGCGCGGCGGAAACATCCTGCTCATTCAACTCGACAACGAGATGGGCATGCTCCAATGGGTACGCAACCTGGTGGATACCAACCCGCATACGCTGGAACGGTTCGCCGCCTGGCTGCAACAGCACGCCCCCGACCGTTTCCCGGCCCCCCTCTCTCCTGCCGCGCTTCAGGCCGAACTCGCGCGCCCCCAAAGCGCCTCCCTGCTCGAAGCCTACCGCCGCTTCTACCGCACCTACCTGCGCGAATACATGACCTGGCTGTGGAACACGGCCAGACGCTTCGGCATGGAAGTCCCGCCGGTGGTCAACATTCACGGCTTTGGCAACGGCGGCAAGACCTTCCCCATCGGCCTTTCGCAACTGGTGGAAGTGATGGAGATTCCCGGCATGGTCAGCGCCACCGATGTCTATCCGCTCTTCATCGGCGAGGGCAACTTCCACCAGATTTTGCTGGTCAACGAAATGACCAAAGCCCTGCAAAACCCGCAGCAGCCGCTCTTCTCCATCGAATTTCAGGCCGGCGGCAACCAGGATTTCAGCGGCGCGCAGACTTCCTTCTACGACCTGCACACCCGCCTGAGCCTTTCGGTGGGCATGAGAGCCATCAACCACTACCTGTTCTTCGATGGGGAAAACGACCCGACCCTCAGCCCCGTCAAACGACACGATTGGGGCCACCCCGTCCGCAAAGATGGCACGCTGCGCCGTCACTACGCCCGCTATGGGCGGCTTTCCAAAACGCTGGCGGCCTACGGCAAAGACCTGACCCTCGCCCGCCCCAAAACGGTCACGACCATCGGCTTCCTGCTCGACCAGTTCCTGACCGAACTCAACAACCCCTTCACGGAAGAAACCACGCGGATTCTCACCCACCAGCGCGAAGTCCTCCTGTTCGATTTTCTGGCGCGCGGCCTGGCGCTGACGCACCGCCCCTTCGATGCCCTGGAACTCTCCCGCGCCGCGCTCGACCCGGCGCAAACCCCCACCCTGTGGGTGATGATGGAACGCCAGTGCGATGCCGCCGTGCAGCAAAAACTGGTGGCATACGTCCGCGCGGGCGGCAGGCTGATTCTGGCCGGGCGCATGTGCCTGGAAGATTTCGACCATCAGCCCTGCACCCTGCTGCGAGATGCGCTGGGTCTGACCCACATTGCCGGCGGAGAGCCGTTCAGGAGCGAAACCCTGCGCGTCTTTGGGTATCGAGATGTGCCTGCCTCGTTCGTCGAGCGCTACGAGGGGACGTTCGAGGAAGTGTTTGCCACCGCCAGCGATGGCGGCGTGACCGGTTTCATCCAGCCGCTGGGCAAGGGGCAGGTGATGGTCTTCGGCGCGGCGCTGGCCGCCAACACGCTCGAAGACCTGGATATTCTCCACCAGATGGCAAACCGCATGGGCCTGCCGCCGCTGTTCGAGATGAGCGATTGGGCCGATGCCCGCCTCTCGGAGGGAGAGAACGGCAGTTTTCTGTTCCTCAACAACTATCAGGATGAATCCATTGAAACAACGCTTGCCTCCGGCAGGGAGAAGCAGTTTGGCGGAGAGCCGCTCTATCTCCCGGCGCGGCGTGGGTTTATCTTGCCGCTGGAATGGCATCCCTATCCTGGCATTGTTATTCACTACCTTACAGCAGAGGTAGTCGAAGCCCACAGAACAGAGAAGGCTTTAACCCTGCGCCTCGACCCTCCCGAATTTGTTGCTGAATTCACCTTAAATGGTTATACCTGCGGCCCATCCCTTAAAGTCGAGTCATCTCAAGAACAACGTTTCAGGGTCAGCGCGCAAAATGGGCTTATCGAACTGATAAGAGTTGAACAATTAGATTAGATGATGAAAACAGAGCCAAAACGGATTGGGCTTTGCACCTACCGATAAACACAGGGCTGTCCTGAAAATCGGACAGCCCTATGTTTATTTCGGGAAGAAAATTTCATCAATTTTCAGTAGCAGACTGGAGTCGTGCTTTTCGGTTTTCTTGGCGTTCTTTGTGCTGGTCAGCGCGCGGAGCAAAGTGCTTTTACCAAATCGAGCCGCAAGGCGGCCAACCAGCAAGGCCAAAAGGACAGTGACGATGCAAAAGACGACCGCGTGTTTTTTCGTTTTAAGATATTTAATGACCTGTTCTGCACGCAAAACATGACGCATTAGCATTTTTTGTACGTACAAGTTAATGACGAGCACCCGACAGTTATATGCCAACCTTATGGTTGACTCACATTGACAAGTTTCTTCTCTGTTTGTCATAAATTTTGCTTTCAATGTGTATTATTTCGCACACCATGCACTCTCTATAAGAAATAGAATGTTCACCACAGTCGAAAATTCTATTTCTAAAAGGAAAGATGCTATGAAAGCAAAAATTCTCTTACTGGTAAGCGCTTTTGCGCTGGTGCTGGCAGCCTGTGCCCCAGCCGCCACGCCAACCTCACCTGCAAACGAAGCCGGGACTAAAACTGCCCCTGGCGCTGAACAAAAACTGAATGTTACCGTCAGCATTCTGCCGCAAAAGTATTTTGTCGAGCGCATCGGCGGAGAGTTTGTCAACGTCAACGTGATGGTCTTGCCTGGAGAAAACCCGGCGACCTATGAACCCAAACCGGAGCAGATGGTTGCCTTGACGCAGGCCAATGCTTACATCAGCATTGGTGTTCCCTTTGAGAAAGCCTGGCTGGAAAAAATTCGAGATGCCAACCCGCAGATGAAGATGGTGGATACCACGCAAGGTATCGAGCGCAAAGCCACGCCCAATGGCGGGTTCGACCCTCACATTTGGCTTTCGCCCTCGCTCGTCAAAATCCAATCCCAAACTATTTACAATGCCCTGGTAGAACTTGATCCATCTCACCAGGATGCCTACAAAGCCAATCTGGATTCTTTCCTGAAAGACATTGACGCCCTCGATGCCGATATCCGCGCCACGCTGGCAAACACAAAGACCAAAAAGTTCATCGTGTTTCACCCATCCTGGGGTTACTTTGCTCGCGATTATGGGCTGGAAATGATCCCGATTGAGATTGGCGGACAAGAACCGAGCGCGCAAGAACTGGCAAAACTTATTGAAAAGGCTAAACAAGAAAATATCAAGGTGGTCTTTGTTCAGCCCGAGTTCAGCCAGGAAGATGCCCAAACAATTGCCAGGGAAATCGGCGGAAAAGTCTTGCCAATTGGCGCACTCAACCCTGACTGGTTGGACAACTTGAAAAAGGTATCTGAAACTTTTGCTGCTGTGCTGAATCAATAAAAATAAGTCAAATCACTTTATCAAAAGGACAGGCCAAAAGCCTGTCCTTCCCCAGTTTATCTTATGGACAAACCTCTTCTTTCGCTTCATGACCTGTATGCTGGTTACGAACACGAAACCATCTTGCAGAACATTAACCTGGAAGTCGTTGCACAAGACTTTATTGGCTTAATAGGCCCAAATGGCGGTGGAAAATCGACCCTGCTGAAGGTGATTTTAGGATTACTTCCTCCCCAACGTGGGGAAGTACATGTAATGGGACTTCCCCCGTCACAAGGACGACGCTTCATTGGCTACGTACCGCAGTTCGTCGACTCTGACCGCCATTTCCCCATTTCAGTTTGGGAGACGGTTAGTCTGGGCCTGCTTAGCGGGTGGAATCTCTTCCGGCGTTTTACGCCACACGAGAAACAGCGCATCGAAGAAGCGTTGGAAATGGTAGAAATTGCGGACCTGCGCCATAAACCAATGGGTGAACTCTCTGGCGGGCAGCGCCAGCGTGTATGGATTGCGCGCGCCCTGGTATCTGACCCTAAGTTGCTTTTACTTGATGAGCCAACCGCCTCAATTGACCCCACCGTAACTCAGGATATTTATGAGCTCCTGAGCCGCTTGAATGAGCGCATGGCCATCTTGCTCATCACCCATGACATGATGGCCATCTCTTCTTACACCAAAACCATAGCCTGCCTCAACCGCAAACTGATTTACCACAACAGCAAAGAACTCACCCCCGAAATGTTGGATAGTGCCTACGGCTGCCCGGTAGATTTAATCGCGCATGGCGTGCCGCATCGCGTTTTCTCTTCGCACGAAGGACACAATCATGGATAGTTTTCTGACCGCATTACAGTTTGATTTTATGCGTAACGCCCTGCTGGCCGGGCTATTGGTAAGCCTGGCTGCGGGAATTGTCGGTGTTTATGTGGTTCTCAACCGTGTTTCTTCGCTCAGCGGAGGCATTGCTCATTCGGCTTATGGCGGGGTGGGCATGGCCTACTTCTTTGGCTTCGACCCGCTGCTGGGCGGCATGGTCTTCAGCCTGCTCGCCGCGCTGGGCATGAAACTTGTGCAACAACGCACACGCCAGCGCGCTGATACGCTTATCGGCGTCCTGTGGGCTGTCGGCATGGCCGTGGGCATTATTTTCGTAGACCGTTCCCCCGGTTACAAAGCAGACCTGATGAGTTTTCTCTTTGGCAGCATTCTGGCGGTCTCTTCGTTTGAAATTGGCGTGATTATTGTCCTGGACGCGCTCGTCTTGCTGACGGTAGCCGCCCTGTACCACAACCTGCTTTCAATTTCATACGACGAGATTTTTGCAACCGTGCGCGGCGTTCCCGTAGAGGCCATCTCGCTCATCCTGACCGCACTGATTGCGCTGACGGTAGTGATGATGATGCGTGTTGTTGGTCTGATTATGGTGATTGCCCTGCTCACTATCCCCGCGGCGATTGCGAATCTCTTTGCCCGCACGATGCGTCAAATGATGGCGCTTGCCAGCCTGCTGGGCGCCATGTTTACGCTAAGCGGATTGTGGATTTCTTACACCTACAACCTGACCTCTGGCGCAGTCATTATCCTGATTGCGGCCGGGGCCTACGTGGCAGCATTGCTCTGGAAGAGTCTTTACCTCAAAAGCACGAACATTTCAGCAGTTCATCAATGACAAGCCTTTTTGCTCTCTCGCAGGATGAAGCGCTCCTTATGCCCGTGTCCATCGATAGCAATTTTATCCAGCATTCTTAATTCGCCCAAAACCCGGGTGATGGTCGTGCGCGTAGCACCAACCGCTGCCGCCAGTTGTGCGTGAGTCAAACGCAGGTCAACCAGTGTCCCCTGGGGGTGCTCGAGTCCAAATTCTTCGGCTAGCAATGAGAGAATACCCAAAACGCGCTGATCCAGATAGGGGCGCGCCTGCATGGCAGACCAGGCTTCCATACGCTGCAAGCGGGTACGCAATTTTTCAGGAAACCCTGGACGAAGAACCGCCTGTTCCCAGTCTTCAACCGAAATAACTGCCGATGTGTGCGCCACAACCTGAATCAGACATTCATCATCCGGGTGGGCTACGACAATTTGACCTGCGCCAGTTAGCCCCAATAAGACAGCAGCCCCATCCCCATAAATCATCATCGTCGCCAATACCCCCTCGTGCACCGTCAAGACATTCCCGGTCTCCAGAAAAACAGGGGCGCCGCGCCGGATAGTGCGCAATAGCCCGGGTTTTTCGGTCAAAGCCACAGGCTGAAGCATCTGCCGCACCGACTGCGCCAGCAGAGATGCAGGCATATCAGGCGGAAAGACTGCCCGTGCACCATGTTGATAGGCTAGCAAGGTGAGCGCAGCATCCTCCACACGCTGCCAGGCCAGCCAACCCTGCAAATTGGCGGGTATATCTTCACGTGAGGCGAGCGCAACAAGCGCGGGATTAGCAGCATTGCCGGGATTCGCCTCGTATGCCAGCCGAAAACCACTCTGGAGGAGCGAAAAAGTCATGTCGGCGGCATCCCGCCAGTAGCCAGAAAGGGTCAGATTCATCGCTTGTCTCACGGTAGTAATGAAAAACGTTTTCATTTTACGAGGCAAGCGAAGGTGCGTCAAGCGAGAAGTAAATTATTGTAGCGGGGTGTTTACTCCCACTGCGTATGAAAACTGCCCTCCACATCCACCCGGCGGTAGGTGTGCGCGCCGAAGAGGTCGCGTTGGGCTTGGATCAGGTTGGCGGGCAGGCGCTCACTTCGGTAGGCGTCAAAATACGCCAGCGCAGCCGTCACCGCCAGCATGGGGATTCCCAGCCCCAACGCCGCCTGCGCCACTTCGCGCCAGGCGGCTTGCCGCGCCAACAGCGCCGCGCTGAACGCCGGGTCGAGCATCAGGTTGGGCAGTTGCGGCTGACGCGCAAACGCCGCCGCCACATCTTCCAGCAGCCCGGCGCGGATGATGCACCCCGCCCGCCAGACTTTGGCAATCGCGGCAAGGTCTAAATTCCAGCCATATTCTGCCGAAGCCAGCCGCAGCATGGCAAACCCCTGCGCGTAGGACGCAATTTTGCTGGCATACAACGCCTGCTCTGCCAGGCGCGCCAGGCGCTCCCGGTCGCCACGGAACACGCCCGCGCCGCCCAACACCCGCGCCGCCGAAACCCGCTCCGCCTTCAGGCTGGACAAAATGCGGCTTTCCACCGCCGCATTAATCGTCGGGATGGGCGCGCCCAGGTCAAGGGCGTTTTGCGAAGTCCACTTGCCGGTTCCCTTTTGGGCGGCTTCGTCCAAAATCAAATCCACCAGGTCGGCGTCACCTTCCTTGCGCCGCAGAATGTTCGCCGTAATCTCAATCAGGTACGATTTCAGGTCGCTTTCATTCCATTCGGCAAAAAGCTCCGCCAGTTCCGCGTTGGAAAAACCCGCGCCGCGATGCAGCAGGTCGTATATTTCGGCAATCAACTGCATATCGGCATACTCAATGCCGTTATGCACCATCTTGACGTAATGCCCCGCCCCGCCGCGTCCCATCCAGGCAACGCAGGGCGCGCCATCGGGCGCTTTGGCGGCGATGGATTGCAGAATGGGCTGGAGCAACGCCCAGGCGGATTCCGCGCCCCCCGGCATGAGACTGGGCCCCAGCAGCGCCCCGCTCTCGCCACCCGAAACCCCCATCCCGATAAATGAAATTCCATCCACTTCCAGGCTTTGGGCGCGGCGTTCGGTATCCGCAAAAAACGAATTGCCGCCATCTATCAGAACATCGCCCGCCCGCAAATGCGGCTTGACTTCGGCAATGGCCGCATCTACCGGCGCGCCAGCGGGCACCATCATCAAAATCAGGCGCGGCGTGTCCAGCGCAGCAACCAGCGCCTGCACTGAGTCTGCCACCGCGACGGGGAAATCGGCGGGCAGCCTGGGCGCGGGGTCGTACCCGATGACGCGCCAGCCGTTGCGGCGCAGGTTGAGGGCAAGCGAGCGCCCCATCACGCCCAAACCGAGGATGCCAATCTGAAACGGCGCGGGAGGTGTGGTCATAATTTGCTCCAAAAGGGTGGGGATGGGCAGGGCAATGTCCACCGTCAGGGCGTCGGCGGGTTCTTCGAGCGCATCAAACTGACTCTGGAGCATGTGGGGCTTCATGTAGTGGTCTGTGCGTTGTGCCATGCGCTGCCAGATTAAATCATAACTGCCTTTGAGATAGACAATTTGCACGCCGTCGTTGCCTTCCAGCAGGCGCTGGCGGTAACGCTCTTTGAGCGCGGAACACGCCAGCACGCCGGAGCGGTTCGCTTTCAGCGTGGAGGCAATCAATTCGTGCAGCGCATCCAGCCAGGGGGCGCGGTCTTCGTCGGTGAGCGGGATTCCGCTCGCCATTTTGGCAATGTTGGCGGACGGGTGAAAGTCATCGGCGTCGTAAAAATCCCAGCCCAGTTTTTGGGCCAGGGCTTTGCCAACGGCAGTTTTGCCCGAGCCAGAGACGCCCATCAAAATGTAAAACTTTGTTTTCATGCTTTCCATGGCCAATTGACGCAAGAGGCAATTTCTGGGAAAAGGACAAAGTCGGCTTTGCCTTTGAGCGTAAAAGTGATGATTTCGTGGTCTGGGAGGAGACTACGCGCCAGCGCCAACGTTTTTCCGCTTACACTGACATCATCAACCAGCAGGATGCGCGCCCCTGGCGGCAGGACGGGCAAATCTGCCAGCACGGTGGGGGCTGGGCGTTGCGGGGTGTTGTCGGGGGCGCGGTAATTGATGCGCAGCAAGCGCATGGGCAAATCCAGTTGATGCGCCAGCAGGGCGGCGGGTAACACGCCGCCTTCCGCAATGCCCACCACATAATCTACCGGCGGCAGTTGAACTTGCTTGAGCGCGCGCGAGATGATTTCAAAATCAAGAGAGAGTTTATTGTCCATGCGGCAGACGGGTGAGCGCGAAATGGAGCGCCAGCAAGACCAGCAAACCGGGCAGGGCATTCATCACCGACGCGCTAAAGTATGCCCACGGCGAAAGCGGGACGAATGGGAAAATGAAAAGCAGCAAGGAGGAAACGGCTTTGCCCAGAACGACCGCCAAGGGCGCAAGCCAGGGCAGGCGCGCGCGGCGGGTTCGGCTGGCAACCAGCACCAGGCTGAAGATGCTCAATTCCACGCTCAGCATGACGGCGACGTTAAAGACCGGCATACCTGTCAGCGCGTAATTGATAAACGGCATCAGCAGGCTGGATATCAGGCTGACCAGCGGGTGAAACAGCCACGCCGCCAGCAGGGGCGCATAAAAAATGGGCAGCAAGCGCGCGCCGAGCGGAACGGCATCGCTAAACGGAATAAGATGAACCAGGAACGGAATCAGCCACATCAATCCCAGCGTCAGCAGGGTGGCAGGGATTTGCAGGGCGGGTTTCTCGCGCAACAAGGTGAGGGTGTACATGGTTTTTTCTCCAGCGATTAAGTTTTGCGAACCGATTGGCGGTACAAAATCTCGCCCGCTTTGGGGACGTAGAGAATGCCTTCGTCTTCGCGGTTTTGCCATTCGGCGAGGTTCACTTTGGCGGGGTCGAGATAGCCCAGGTTGAGACGGGCGCAGTCTTCGGGCGGAATTTTACTCGCCAGAGTCACCTTGACGTTGGGCTTTTCGATGCCGTTTTCCATCACGCCCGACCCGCGCAGGTGCGTGGAGTGCGCCAGCACGCCCAGCGGAATGTGCTTGAAGCGCTCCCAATCGGCGAGGAAGTAATCGAGGATGTGATAGCCGACTTCGTAGATGTACTTGCCGTGCACATGGCTGACCACATCGAGATGCGGCGCGTAAATGACCACTTCGCCGCCGATGGCAACGGCGGGTTCGAGTTTATACATGGCTTTGGCACCCGTCCACAGTTCATCGTACATCGGCGGGGCAACCGAAAGGACGCGCTGGAAGGGCTTTTCGCACCAGTGAATGTGGCGCTGGGCAGAGAAATCGGCGGCGGCGCTCCAGGCCTGGTACAGGTCGCCAATGAAGATGCCCGCCAGGCCATGCCCCGAGCCTGTCGAAGGGTCGTGACCTTCCACCGTGAGCGCAATCAGCGTGACGGGGGTGGCGAGCCTGCGGGCGGCGGCGTGAATCATGGCGCGCACGGGCGTCTCTTTGACGCCAATCGTCCCCACCACGCCCGCCAGCGCGCCCAGCCAGTGGGTGGCGTTAATCATCTCCGCGCCAGAGATGCCGGGGAAGAGGTATTTTGCCCCGCCCGAAAAGCCGACCACTTCGTGCGGGAAGGTGGGCCCAAGAATCAGGATGTGGTCATAATCCAGCGCGGCTTTGTTCAGGCGGATGTCCACCCGGTTGGGCAGGGACTCGTGCCAGCGCGCGCCCGCAATCTGCCTGATTTCGTCCTGCTCCATCACGCCCAGCGTGACCAGCGCGGCGGGGTCATCCCAGGCGTGGTTGAGCAAGCCGACATGCCGGAAGGTTGTCTCCCGCTCTTCGGCAGTGATGCCCACCAGTTTGTTCAGGCTTTCCGCAGAGAGCGGCGGGTGCGTGCCGAGGGCAACCATAAAATCCAGTTGGCGGGTGTCGCGCAGAATTTCGACCAGTTCACGAAACAAAAACGGCAGGGGCAGCGAGCGCGTATGGTCAGGAATCAAAACCAGCACGCGCTGATTGGTGAATTGTTTTTCAAGCGCGCGGGTGAGCGTGCTGCGGATTTCGTCTTGCGTGAGGAGGTGGGGGGATGTGAGGGAAATCATAGGTTATGCCAGCTTGTAAATAGTAATTGGTAATTCGAGGTTGGAGATTCGCCAATTACCATTTACCACTTACCATCATACGCCGCTAAACGCCGAAAACCCGCCATCTATCGGTATCACCACGCCGGTCACAAAAGCGGCGGCGGGAGAGACCAGCCACAGGGTCGCGCCGAGCAGGTCATCAGGCGTCCCGAAGCGGTTCATGGGGGTGTGCGCCAGGATGGTTTTGCCGCGCGCCGTCAGGCGCTGCCCTGAGCCTGTCGAAGGGTCGCCGCTGTCCTTTTCGGTCAGCAGAAAGCGGTTTTGCTCCGTCAGGAAAAAGCCCGGCGCAATGGCATTGACGCGGATGTTGGGCGAGTATTCCTGCGCCATGTGGACGGCCAGCCACCGGGTGAAGTTGTTTACTGCGGCTTTGGCGGCTGAGTAGGCCGGGATGCGCGTCAGCGGGCGGAAGGCGTTCATCGAGGAGATGTTCAGGATAACGCCACTCTTCTGTTCCGCCATGAGTTTGCCGAAGACCTGCGAGGGCAGAATCGTCCCCATCAGGTTCAGGTCGAAGACCCAGCGCAGGGCGTCGGCGGGCAGGTCGAAGAAAGATTGCTCCGCGCTGGTGGTGGCTTGCGGCTTGTTGCCGCCCGCGCCGTTGATGAGAATGTCCACGTGCCCAAAGGTTTCCATCACTTTTTGCGCGGCGGCTTCCACGCTGGCTTTGTCCAGCACATTGCAGGCCACGCCGATTGCGCCGCCGCCCAGTTCGGCGGCCAGCGCTTCGGCAGGTTCGGGACGCAAATCCAGCACGGCAACGCGCGCGCCAGCAGAAGCCAGAGCGCGGCAGATGGCCGTCCCCAGCACGCCCGCGCCGCCCGTGACGACGGCGGTCTGCCCGCCGAGGTCGAACCATTCAGCAGGGGAAGAAGACATGGCGCTAGTTTTTGTCGGCTTCTTTGTCGGGGCTGTCATCCTTGACGGCTTCGCGGAAGTTGCGAATGGCGCCGCCCAGTTCGGTGGCTATTTTGCCAATCCTCCCAACGCCAAACAAGAGGACAACAATGACAAGAATAATAGAGAGTTCTGTGGGACCTAGTCGAAACATGAGATGCTCCTTTTTGAAAATGTGCTTGACAGGCGAAACAAAGTGATTATAATCTTGTAAAGCGCTTTAGTAAAGCGCTTTACAAGACGAGTTTCAAAAAACGTGAGTGTCTTATGGCGAAACGTCCCAACCGAACAACCATCAATCACGTGGCTCAGGCGGCAGGAGTTTCCATTTCCACTGTTTCTAACGTGATTAATGGAAAAACAGCAGCCATGTCCGAAGAGACGTTGTCGCGTATTCGTGCCGCCATGCAAGCGCTGAACTATCGCCCCAGCAGTGTGGCGCGCGGACTGGCAATGCAGCGCACCGCCACGCTGGGTCTTGTGATTACCGAAATCGAAACACCGCTCTTTCTCCAGGCGGTTACGCCCATCGAGCGCGAGGCGCGCCAGGCCGGGTACAGTCTGCTCCTGGTCAACGCACGCAACGAAACCGACGAACGCGAAGCAGTCAACCTGCTGCTCGAAAAACAAGTGGATGGGCTGATGGTCATCTCCACGTCTGACCCGCGCCAGAACGACCATTTGCATAAAGTTCAGGCAGAAGGAACACCGGTTGCCCTCATCAATCGCGCCAGTTTGTCACCCGAGTTTGACCAGATTAACTGGGACAATGCGGCTGGTGTGCAAAACCTGACAAAACATTTTGCCGGATTAGGACACCGCCGCATCGCCATTCTGGTAGGGCCTGTCAACCGCCGCAGCACACAAGAGCGGTTGCAGGGCTACCGCGCCGGGCTGGAAGCCAGCCTGCTTTCTTATGATGAAGACCTGGTGCGCCCCGGAGACTACACCGCTACGCCTGAAGAGTGGAAAAGCGCCATCGAAGAACTATTATCCCTGGCTTCCCCCCCCACTGCCATTATTGCATCGGATGACATTGTGGCGGCGGTGGTTATTCGCGCACTTCAGGAGATGGGGAAATCCGTCCCCGGCGATGTCGCTGTGGCCGGCATTGACGACCAGCCATTCTCGCAATACCTGGGGCTGACAAGCGTTCAACTTCCGGTGGCAGAAGCAGGCAGGCAAGCCATTCAACTTTTATTTCAGCGCATTACCAAACCAACCACAAAAGCACAACATATCACGCTCCCCTGTCCACTGGTTGTTCGTAACACCTGTGGGGGAAACAAGGCAGGTTAAACATGACTGTTTTACAAACTCTCCTGTACGATCAACTTTCCGTTGAAATTCATCCCGATACCGCAGCAATGGGATATGCCGCCGCGCAGGCTGCCGCACAAATCATCCGCGCTGCGGTTGCCGAGCGCGGGGTAGCAAATATCATCCTGGCTACAGGCAACTCGCAACTGGCTTTTCTCGAAGCCT
>CAZNCT010000008.1:1236-34501 GCA_964571615.1 uncultured Anaerolinea sp. | reverse complement strand
TACGTCCACCTGCCGCCCGGACACCCCGCCGGGTTCCCGCTGACCCTGCGCCGCAACATCATTGAGCATGTGCAGATTGGCAACTTCTTCCCTGTCCCCGGCCTGGCCGCCGATTTGGAAGCCGCCTGCCAGGGCTACGAACTGCTCCTGCGCGCCCACCCCGCCGATTTATGCTGTCTCGGCATTGGCGAAAACGGGCACCTGGCTTTCAACGAACCCGGCGACGCCCGTTTCGACGACCCGCGCTGGGTCAGGGTCATCACGCTTACCGAGGAGAGCCGCCGCCAGCAAGTCGGCGAAGGGCATTTTGCCAGCGTGGCAGAAACCCCCTCGCAAGCCATCACCCTCACCATCCCGGCGCTTTTAGCGGCAAAGCATGTTTTAGCGATTGTGCCCGAAGCCCGCAAAGCCCCCGCCGTGCGCCGTACTCTGCGGGATGACATCAGCACCAATTGCCCAGCCACCATCCTGCGCCACACCCCGCACGCCCGCCTGTTCCTCGACCCGGATTCCGCGGCAGAAATTCTCTAACCCAGGCATTCTTCATTCTTCACTTTCAAGCATGTCCATCCAACTCCTGAACGTCACCCTCCAGACCCCCGCGGCGACCCTGCCCAACCATCATCTGTTGGTGGAAAACGGAAAAATCGCTGCCATTGCGGCGCGCCCCTTTGAAACGGACGCGCCCCGCCTGGACGCGCGCGGCTATACCCTCATCCCAGGGTTGATAGACATCCACACGCACGGCGGCGATGGCGCCGATGTGATGGACGCCACCCCCGAAGCGATTGCCACCATTGCGCGTTTCCTGGCCCGGCACGGGGTGACCTCCTACCTGCCGACCACCATCACCGCCTCGGCGGAAGCCACCCGCAAGGCGATTGCCAACCTGCGCGGCCTGCCCCAGCCAAAGGATGGCGCCCAGCACCTCGGCATTCACCTCGAAGGGCCGTATCTCTGCCATCAGCAGCGCGGCGCCCAACCCGAAGCGCACCTGCGCAACCCCGACCCTGCCGAATATGCCGATTGGTTTGAAGACGATTTGGTTCGCCTGATTACCCTCGCCCCCGAACTCGAAGGCGCGGAAGAACTCATCCGCCGCGCCACCGCCGCCGGGGTGGAGGTGGCCCTGGGCCACACCGACGCCGATGAAGCCGCTGCCCGCCAGGCCATCAACCTGGGCGCAAAACAGGCCACGCACGTTTTCAGCGGAATGCCCGCTTTTCATCACCGCCTGCTCAACGTCCTCGCGGTTACGCTGACCGATGACCGCCTGTACGCCCAGGCGATTGTGGATGGCACTCACATCCACCCGGACGTGGTGCGGATGTTGACCCGCGTTAAAACGCCCCGCCGCCTGATACTGATTAGCGACTCCATCCGCGCCGCCGGGCTGGGCGATGGCGAATACGACCTGGGCGGCGAAACCGTCCGCGTGCAAAACGGCGTCACCCGCCGCGCCTACGATGGCGGGCTGGCTGGCTCTACACTGACGATGGACGCCGCCCTGCGCAACGTGATGAAATTCTCCAATCTGTCGCTGGCCGAAGCCCTGCCGATGGCAACCAGCGCCCCCGCCGAAGCGATGGGCTGGAGCGGACGCAAAGGCGTCATCCGTGTTGGGGCCGATGCCGACCTGGTTTTGCTCGATTCAAATTTCAACGTCTGCCTGACGATGGTTGCCGGGCAGGTGGTGCATCAGACCGAGGATTTTTCATGACAAAAATTACTTTCATTGGCGCTGGCAGTGTGGTTTTCACCCGCGAATTGCTGGGCGCTGTCTTTTCGTACCCCGAACTGCGCGATGCCACCATTGCGCTGCACGATATTGACCCGCGCCGTCTGGATGCCGCCGAGCGCATGGCGCGCCTGCTCTCCAAAGCCGCGCGCGGCACGGGCAAAATTATTGCCACCACCAGCCTGGCGCGCGCCCTCGACGGGGCCGACTACGTGATTAACACGGTAGCCGTTGGCGGGTTGGAAGCCACCCGCAAAGATAACGAGATTCCCGCAAAGTACGGCATCCACCAGGTCATCGGCGACACGCTCGGCATTGGCGGAATCTCCCGCGCCGCCCGTACCATCCCGGTGGCGGTGGGCTTCGCCCGCGAAATGGAAAAACGCTGTCCGAATGCGCTCATGCTCAATTACAGCAACCCCATGAGCATGGTGACGTGGGGCGTGTATGCCGCCACCAAAATTAACGTGGTGGGCCTGTGCCATAGCATGTATTGGACGACCAAACAACTGACCGAATACATCGGCGCAAATTTCGATGAAATTACCTTTGATGGCGCAGGCATCAACCACCAGGCCTGGCTGCTGCGCTTTGAGCGCAACGGGCAGGATGCCTACCCGGCGCTGCGTCAGGCGATGCAAAACCCCGAAATCTGGAAACAGGATACGGTGCGGTTTGAAATGTTCAAGCGGCTGGGCTATTTTGTGACCGAATCATCCCTCCACAACGCCGAATACAGCGCCTACTTCCTGAAATCGCCCGAACTCATCGAAAAATTCCAGTCGCCGGTTGGTTTTTATGTGCGCCTTTCGGAAGAACACGCCTCTCACTTTGATGAGATGTACGAAGACCTGAAACGCGGCGAGCCATTGCTGCCCAAGCCCAGCCCCGAATACGCCCCGCAGATTATCCACGCCATCGAAACGGGTACACCGCTGAAAATTTACGGCAACGTGCGCAACGACCACTTGATTGATAATCTGCCTGCCGGTTGCTGTGTGGAAGTGCCGACCCTGATAGACAAAACCGGCTTGCACCCCATCCACGTTGGCGCTTTGCCCCCGCACCTGGCGGCGATGAACCGCGTCAGCATCAACGTGCAGGAACTGACCGTCCGCGCGGTGCTGGAAGGCAAACGCGAGTATCTCTACCATGCCGCCATGCTCGACCCGCTTGTCATGGCTACCCTCGACCTCGACCAGGTCTGGGCGCTGGTGGATGAACTGCTGGAAGCGCACAAAGAATACTTGCCGGAAGGAATCAGGAAATAGTAATTGGTAATTACCAATCACCAATCACCAACGACTATGAACATCCTCGTCTTCTCCCCTCACTTTGATGATGAATCCATCGGCTGCGGCGGCGCGATTGCGCGGCATGTGGCCGAAGGCGGCTACGCGGCAGTTGTCTTTATGACGCGCGGCGACACCGGCAACACCACCCCAGGGCATGAAATTACCCCGGCTGAAAATGAGCAAATCCGCAAGCGCGAAGCCGATGCGGCTCTCAAAATCCTGGGTGTGCAGGCCCGTGACTACCTCGACCTGCCCGATGGCTTCATGGAATGGTCGCCCGAAGCCGTCAAAAAAGCCGCCGCCATGATTCGCAAACACCGCCCGAATGTCATCTACGTCCCACACGCCGAGGATGCCCACAACGACCACCGGGCCACCTGGCGCATCGTCTTTGACGCCATCCCCCGCGCCGCCTGGAGTTTCTTCCCAGAGTTGGGTGAACCCTGGTATTGCCCCGAAATTCGCGGTTACGAAGTCTGGCAGCCCATTTCTGCGCCGAACTTTTACATCAACATTAGCGATTACATCGAGACCAAATCCAAAGCCATTCTCCAGTATTCCAGTCAACTGGCTGACCAGATTTACAACGAAGCCGCACTTGGGCTGAACCGTTATCGCGGTGCGATGGGCGCAGGTTCGCGCTACGCTGAGGCGTATCTGCGTCACAAAATTGAGACGGTTTAACCGCTGGCCAGAGTCTTTATCTCAGGAGGTGTATCCCCAGTGATACCACTAGTTCGTTTTGTAACCATCTCTACCCGCTCGTTTCTCATTTCATCCTAAGGAGAGAAAGAAATGTCACAAAAACTGTCTCGACGCGATTTTCTGAAAGTGTTTGGCCTGGGTGCAGGCGCTGCCACGCTGGCAGCGTGTGCTCCGGCAGTCACCCAGACCCCCGCTGCGGCCCCCACCGAAAAAGCGGAGGCCGCCACGGCTGCTCCCGCTACTCAGGCTGCTCCGGCTGTTCCCCCGCTTTTTGGGCATGACTTTGCCAAGAACAAAGAGCAGTGGGCCAGATTGCCCGGTGACCATCAGTTCGGCAAGATGGTTTCGCAGGACGACTGGTACAAAATGCTGGGTGATGCCCCCAAAGAACCGCTGGAACTGGCCCTCTTCAAGGGCGGCTTTGGCGAAGAATGGGGCAATATCTTCGTTGAACTGATGCAGCGCGAACATCCCGGCGTCAAACTCAACCTGACCTTCGACCCGACCATTTGGGACAAGGTTCAGCCCAAACTGATTGCCGGTGAAGTGCCCGAATTCCTGTTCTACGCCATTGGCGCCTGGGGCGGCGACTGGAAAAAGGGCGTGGAAGAACACCTCGTCATGCCCGGCGACTTCCTGCTGGATGTGGAAGCCTACGGCGCGTGGAAGGGTCAGCGCGTTGGCGACCTGTTCAACTCCGGCGTGCTGGCTGAGGCCAACCAGGGCCTGACTGACCACCAGTGGTCTTTCCCGCAGACCTCCTTCGCCTATGGCATGTTCTACAACGTGGACATGTTCGAGAAGAACGGCTGGCCTGCCCCCGACACCCTCAGTTGGGAAGACTTCATGAAGTTGCAGGAAGAAATCGCCAAAGTGACCTATCCCTGGGCTTACTGCGGTCTCTACAACTACTTTGGCTGGCTGACCACCCCGCTGCTCTACAAGACCGTTGGTGACAAAGCCTGGATGGATATGCACAACCTCGTCCCCGGCGCTTTCCTGAACGAAGGGCTGATCTGGGCCGCCGAACAGCACCAGCAAATCATCAAGAACGGCTGGGCCATCCCCGGCTCCGACGCGATGGATCACACCTCCTCGCAGCAGTTGTTTGTGGATGGCAAAGCCGCCATGATCCCCAACGGCTCCTGGCTCGCCAGCGAAATGGCCTCCACCACCCCGGCTGGCTTCCGCATGAAGTTCGCGGGCGTTCCCAAGCCTGCCTCCGGCATGGGTGATAACCTTGCCATTCAGGGTCAACTGGGCGGCGCCGATATGCAAATTGGCAACAGCGCCAACCCGCTGTGGGGCATGGAACTGATGCGCCTGTTCTACTCGCCCGAAATGGCCGAGTTCTGGGGCAGCAAAGTCGGCTCCCCGCTCCCGCTCAAAGATGCCGCTTCTGGCAACGTCACCGAATACTCGGCATCCATCAGCGATGCCATCCAAAAAGCCAACGGCAAAATCATCCACATGTACTTCAACAGCTACCCGCTGGTGGACAAGGCCTACAGCGAAAACTACGCCGATATGATTCACAGCAACATGTCTGCCAAAGATTTCTTTGCCGGTGTGGAACGCGCAGCCGAAGAAACCCGCAACGACCCCAACATCAAAAAGAACACCTTCACAACCATCTAAAAATGCGGCAGGGTCGGGGATGGTGCTCCCCGCCCTGCCCAATGAAGGCAGTCCAAGCGCCCCGCAGTGTCACTGGCTGGCTTGCGGGGCGCCCCCGCCCAACATCTGAACGATTCTATCAGCGAATTGGTTCAATAGGAGAGTCTGTCATGCGCAAACGTGAACAAATGCAACTGATTACCTTATTTTTGGTACCGGGACTTTTGCTTTATCTGGTTTTCAACGTTTACCCGTCTGTGCGTGGCATTCTCGTCAGCCTGTATGACTGGTCGGGGCTTTCTGGCAACATGAATTTTGTGGGTCTGGCAAACTTTGCCGAACTATGGAAAGAGTTTAGCGACCCGTACGACTTCTATAACATTCGCAGGTATCTTTCTCATAATCTGTTTCTGATTGTCTTTGGCTTTATCACCACTTTTTTAGGTCTGGTGGCCGCCGCCATCATCAATGAAAAACCCTGGGGCTACCGTCTCTTTCGCATTACTTTCTTCTTTCCAAATGTTCTCGCCGTTCCGGCCATTGCCATGCTGTGGAGTCTGACCCTCAACCCGGCTTTTGGTCTGGTCAACAACTTCCTCAACTCGGTTGGTTTGGAAGAATGGGCACTGCCCTGGCTCAGCCTGCAATACCAGTGGCCGCTGTTCAAAATTGGGCTTTACACCGTCGGTTTCATCACCATCTGGAGCGGTCTGGGCTGGTTTATGCTGCTCTTCCTGGCCGCCATCCAGAACATCCCGCGTGAACTGGTGGAAGCCGCCCTGCTGGATGGCGCGAACAAAGCGCAGGTTTTTTTCTCCATCACCATCCCGCTCATCTGGGAGACCATCCGCACCGTGTTGCTTTACAACGTCATCGGCGCCCTCAGCGGTTTTGCCCTGACCTATGTGCTCTTCGACCGCGTGTCACAAAAACATGCCGACCTGATTATGAGTTACTTCTACTGGCAATCGTTCAAAGCCTACAACTGGGGTTATGCCGCAGCGCTGGTGGTTGTTATTTTCATCATCACCTTGTTCGTCACTCTGCTTTCTTACAAAGCCCTGTACCGCGAGAGCGTGCAATACTAAACGGAGCCTGCCATGTCTAACTTTTCTCCCTATTATTCCAAAACTGAAGGCCCTGCCCGCCTGGTCAATCAACTGGGCTGGCTGGCGGCGCAAATCATGCTCTGGGTGTTCATGGCAACCGTGGTCTTCCCCATGCTCTGGACGGTCTTTGCCTCGCTCAAAACCAGTCCCGAAATTTTCAACGACCCCTGGGGCTTGCCTGAAATTCCGCAATTGCAAAACTACCTCAACGCCTGGACGAAAATGAACGCCGGGACGTACATGATCAACAGCCTGATTGTCAGCGCGGGCAGTCTGTTGTTCATCACCGGCATGGGCAGCATGATTGCCTATGTGCTGGCGCGCTACGAGTTCCCCGGCAACCGCTTTCTCTACTTTTTCTTCATCAGCGGCATGATGATTCCCGGCTACCTGGCGTTCATCCCCGCCTGGTTCCTGCACCGCTCGCTCGGCTTGCTCGATACCTACTGGTCGCTCATCATCCAGTACACCGCCTTCAACCTGCCGTTCACCATCTTCATGCTCTACTCCTTCTTCAAGACCCTGCCCAAAGAGCTGGAAGAAGCCGCCCTGGTGGATGGTGCCTCGCTCTTCACTGTCTTCTGGAAAATCATGCTGCCCCTCTCCAAAAGCGGCTTGCTCACCGTCTCGGTCTTCAACTTCCTCGGCGTGTGGAACGAATTCACCTGGGCGCTCATCACCATTTCGGATGAAACCAAGAAAACCCTGCCGCTTGGCGCGGTCAACATCATGCAGCAAGCCAAATACGCCACCGACTGGGGCGCAATGTTCGCCGGGTTCGTCATCATCCTCATCCCCACCTTTGCCGTGTATATCCTCTTCCAGAGCAAACTGACCGAAGGCATCACCATCGGCGCGTTGAAATAATTTTTTGGATGAAACTGCCCCATGACCTTCCTCTCCCCTGAAGCCTGCCACTACCCCCTGAGCGTAACCGCCCCCCGGCGGATGCGCTTCGACCCGCAAGCGGATGTGCGTGCCTGGCGGCAGGAAGCCTATGCCACGCTCAAGCGGCTGCTCGGCATCATGCCCGACCGCGTGCCGCTTAATCTGCGCATCGAATGGGAGCAGGACACCGACCTCTTTCACGAAACCCGCTTCCTCTACGCTGCCGAAGCCAATCAGGACGTTCCCGCGCATTTGCTTGTCCCCAAACAGGGCAGCGCGCCCTACCCCGTCATCATCTGCCTGCAAGGTCACACCAGCGGCATGCACATCTCGCTCGGCAGACCCAAATTTCCCGGCGACGAAGAGAGCATCGCCGGCGACCGCGACTACGCCATTCAAGCCGTCAGGCAGGGCTTTGCCGCCCTCGTCATCGAACAGCGCGCCTTTGGCGAACGCGCCGACGCCCGCCCGGAAGAATATCATCACGGCGTGGACCGTCCCTGCTGGCACGCCACGCTTGCCGCCCTGCTTCTGGGGCGCACCCTGCTGGGGGAGCGCGTTTGGGACGTTTCACGCGGCATTGACGCGCTGGAGCATTTCCCTAATCTCGATTTGACCCGCATCGCCACGCTGGGCGATTCCACCGGCGGGACGATTGCTTTTTACTCCGCCTGCTACGATGAGCGGATTGCGGCAACCATGCCCGCCGCTTACATCTGCACCTTCCGCGATACGCTTGCCATCCACGACCATTGCGAAGACCACTACCTACCCGGCTTGCTGAACGAATTTGAACTCGCTGACCTGGCGGGACTGATTGCCCCCCGCCCGCTGATTGCCGTGCATGGGCGGTACGACATCGCCTTCCCCTACAGCGGCACGCTCGAAGCCTGTAGCGAAATCGAAAAAATCTACGCCGCCTTTGGCGCCTGATAAATGCCGCCTCGTCACCGGCGAAGGCGTCCACCGCTTCTTTGCCGACCTCGCCTGGCCCGTCTTCCGCGCAGTGACCAGCTGGTGAGAAAGTACACAGGTAAACAGGTATCAGGTAAACAAGTACGCATTCAATTCTGCAATCATCAATCATCAATCTACATTCAGGAGTTTCCCATGACCAAAATCGTTCTCATCGGCGCCGGTAGTTACGCCTTCGGCACCGCCACCTTCCGCGACCTGATGGCCTGGCGCGAACAATTGCGCGGCAGCACCATCTCGCTGGTGGATTTGAATCAGGAATACCTGACCCTGATGACCAATTTCCTCCACAAACTCAACGAGATGACGGGCAATCCCTACATCATCGAATCCACTACCGACCGCACCCAGGCCCTGCCCGGCGCAGATTTCGTTTTCATCTCCATCGCCGTCAACCGCAACGAACGCTGGAAACTGGACTGGAACGTCCCGTTCAAACACGGCGTCAAGCACGTTCTCGGCGAAAACGGCGGCCCTGGCGGGATGTTCCACGCCATGCGCAATATCCCCATCGTGCTGGACATCGCTCACGATGTGGAAAAATTCGCTCCCAATGCCTTCGTCATCAACTTCACCAACCCCGAAGGGCGCATCTGCCAGGCGATGAATCGTTACAGCAAGGTGAAATTCGTCGGCTTGTGCCACGGCATCGACTCCCTGCGCCGCGTGGCGGGCTACGCCCTCGACCTGCCCCTCGAAAAAATTGACGTGAAAGCGGGCGGACTCAACCACTTCAGTTGGGTGCGCGACCTGCGCCACATTGACACGGGCGAAGACCTGTACCCCGCCTTCCGCAAAGCCGTGCATGAGCGCCAGGCTTACATCGAAGAGCAAATGCACCACACCATGAAGTTGAGCGTGTACCTGATGGACACCTTCGGCTTGTACCCCCTGCCCTCCGACAACCACGTCGGCGAATACATCTCCTACGCCTGGGAACTGGCGGGCATGGAAGGGCATCCCTTCGACCTGGTAGACCGCGAATCGGACGAGTTCCGCGCCGACATTCGCCGCTGGACGAGCGGCGAAAAGCCCATGCCCGAATGGATGTTCGAGCCTTCGGGCGAGCGCGCCATTGCCATCGTGGACGGGATGATTCACAACACGCACCAGTACGAAATCTCGGTCAACATCCCCAACAAGGGCTACATCCCCAACCTGCCCGATGACGCCATTGTCGAAGTCCCCGCCGTGATTGACGCCACAGGCGTTCACGGCGTGACCCTCGACCCGCTCCCCGAACCGATTGCCGCCATGTGCCGCACCCAAATCAACATCATTGACCGCGTTGTCGAAGCAGGCGTTCACGGCGACAAACAAGCCGCCCTGCAAGCCCTGTTGCTCGACCCCGTCATCTCCTCGTCCAGTCAAGCCCAAGCCATTCTGGACGAACTCCTCGAAGCCCACAAAGACTTCCTGCCGCAGTTCAAGAAATAAGTAATTGGAGATTGGTAACTGGTGATTACCAATCTCCAATTACCACTTACCACTTACCACTCACCACTCACCACTCACCACTCACCACTCACCACTTGCCACCCATGCTCACCCTCCGCCTCCAGTTCAGCCCCCGCCAAAACCCCGCCGACCTCACCGCGCAGTTGCTGGAACTCATCCAGTCCGCGCCGGTGGATGAAGTGATGTTCTTTTACTTTGGCGAAGAGCAGAACAACGGACATGAAACCATCGAAGAGATTCAAACCTGGATTGAGCATTCCCGCCCCTTCCGCCAGGCGCTCCAGCAGAGCGGCATCGCCGTCAGCCTGAACCCCTGGCACACCCTCCTGCACGGCGATTCGGGGCGCAGGCTGAAGGACGGGCAACACTGGCAGACGATGGTGGACCCCAACGGTCACGCCGCGCAAGCCGTCGTCTGCCCGCTCGACCCGGACTGGCAGGCGTATTATCTCGAAACGTTGAAGATCTACGCCCGCGAAGGCTTCCGCGTGGTGTGGATTGATGACGACATCCGCTACCACAACCACGCCCCGCTCGATTGGGGCGGCTGTTTCTGCCCCCGGCACGTTGCCGAATTCAACCGCCGCGCGGGGACGAATGCCAGCCGCGAAGACATCGTCCGCGCCTGCCTCGCCCCTGGCGAACCGCATCCCTGGCGCGCCATCTGGTTCGACATGTGGCAGGACACCCAACTGGAATTTCTCGAAAAGTGCCGCACCGTCCTCGAAGCGGGCGGCGCGCGCATGGGGTTGATGTCCAGCCTGATGGAAGCGCACGCCGCCGAAGGACGCCGCTGGGCGGATTGGTGGAAAACCTTCGGCGGAGAGAAAGCCCCCGTCCACCGCCCCCACTTTTGGGGATATTCCGATGCGCCCGGTTCGCACCTCATCTTTGGCATTGCCCACCTCGACCAGAACCGCTCCATCCAGCCCGCCGACATCGAATCGGGACCCGAAATCGAAAATTTCCCCTACGGACGCTGGAACAAATCCTACCGTCAGACCTTCGCGCAAATGGCGGTGGCGCTGACCCTCGGCGCGACCAACCTGAACGTCAGCCTGTTCGACTTCATGGGCAACCGCCTCGCCGATGACCCCACCCGCGCCGATTTCCTCAAGCGCATCCGCCCGAATTTAGAATTTCTCCAGCAGACGTTTCCATCCGTTTTGCAAAGCGCGGGCGTGGGCTTGCCCTGGAGCGAAGACCTGGGGCGGCGCATCCACCTGCCCGAAGGCGCAACGTGGCGCGATTTGCAGGTTCACGCGCGGGGCTGGGCATACTGGCTGGGCGCGGCAGGGATGGCGTTCTCCGCCCGCGAACAGGACGCGGTCAATGCCGTTTCGGGCGCATCCGTTTGGGGGCTGGACGATGACCAGATTCGACGTCTGCTCTCGCGGGGGCTGCTGCTCGATGGCGTTGCCGCCCACATCCTGGCAGAGCGCGGCTTCGGCGCGGAAATCGGCATCCGCTCCGCCCGCATGGTGACGCAAAACGAATTGCTCTATTCGATTGAATGTAACGCGACATTAATGTCGCGTTACCCGCAGATTTCCGTCAACAACAAACCCCACACCCGCCGCCTCCTGCAAGCCGACCTTGACCCCACGGCTCACCTCGTCAGCCGCCTGCTCGACCCGCGCCAGAATCCGGTGGGTCACGGCGCGTTCACCTTTGAAAATTCCCTCGGCGGACGGGTTGCCGTCGTCCCCTGGGACGCCTCCGTCAGCGAAACGCCGATGATGGACGCCTACCGCGCCGAACAACTGCGCGCCCTCGTCCGCTGGCTGGCGCGCGACGCAGAAACGGGCAGCGTATCAGGCGGCGCGTGGCTGGTTCCGTAGTTTCTCGCTCCCTCTCCCGCTGGGAGAGGGCGGGGGGTGAGGGAATGGCGCGCCGTCATCTGGAACGCCTGCCCCGATGAACTCGACTCCTTCACCCTCCACCGCCCCGTCGCCATGCCCCAGCCCACCAAAGCCTGGCATCTGCTCCCCTCTGGCGCGCGCCTGCCCGTCGCCATCCACGGCGACCGCTTCCTCCTCACCCAACCCCTGCGCCAATGGGAATTGGTGGTAATTGGTAACTGGTAATTACCAATCACCAATCACTGCTCACTGATAACTGATGACTACCTCCTGGTTCACCTCTCCCCTCATCTTCGCCGGTCACTGGGAACCGCTCGCCTTTCGCATCCGCCGCGGCGGACAGCGCAGCGACGAAGCCCAGCGCTACGCCCGCGAACATTCCGACGAAGCCATCCGCGCCATGCAAGACGCGGGTGTCAACTTCGTCATCACCCACTTCGATAAGGGTTTCGGTCCCGAAGTCCTCGCCGCCGACCTGCCCCTGCTGCGCGATTGGGTGCGCCGCCTGCACGAAAACGGCATCCGCGTGGGCGCCTACATCCGTTACGACAACCTCGTCCCCGAAGCCTTCCCGCAATCGCGGGAATGGCTCTCGCAGACCGCTTTCGGCGACTCCTCCGCCATCCTCTGGCAGAGTTACCGCCGCTCCGCCTGCCCCACCCACCCCGACCATCACGCCCACATCGAGTCGCTCATCGGCATTGCCCTCCACGACCTGAAAGTGGATTTGATTCACATGGACGGATTCTGGATGGGCAACGAAGCCTGGGCGTGTCACTGCGACCGCTGCGTTGCCTCCTTTCGGGCGTACCTCGCCGCGCGCTACCCGACAGCGGATTCCGCCATCGAGCGCTTTGGTCATCTCCGCCTCGAAAACATCCGCCCGCCCGTCTACCGCCTGCCCGATAACAACCTCTCGATGGCTGAACCGGTCAAAGACCCCGTCGCGCAGGAATGGCTCAACTGGCGCGTGGAAACCCTCGCCGCGCTTGCCCGCCGCTTCAGCGCGTACACCCACGCCCAAAACCCCGAAGCGGTCTTCGAAGTGAACAGCCTCATCCCCATCGGCTACAACAACGCCTTCTACTGGGGCTTCGAGCTGCCCAGCCTCGTCCCTGCCGTGCAAGCCTTCTGGACGGAAGACGACCACTGGGCAGGCTGGCGCGCTGACGGCGTGCTGATTTCCCGCCTGCGCGAGTTCAAAATCGGACGCGCGCTGGGCGCGAAGGTCTTTTCCTATCAGCGCGGCAAAACGGAAAAAGAGTTGACCCTCTCACTCTTGCAATCCGCCGCCTTCAATCGCGGCGATTTGGGCATGTTGGGTTCGCCCCTGCTCGCCGAAGAACCGCTCTACGAGACCAAACGCGCTTTCACGCAATGGTACACCAAACATCAGCACCGCTTTGCCCCCGCGCCATCCGTTCCATCCGTTTCATCCGATACATCCGCTTCCCCATCCGTTCCCCCATCCGTTCCCCCATCCGCTTCCCCATCCGTTTCTCTGTCCGCTTTCCAATCCGCTGCCGATGTCGCGGTCTGGCGTTCCCAGCGCACGCTTGCCTATAACTCCACCTCCGCGCACCGCTCCGTGATTCTGACCGAACAAGCCCTCATCCAGGGCAAAATCGCCTTCGACATCATCTACGATGACGGGCTGAAGGATTTATCCCGCTACCGCGTGCTGGTCTTGCCGAATGTGGAGATTCTCGATGACGAGCAGATTCGCCTGCTAACGGACTTCGTCCGCGCGGGGGGCGGGCTGGTTGCCACCGAACTGACCTCGCTCTACGACGAATGGTGCCGCCTGCGCCCCGACTTTGCCCTGCGCGACCTGTTCGGCAAAAACGCCCTGCTCGACCTGGGCGATTTCTGGCAAAAACCGACCACCGCCGCCCGATACAACGCCTCCTACGTTCAAAACCCGGTTGGCAGCGGGCGCGTGGCGTACATTCCGAACCTCCTCACCCGCCGCGCCGCCGATTACACGGGCGTCATCGGCGAAGAACCCTACCGCTTCGGCACCGAGCAATGGGAAAACCCGCTCAACGCCGCCGACCTGCTCAACGCCATCCGCTGGGCAGCCGGCGGTCTCCTCGCCGCCGAAGTGGACGCCCCCGAAGGCGTGGCAGTGGAATTACTGCAAATGTTCCCCTCTCCCCTTGGGAGAGCCCCTTCTGCTTCGCTTCAGGGGGGCTTCGCACGGGCTAGGGGTGAGGGCGCATCCCCCTCTCACGATGAGAATGGGGCTGAGAGTGACAGCGTGTCCCCCTCTCCCTTTGGGAGAGGGGCTAGGGGTGAGGGCGCATTGCTCCTCCACCTGCTCAACTACAAACTGGACGCCCCCGTCCCCGAAGCCAGAATCCGCCTGCGCCTGCCCGTTGGCAAACGCGTGACCCGCGCCAGCCTGCTCACCTACCCCGCCGAAAGCGAAATCGAAATCCCTTTCACCCAAACCGGCGTCACCCTCAAAACCACCCTCCCCGCCTTCGAGCAATACGCCCTCCTCATCCTCGAATAACCAATCACTGTTCACTGATGACTGCCCCCTCCCCCCTCTGCCTCTCTCCCTCCTTCGGCTTCGGCGACCGCCTCGGTCTTGCCACGCTTGGTCACATCGCCGCCCTGCGCGTCGCAATTACCACTTCCCACTTACCAATTACCAATCACCAATTACCAATCTCCCCCATCTTCGCCCAGCAATCCGTCCGCGAGAACAGCCGCACGGGACGCACCCCTCAGCAGGTGATGGATGATGCCAAACGCGCCGTGGAAGCCGCAAAATGGGACAAGCCCTGGGGCGCGGACGCCGACCACCTGAAAAGCGTGGACGACCTGCCGCCCTTTGTCGCCGCAGGCTACACCTTCTTCACCGTTGACCCTGGCGCGCATGTGGACAACGCCGCCGACAGCGACCCGCTGCCCGTCTTGCAGGAAAAGGCGCGGGGCGTGGATTGGGACGAACTCTCAGCGTTGTACCTCTCTGAAAACGGCGAACAGGCTTGGGGGCGGATGGATGCGGAGAGTCTCCTGCGGGCAGTGGTCAAGTATGGGCGGGCAATCCGTCACAGCGTGGAGATGTTCCGCCGTCTTTCCGAATTGCTCCCTCTCCCTGCGGGAGAGGGCTGGGGTGAGGGCTTCGACTTTGAAATCTCCGTGGACGAAACCGACTCGCCCACCACCCCGCTCGAACACTACTTCATCGCCAGCGAACTGACGCGGGCGGGCGTGCGCTTCACCAGCCTTGCCCCGCGCTTCATCGGGCGCTGGGAGAAGGGCGTGGATTACCTCGGCGACTTGTCCGCGCTGGACGCCGAAATGCAAAAACACGCCGCTGTGACCGCCCATTTTGGAACGTACAAACTCAGCCTGCATTCGGGTTCGGATAAATTCAGCGTTTACCCCCTGCTGGCGAAGCATTTCGCGGGGCGCTTTCACGTCAAGACGGCAGGGACGAGTTACCTCGAAGCCCTGCGCGTGCTGGCGGCGCGCGAACCCGACCTCTTCCACCGCATTTGGGCGCTGGCGCGTGAACGCTACGCCGCCGACCGCGCCACTTACCACGTCTCGGCGGAGTTGGAGAAAGTGACCGCCGCCGACCTGCCCGCCCTGCTGGATGACTTCCACGCCCGCGAGATTCTCCACGTCACCTTTGGCTCGGTGCTCGCCCGCTTCGGCGCGGACCTCAAGCCTGCCCTCGTCAAACACGCCGACTCCTACGCCCAGGCCCTGCAAACCCACTTCGTCAAACACCTGCGGCTGCTGAATGCAGAATGATGAATTACCAATCACCAATTACCAATTACCAATTACCATGCTCCTAAAAAACTACCGCCCCATCCCCCAACTCGTCACCAAGACCACGCGCATCGAAGCGCCGCGCTTTCCCGTCATAGACGCGCACAACCACCTCGCCGCGCCCTACGGCGGCGCATGGGACGAAAAGCCGCTGTCGGAACTGCTGGCAGTGTTCGATGAAGCCAACGTGCAAAAATTTGTCGATTTGGACGGCGGCTGGGGCGAAGCCCTGCTGCAAAAACACCTCGACCGGTTCAAAGCCAAAGCCCCAGAGCGCTTCCAGATTTTCGGCGGCGTGGATTGGGCGCAGTGGCAAACCCTCGGCGCAAAATTCCCTGAATGGGCGGCGAAGCGGCTCGAAGTCCAGAAATCCTGGGGCGCGCAAGGGCTGAAGATTTGGAAACCCTTCGGGCTAAAAGTCCGCGATGAAAAAGGGGAACTGGTCAAAATAGACGACCCGCGCCTCGACCCGCTCTGGCAGACCGCCGCCGCGCTGGGTTTGCCCGTCCTGATTCACATCGCCGACCCGGTGGCGTTTTTCACCCCGCTGGATGAACGCAACGAACGCTGGGACGAACTGAGCGCCCACCCCGAAGCGCACTTCCCCAGCCCGCCCTACCCGCCCTTCCACGAACTCATCGAAGCCTTCGCCCGCCTCGTCCTGCGTCACCCGCAGACGACCTTCATCGGCGCGCACGTGGGCTGTTACGCCGAAAACCTGGGCTGGGTGTCGAACCTGCTCCAGCGCGCCCCCAATTTTTATGTAGATATTTCCGCCCGCATCCCCGAACTGGGCAGACAACCCTACACCGCCCGCCGCTTCTTCATCGAGAATCAAGACCGCATCCTGTTCGGCACCGACCACCCCGCCAACGCCGAAACCTACCGCGCCCACTACCGCTTCCTCGAAAGCGACGACGAATACTTCGCCTACGACGCCGACCCCGAAGCCATCCCCGGGCAGGGCAGGTGGCGCATCTACGGCTTGTACCTGCCGGAGGATGTGCTGGAAAAAGTGTATTGGAAAAACGCGGAGAAGGTATATCAATGGTAAATGGTAATTACCATTTACTATTTACCATTTACTATTTACCATTTACCAATTACCAATTACCATTTACCAATTACCATTTACCAATCACCACCTGCTGGAACTTAAAACATGAATCACACCTACACCGAAATCAAATCCCAACCCGAAGCCTGGGCGCAAGCCATTGAGCAGACTCGCGCCGCCGCTTTGCCCAACCCCGCCGATTACGAACAGGTCATCTTCACCGGCTGCGGTTCAACCTACTATCTCTCCCTCGCCGCTGCCGCGCTCTATCAGGAACTGACCGGGCGCTCCGCCCGCGCTGTCCCTGGCGGGGAATTGCTGCTCAACCCGCAGACCGTTGTACCGCAAACTTCCAGTTTGCGAACCCTGTTGGTCGCCGTCAGCCGTTCTGGCACGACTACCGAAACAGTGAAGGCGGTTGAAAAATTCAAAGCAGAAAAACGCGGCGATGTGATAGTCATCAGCAATTACAATGAAGTCCTTTCAACGTACAGCGATATTAATATCGCTATACCAAAGGGGCAGGAAGAATCGGTTGCCCAAACACGCTCCTTCGCCTCCATGTACGTTGCCGCCGCCGCCTTTTGCGCCCGCGCCGCCGGACGCGCCGACCTGCTCACAGCGTTGGAAAACCTCCCCGAAGCCGGGAACAGGCTCATGCTCCAGTATGAAGCGCAAGCCCAGGCTCTTGGCGAAGACCTGCGCCTCGACCGCATCTACTTCCTCGGCAGCGGCAGCCGCTACGGGCTGGCGTGCGAAGTCAATCTCAAAATGAAAGAGATGACCCTCACCCACAGCGAGCCATTCCACTTCCTCGAATTTCGGCACGGCCCGATGAGCATGGTCACGCCGAATACCCTGCTGGTGGGCTTGCTTTCGGAGAAAAATTTCAGCCACGAGCAAGCCGTTCTGAACGAGATGCAGGCCAAGGGCGGGCGGGTATTCGCGCTGGCGGAGCGTGGGGCGCAGGTGAACTTTGAAAGCGGCATCCCCGAACCCGCCCGCGCCGTCCTCTACCTGCCCATTTTGCAACTGATGGCGTACTACCGCGCCCTCGCCAAAGGGCTGAACCCCGACAGCCCCCACAACCTGACCGCCGTCATCAAACTCGACCTGTAACCTGGAACCTGACCCATGACCCTCACCATTGGAAAACTGCGCGGATTGCAACAAATTGCCTCGCCGCGTGGCACCTTCACTGCCCTTGCCCTCGACCATCGCCAGAATCTGCGCAAAGCCAACCCCGCTTTTGTGGATGACGCCGAACTCAGCCGCTTCAAGCTGGATGTGACCGCCGCGCTCGCCCCCTACGGGACGGCTGTTTTGCTCGACCCGGAAGTCTCTGCCGCCCAGGCGGTCGCGCAGGGAGTTATCCCTAAAGAAGTTGGTCTCGTTGTAGCCGTTGAATCCACCGGCTACACTGGCGACGCCACCGCCCGCAAAGCGCAACTCATCCCCGGCTGGAGCGTGGAAAAAGCCAAACGCATGGGCGCTTCTGCCATCAAACTGCTGGTTTATTACCATCCCGATTCTCCCACCGCCCAAGAGACCGAAGACTTCACCCAAAATATCGCGGACGAATGCAAAAAGCATGACCTTGCCCTGATGCTCGAACCGCTCTCTTACTCGCTCACCGACGGAAAACTGACCTCCGCCGAAAAGCGCTATGTGGTTGTCGAAAGCGCCAAACGGCTTGTCCCGCTCGGCGCGGATATTCTCAAAGCCGAATTCCCGCTGGACGTGAGCGAAACTGACCCAGCCCTGTGGCGCGAAGCCTGCGAAGAAATCTCCGCCGCCTGCCCCGCCCCCTGGATTTTGCTCTCCGCCGCGGTGGACTACGAAACCTTCCTTCAGCAAGTCATCACTGCCTGCAACGCGGGCGCCAGCGGCATTGCTGTTGGGCGCGCCGTGTGGAAGGAAGCCGTTACAATGGAACGCGCCGGGCGCCAGACCTTTTTGCGCGATACCGCCCTTGAGCGCCTCTCGCGCCTGACCTCGCTCTGCAACGCCCTCGCCAAGCCCTTCACTGACTTCTACGCTGCCGAAGCCCCCTTCGACTGGCATAAAACCTACTAACCTTCAACCTTTGACTTTTGATTATCCAACTATGAGACCCTTCGACCTCCTCATCGCTGGCGAAATCAACCCCGACCTTATCCTCACCGGCAACGTCACCCCCGAATTTGGTCAGGTGGAAAAAATTGTGCAGGATGCCACGCTTGCGGTTGGTTCCTCCTCGGTCATTGCTGCCTGCGGCGCCGCGCGGCTGGGGCTGAAGGTTGCCTTCATGGGCAAATGCGGCGATGATGTCTTTGGGCGCTTCATGTTGGATGAAATGCGCAAGCGCGGCGTAGATGTGAGCAATGTCATCACCGTCCCTGGCGGGCAGACGGGCATCACCGTCTCGCTCAACACCGGCGATGACCGCGCCATGCTCACCCACCTGGGGCTGATTGCCGAACTGCAAGCCGCCGACATCCCGGATGCTTTGCTCGCGCAGGCGCGTCACCTGCACGTGGCAAGTTACTTTTTGCAGACCAAACTCCAGCCCGATTTGCCCGCATTGTTCAATCGCGCTCACGCGCTTGGCTTAACCACTTCGCTGGATACAAATTATGACCCATCTGAAAAGTGGGCAGGTTTCGATGACCTGCTCGCCGTGACGAATATCTTCCTGCCCAACGAAGCCGAAGCGAAGTCGCTCACAGCGGCGGCAACTGCCGAAGAAGCGGCGGACAGGCTGCGGGAGAAGGTGGAAACGGCGGCGATTAAGTTGGGCAAGGCTGGGGCGTTGGGAATCTCGCGGGGGCAGAAAATCCGCGTGGGCAGTATTCCCGTCACCGTGGTGGATACGGTTGGCGCGGGTGACTCGTTTGACGCGGGCTTTCTCTACGGCTATCTCAACGGCTGGGAGATGGAAAAATCGCTGCGGCTGGCTTGCGTATGCGGGGCGCTTTCTACGCGGGCGGCGGGCGGCACGGCGGCGCAGCCCACACTGGATAAGGCGTTGAAATTTCTATGATTCTGTGCGTCACCCCCAACCCTGCCATTGACCGCACCCTGCATGTGGATGCGCTGCATTTGGGCGAAGTTCATCGCGCCGCAAGAACGCTGGCGGCGGCGGGCGGCAAAGGGCTGAATGTGGCGCGGGCAATTCGCACTTTGGGCGGCTCACCGCTTTGCATGGGGCTGGTTGGCGGGCACACTGGCAGCCTGCTGGCAGAACTGGCGGAGCGCGAAGGCTTGCCCGCGCACTGGACGCGGGTAAAAAATGAAACCCGCACCTGCGTCATCCTGGTGGAACAGGGCCGGGACGCCACCGTCATCAACGAGCGCGGCGCGGAAGTGAGCGCCGATGAATGCCAGACCTTTTTGCGCGATGTATGGGCGCAGGCGGAACCTGCTCAATTGCTTTGCCTCAGCGGCAGCCTGCCACCCGGCTTTGCCCTGGGCGATTTTGCCCTGCTGCTGTGGGGGCTGGTTGAACAGAAAAAATCGGTCTGGGTGGATACGAGCGGCGCGGCGCTGAAGGCGGCGCTGAATGTGGGCGGCGTGAACATCAAGGTCAATGCCGCCGAATTGGGCGAAGCGCTGGAGTTGGAAATTTTGAACGTGGAGCAGGCGCTGGACGCAGGCAGGCAATTGCTGGCGCGGGGCGTTTCGTCGGTTGTGGTGACGCTTGGCAGAGATGGCGCGGTTCTGGTCACGGAATCGGGCGCGTGGAGCGCGCGTCCGCCTGCGATTGAAATCGTCAGCAGCGTGGGCAGCGGCGACGCCTTTTTGGGCGGTCTGGCTTTTGCCTTGGAGCAGGGGCGCTCACCAGAAACAGCCCTACGCTACGGCGTTGCGGCAGGCGCGGCGAATGCCCTGCGCTTTGGCGGTGGGGTGATGGATAGGGAAGAATTTCATAAACTGTTACATCAATCCAGCATAAATTTTTAGATTGCATGTTGATACAAAAAAGATACAAGGCTGTTCCCGTGTGGGACAGCCTTTCCTTGCTTAGCTTGCTATCAAAAACATCTCAGCCAGTCGGCGCTTCGGCTTTCCCGGCGCCAGAATTAGGGCTGAAAAATGCAAATCTATTTGAGAAATTGGTTACAATTGCGAAAAATCGTACCCAAATAATTCATTTGCTGATCATAGATGGAGCATCCCGATGAAAATTGAAGTCTTAGATTATGGCGGTTACGAGTGCGCCCGCCTTGCAAACAGCCAGATTGAACTGCTCGTAACACGCTCTGCCGGGCCACGGATTCTCTCGCTGCGCTTCAAAGGCGCCGAAAATTTCTTTGCAGAACACCCCGACGCCGTCGCAGAAAGACCCGATGGCCGCCTGTATCACTTTGTTGGCGGGCATCGCTTGTGGCATGCACCCGAACACATGCCGCGCACTTACGTTGTGGATGAGTCTCCAGTCGAAATAGAGCCGCTTGAGCATGGCCTGCTGGTACAGCAACCGCTTGAGAGCGAGACAGGCATTCAGAAAACCATTCGGGTGGAGTTAAACCCGAATACGCCCCAAATCACTGTTACTCATACGCTAACGAACCAGGGATTGTGGCCGGTGACGTGCGCGGCCTGGGCCATTACCCAGTTCAAAGCCGGCGGCCTGGCCATCCTACCGCAGGCAGACGCAGAAACCGGCCTATTGCCCAACCGCAGCCTGGCGCTCTGGCCTTATACCGATATGTCAAACTCAAATGTCACCTGGGGACGCAGGCACATTCTGATTCGGGCGCAGATGGAGACGCCTTTTAAGGTCGGCTTTCCTAACCCGCGCGGCTGGCTGGCTTACTGGAACCGGGGCATCTTGTTCGTCAAGCGAGCGGCCTACAATCCCAAAGCCGATTACTACGACTTTGGCAGTTCGAGCGAATGTTATTGCAATGACCGTTTTCTTGAATTGGAAACACTCAGCCCCATCAGCCAGGTTGAACCGGGCGATTCTCTAACACACCGCGAAGAGTGGACTCTGCAGTCACTGGAAAGTCTTCCATCGGGTGAAAACGCCCTGGAAAGCGTCCTTGCCTCCGTAGGGCTGGTTTAAGGCAAAGGCTCACAGGTCAAAATAGCGCGGGGTTGCCCAAAGATTTTTGGACAACCCCGCGCAAATATTTTTGACCAGACAGGCGCTCAAGACCTTGCCGCGGCACCGGGTGGGGATGAAATTTGGGCCAACAAGCGCTCAGCCTGACGGCGCAGGTGCGCTTTTGGCGAGAGTTCCAAAGCGCGCTGAAAGTCGTCACGCGCCCTGGCAGGGTTGCCAAGAGACTGATAAGCCTGTCCACGCCGCAGATATGAAATCGCCTCGCGCGGCGCGATTTCAAGCGCGCGATCATAGTCAGCCAGGCTATCTTCGAGCCGGCCATTGACCCGATAGGCATCGGCCCTGCCCAGGTAGGCCAGCCATTGTTTGGGATTTTTGCCCAGAACCCAGGCGTAGTAATCCAGCGCCCATTCGAGAGTGTCCTGATACAAATTCAAGTTGACATCAATCATCATCAAAGCATGCCTGGGTGAAAGACGAAGCGCCTCCGCCTGGTCACGTCGGGCGGCAGGCAGGTTCCCCAGGTAAAAATGGGCGATAGAACGGCCCAGGTACAAAAGCGGCTGTTGCTTTTCCAGGTCGAGAGCCTGGTCAAATTCCTTGAGCGCCTTTTCATATTCTTTTTGGTCTAAATAAATGCCGCCCGTGTCAAAATAGGGGGCCATCCACTCTGGCTTGAGCGCGCGCACGCGGTTAAAAATCTCCAGGGCCAGATCATATTGCTTATTCAGTGAATACAGTTCCCCGCGCAATTCGAGAGCAATCGCGTGCTGGGGCGCCAAAGCAAGAACGGCTTCAAGGTCACGCTCGGCAAGTTGTATTTCATTGGTATTGATATACGCAATGGCGCGCCCCAACAGGCTGGCAATATCGTTTGGGTTCTTTTCAATCGCCAGGCTGTGATGCCGAATCGCTTCGTCGTAATCTTCGTTAAGATGGTGAAAACCACTGCGCTTGAAGAGGTAATTTAATACCAGCAGGAGCCTGTGCCTGAGGCCAGGTTCCAGCATTCCGACCCCAAAGGCCAGCGAAAGCGTGATTGCAAACAGGAGGTAATCGCCTGTCCACAGGCTGAAAGCAACCAGTCCGAGCAAAAACGGGATGGCAACCAGAATACTGAGCAGACTGGCGGCGGATTTCCCAAAGACCATCTCGGCCAGGGCGTGCAACATGCCGCCGCCATCGAGGGGGTAAATGGGCAGCAGGTTGAAGACCACCAGAATCGCATTCATGACAGCCAGGTTTAGCAGCGTCATCGGCAGGAGAAAACTCCAGAACTGGGCCCCAATAAACCAGGCTGAGAGCGTCTGGTCAAGACTTAGCCACAAAATGCCAAATAAAAGCGCCAGCACCAGGCTCACCAGCGGGCCAGCCCCAAAAATCAAAAAATCATGCAGGGGTTTCGAGGCTGAGCGCGTCAGTTGGGTAAACCCGCCCAGCGGCCAGAGTGTGATTTGTTTGACTCGAATACCCAGTCTTTGGGCCATCAACGCGTGACCCATTTCATGCAGCAAGACGCAGGCAAACAGACCTATCGTCACAAACAAAGCCAGCAGCCAGCCAGAAAAGTTATCGGGGCGAAAGAGAAGATAAACGAGGGGCAGCAACAGCAGCATCGAAATATGCAGGCGGATTTCGACATCACGGAAGCGGGCAATTGTCCAATATCTGGCAAAGAATGCCCCTCCCTGAGCGGGAGCGGTGCGAAGCCCGCCCCTTTTCAGCGCCTCGAGGACGCTCTCGGATGGGGGTTCCTGCGCTGAGGGAGATGATTTGGTGGGTGGGGTAGGTTCCATTGGAGGCTTTCTGGTGGACAAAAAACAGGCTTATGACGATGCGGACACTCAAGAATAATCGGGAATATACACCACATCGGCTGGGGCAATATAGAACATACCAATTTGGTAATCGGCGTAATCGACCCTGCGCAGTTGTTGATAGACCTTGACATTTGCATCATCGCTGGAACGGTGTTCGATGTAATACGCTTTCTCGTGTTGCAATCGCCATTCTTGACCAACCAGAATATGAAGATTTTCCAGACACATGTTTTCAGGCGCATATTCCAGATATGCGCCGCGTCCCCCAATGACAACCCGGTTGTAACCGGATGCCAGCAATGTTCCAGACGCAGAGTAAAAACGGCAGGCTGGACTGCCAATTTCAGGAATAGGCCTGCCGTTTTGGTCTGTGATAGGAAAAGGAATGGGCTGCATGGTCAAAAATAGAGCATAAGTCGTGCATAGAAACGATGCAAGTTGAAAATCTACTCATGCTTATTTTAACCCCCTTTGTGGAGCATTCAGACACCTGCAGGAGAGAGCGGTATAACGAAAATTGTGTAAATTGAAAGGAGTCCTGGTAACCTTGTAGGTCACGACACCAAAACAAGGAAAAGACCATGACTCCCAAAACAAATGATACTGTGCAGCAAGAAAGCAGTCAAGCCACGATCCAAACCATGCTTCGAGAGCGGATGTTGTTGGCGATTTGCGCAACCTTGATTGCGACTTGGGATAATGGAAATTTTATGGAAGCGTCCAAAAAATGTAGCCACATTGTGGTACTCGATATCCCCTGATAATCAATTCCTGAGTTATTGGGCTGCTGTTCCAAAAGGTGAGCATGAAGTATACAACCTGCAAATCCTGAATCTTGAAACAGGAAAATCCAAAGACTTATGCCTGTCCAGCCCTGGAATAACCCAAAAGCCAATCTGGTCTTTGGATGGCCGTTACCTGGCGGTTAAGTTGATATCCGCTGGGAACAGTGAAGTGTATGTGGTGGATTTGGAAGCAAACCTGGCGTCAAAGTGGCGGAGAATGCCAGGCCGGTAGGCTGGTTAAAATGATGAGTTTTAAGAAACGAAAACCCTGCTCTCCGGCCTGCCGGGCCACTACATTTTTAGTGACGGGCGAACTCGCAGATCAACGTCCCCAACCCACCATGTTGAGACTGTCGAAATACCAAGAGACGTTAAAATTTCGGCTTGATGTTCGATAAGTATCCCCCGTTCTGCATCGTAAAATAAAAAAACGCACTGTTTCAAGTGCGTTTTTTTTATCAGTTGCGGGGACAGGACTCGAACCTGCGACCTCCGGGTTATGAGGCTTAACCTTGTTTTCGCAACCTTTGACCCTAAAGCCAGTGATTCTTGGGGGACCCGGAAGTCACTGGTTCCAACGAGCCTTTCAATCTGTGGTGGCAAAAAAAATAAATTGACAACACAACAAAACTACTTACCCATCGCCCAATTTGCGGCGAATAAGTTCTAACACATCAGAGCGGTCGTTGTTTGATAGATTTTCCCAAATCGACGAAATATACAGAACATCAGGATCAGCCATAGGGGGGCGTGCAATTCCCAAGATGTCATAAATTTCTACGCCAAGTTTCGTAGCCAAAAGCAATAAATTTTCCCCAGACGGCACATACGCACCCGCCATCCAACTGGATAGGGATGATTGCGGAACTCCCAAATAACGCGCAAAGGCTGAAACAGTTTGACGCTTACCCTGCTGTTTCTCCCAATCCAAAAAACGGTTGTTGAGCCATTCCGAAAATTTACTATTCACTGCTACTCCATCGAGATAAACTCTTTTAAATAATACCAAACCTGTTGAATATTTTGCGATTGATGCTATAATCACATTGACCGATAATAATATATCGGCAGCAGTAAAACCAATAAATCAAGGAGATAACCTATGTGAACAATTCTTCTTTCTTGCCACTTTTTTAAGTAAGGCGAGCGTCCTCAAAGCCTGGCAGCCCGGACGCTCGTCAACCGCAGAACACCCGGACGTCTCTGCAGACGGACGAGTGCCGCTTTCGTTATTCTATCAGCGAACCTGTCTCAGACCAAGAGGTCAATCATTATGAATCTTCTTCCCACACCCGCAACAAAACCTGTTGAAAAGTCCGGGCGGATGGTTAGGCTGGCCGGGCTGGAAGCGCCCGCACTGCCCGAAGACGACTACCTGCTCGGCCTGGCGGCAGATGGCCTGCCAGTCTTTGCCCGGATTGCCAGGGGGCCCAACCTGCTGGCCGCCAGCGATGACCCGGCCCGCCTCGACAACCTGCTCGCCGCCATCCTGCAAACCGTCAATGTCACAGACGCCTGCCCGGTTGTCCTGGCAACCAGACAACCAAGGCGCTGGGCCAACAGCCGCGCGCGGATCATCCCACCCGCCGGGATTGGCGAAGTTGTGCGGGAACATTTGCAATCCGGCGCGCGCCACCGCCTGGTCTTACTGTTTGAGGGACTGGGCGAGGGGTGGGAAATCGACCCGTCCTCGCTGGCCATCCTGACCCGCTCAGCGCGGCTGCACCTGGTGGCCGCCGCCACGGCCAGCTACGCCCGCCGCTGCCGCTCACTGTTTTCAAAAATCCTGATCGGCGATGTCCACAACTTTTCGACCCTGTTCGACCTTACCGCCCCAACCACCCTGACCACCCCGCCCGCCCAGGGCCAGTTTGCCTATCGCCATCAGTCGCGCTGGCTGTATTTCTACCCCCATATCCCCTAGGAGAAACCGATGAACTCGACCGCCCGTTACAACACCCCAATTGCCACCCCCTTCGCCCCCCAGCCCGAATCGGCTGTTGAAGTCGAACATGAGCCGCTCTTTGAGACGGCCACGAACCAGGTGAGCATCTTTGACTGGATCAAGGATAAATCTCCCGCCATCGCCATCGTTGCCGGGAACCTGCTCCTGATGGCAGGCGAATACCGGGTCTATGACTTCGCCTACGCCAGCACCGGCGAGACCTGGAAAGCCTGGTTTGCCGTTCTCTCCACCTTCCTGCCCTTCCTGCTCTGGGAAATCCTGGTGCAGCACAGCAAGGCGAATGGAATCATGCGCGCCGTAGCCTGGATTGGGATTGTCCTGTCCCTGGGCCTGGGCGTCCTGATTGGCGTGGCCGACTTCATGACCGTCAACGGTCAGCCGCCCAACGCTGAGCCGTTCCTGGCCGCCCTGGCGGTCAGCCTGTCGCTGCACGCGGTTTTCTTCCTGGTCTACTTTTACAGCCACCCGGACATCCGCTCGCACCGCCTGGTGGCCCAGGCGATTGCTCGCCAGCAGTTGGCCGAAGCCTCTGCCGGGGTAGCCGAGAGCATCTTGAAAAGCGCCCGCAACCGCCTGGAACTGGAACGGCGCATCGCATCTGAGTATGGCTACGAAAATCTGCGCCGGGCCATCGCCGAAATCGAGGGCCGCCCCTACCACGCGCCCCGCAAGACCTTTGCACCCGCCAAAGGCCCCGAAGCCGCCTCGGCCCTCAACATCCCGCCTGTCGCTTTTGGCAGCAACGGCCAGCAGCCCGGCGGGGTGCGCCGGTTCGCGTCCAAACTGCCAGGGATTGACCTGAAGAAAGTCCGGCGCATCAAAGCTGATGGCAGCATCCAGGCCCGCCAGCCGGACGGCGATGGCCGCCCGTTGAGCGAGGCGGAGGCTCACCAGCTGCTGCTCCAGGCGCTGGGCAATCTTGACCAAGATGCGCCGGTGCACGTCACAAACACCGAACTGGACGGCAAGACCGCCGCGGTGGCGATGATTTCCGGCGCACTGTTCGAGGCTGACGAAGACGGCAACCTGCGGCTGCGCAAAAAGGAAACCGATGATGAAAACCAGTAATTGGCCCCCCACCCCACCCCCGAAACGTCCGGGGCGCAAACCGGCCAACAGGCGTAGCCGGGCCTGGGAGCAGAGACATCCGCCGGTCACTTTTGTCGGCATCCAGCCCAGTATCCGCCAGGCCATTCGTGACCTGGCGGCCCATTACCGCGCGCATTTTGGGATGGCGGGCGGGGTGGACGCAGTGGCGCGTGAACTGCTGCGGTACGCGCTGATGGGTTACCGGGATGGCTTGCTGGAAATGCCAACCGGCTCCAGCAGGCCCCGCTTGCGGGAGAGCCCCGGGCTGGTCCGAACCAGTTACCGCCTGCCCGCCGAACTGGTAGCAGCCATCCGCGCCATCCCGGTTCTCGAACAGGAGCGGGCCGGCCCGCGGGTCATCCAACTGACACTCGGGCAGGTGCTGAACGCCCTGTTTTTATTCGCGCTGGAATCCTACAACTCCGGCGGACTGGTGCTTTACACGGCCCCCAAAATGGTCATCCCCGGGCTGGCCGCAAGGCGGGCCGGATGAGCAGCGCAGGTATTTCCGCCAAAACCGGCACATTTTTGGGGGGCGCAAAAAAAGGTTTGCGGCTGCCGCAAACCTGCCGCTCACCTGCCGCTTACCACGCCGCTCACCCTGCCGCTCACCTTGAACCCGCAGGAAGACCGCAGGGGCGCGCCATTTGGCCCGGATGACCCGCGATATGGCCCGCAAACATTGGCCCACAGCGGGCTTCCTAGACGGTTTTTCACTTTCTTAAGAAAGGAGCAGGACGAATGGACATCAGACAATTTTTAGACCGCCCAATCGCCTTCCATCGCGCCTTTGTGACCCTAACTGGCTCAGTCACGGCGGCTTTGATGCTCTCGCAGGCCGTCTATTGGAGCAGGCGGGTTGCCGAAAGCAAAGATGGCTGGTTTTACAAAACCCTGGACGAGTGGCAGGAAGAAACCGGCCTGAGCCGCTACGAACAGGAAGGTGCGCGTAAAAAGTTGGCGAAGTATCTAAACATCCAGCGGCGCGGGGTCCCGGCCCAGTTGTATTATCGGGTGAACTTTGAAGCGATTGCCGCAGACTTGATTGCGGAAATTCCACAAACTGGATTGGGGAAAAACCGCGAACAAGAAGGCGGAAATCCCGCAAACTTTAATAGAGAATCAGAGACTACTCCAGAGATTACACAAGCGCGCGATTCTGAAATCGAAAACAAACTCAAAAACTTCCCGGTGGAACTGCGCCAGCCACTAACCTGGTTCTGGGAATTGTTCCGCGTCCCGATTCCAGCGGCGCGCAGGGGACGTGAATATGAGCGCTGGAAAATCGGACTGGCGAACCTGGCCGAAATCTCGGGCCCATATGGCCGAGTGGCGTTTGAAAAAGTCCATGCCGAATGGCGGCGGTTGAAATTCCAGGTCGGCCATCCGGGTGCGCTGGAAACCAGTATGCGGGCCGTGGTGGGGGAGTTGGAACGTTCAGCCGTCCTGCGGGCCGGGAACCCGCCCGATGAAGAAACAGAGCCGGAGCGCAGCCCCGAAGAATCTGCCGAAATCCGGCGCAAGGCCGCAGAAGCCCGCCAGCGCCTGCGTGAACTCCAGCAGCAAGGGAAAAACCTGCCATGACAACAACTCTCGTCTCGCCTCCACACAGCCGCGAGGCCGAAGAAGCCGCGCTCGGCGCCATCCTGCTCAACCCGGAGGTCTTTCCCGAATTGATCGGCAGCCTGCGGGCCGAGGACTTCTACATCCACCGCTGCCGGTTTATCTGGGAAGCCTTTGAACGCCTGGCCCGCCAGGGTATCGCGATTGACCTGGTCACCACCGCTGAGTCGCTCAAGCAGGCCGGTCATCTCGAAGAGGTGGGCGGCCCGGCTTACCTGGTGGGGCTGCTCAATGCGGCTGGCACCAGTCTGCATGCCGATTCATATGCCCGCATGGTGCAGTCTGCTTCCATCCGGCGTAAAATGCTGCGGGCCGCCAGCCGGGTGGCCGAGTATTGCTACGATGAATCGCGCGAGATTGGGGCGGTTTTCGCTGAATCTTTGAAACTGCTCGGGCAGGCTGGTCACGACCTGGGCGCAGACACCAATGCTATCAGCCTGTCGCAGGCTGTCCGCCAGCACTTTGAGCAGGACGGGCCGAGCGATGAGCGCATCCTGGCGACCGGCTGGACGGCCCTCGACCAACTGCTCGATGGCGGCCTGACGACCGGCTTGCACATCCCGGCGGGCAGGCCTGGCACTGGTAAATCGGTTTTTATGACCAACCTGGCCGCAACCTGGTGCCGGGCCGGTCTGCGCGGGGCGCTGTTCTCGCTTGAGATGAGCAACCGCCAGAACACCAACCGCATCATCGCCAACGTGGCAGGCATCCCGCTCCACCGCGTCAAGCGCAAGACATTGCTCGACGAGGATTGGCCGCCTTATGTCCAGGCGATTGAGACCCTCGACCGCTGGGATTTGGCGATGCACTATACGCCCGTGCTGACCCCGGAAAAACTGCGTGCCACCTGCCTGCGCCTGGCGGTGGAGCGTCCGCTCGATTTTGTGATTATTGATTACCTCCAACTGATGAGCGCGGACGGGTTTCTCGACAAGCAGAACCGGGTCATGGAACTGTCTTACATCACGCGCAGCCTGAAACAACTCTCGGGTGAGTTGAATTGCCCGCTGGTGGCGGCCTCGCAGTTGTCGCGGGCGGTGGAGAGCCGCAGTTCTCGCCGCCCGATTTTGGCTGACCTGCGCGATAGCGGCAGTCTCGAACAGGATGCCGACAACGTCATCTTCCTGTGGACAGACCAGGATTACAGCGACACCTGCGCCGTCCGGCCTGAAAAAATTGCGGTCAATCTCTCGCTGGCAAAACAGCGCGATGGCAACCTCGGGGATTTCCAACTCGTCCTGCAAGGCAGGTATGCCCGCCTGAGTAATCCAAAGACGGCCGGTTAGGACGAATTCGTTCCATCCAGTGCGCGCTGTCCACTGTTTCCGCGATTCTCATTTTCATTTCGTTTTTGAGTTAGAATGCCGCCTATAAAGTGGCCAATGATTGGCCGATTACCATACGTTGCTGTAAACACGTCGATCCACCACTATCCGAGGAAACAAGCACACGAGCGAAACGATGCCTTTCGCTCCCCGCAGCCGAGATGCCAGGCCCTGGCTGGCTGCAACCTGCGCTTGCGATTCGGGCTGGCCTGAGGGGGCCATCGCGGGCGAAAAATTTCCCTTTTTTTCCGTCCTCATTCGGGGACGACCGGCTCAACACTTTTCAAGACTTAAATACAAACAGTTGCGGATAGGGCTTCAGGCCCAGGAGCGAGGTGTGCCATGTCGAAAAAAACCAAATCCCGGCGAGCGTCCATCAGGTATCAGGTTCAGCAGGCCCTGGATAGCATTTTTATGGACAAGCAAGAGATCAACGAATTCAAAGCCAAAACCGGGGTGCCATCGGTGAGCAAATTCTTGCGCCCAGGCGGTAACCCAACCGGCCAGCGGGCGAGGATTACCGGCATTCGCACCCGCAACGGCTACTACCAGGCCTGCGTCCGTTTCTTCGAGCAGGCCCGCAGCCTGACCGGCCACAGGTTGTTACGCGATTTGTTTCATCCTGACATCATTCGGCTGACGATGGATACTTTTGAAAGCGACAAAGCGCCAAAAACCAACGCCACCCTGATGTCAGCCATCAACAAATTGTACCTGGGCTGTCTGGAAGTCGGCTACATCCAGGGTGACCCGGACAACCTGCCGATTACGCCCGAACTGCGCGCGCACATTAAAGGCTACAACGTTCATGGTGTACCGCATAAGCCGCGCTTCGGCTACCAGCCGGGGGATGCCATCCTGATTGTCCGCTGGCTCTCTGCCCAGGGTTCCCCGTTTGCGCTGGCGGCGGAGGTTGCCCTGCGGGCTGGCCTGCGGCTTTCGGAGATTGCCGGGCTGCGCGGCGACCAGGTGGATCACCAGGCCGGGGTGCTGAATATCAAAGGTAAGGGCGGGCGTCCGCGCACGGTGCGGATTGACCCGGACCTGGCCGCGAAGTTGAAGACGTCCGAAATGTACATTTTCACCCCGACCCGTGAGTGGAAGCGCCGGTTCTGGCAGGAAGTCCGCAAGGCAACCCGGGTGCTGGGGATTGATGTCAGCGGCATCCACCGCCTGCGGGCCAACTTTGCCGAGGAGACGCTCCACAAACTGATGGCTGCCGGGCACTCCGAGAGTGCCGCGCGCCAGGCCTTGTCCGAGGCCCTCGGCCACAATCGCGTCAGCGTCACCGGCAGTTATGTTCCATTTTAGGCATTCGTGGATACAATCAACCCAGAAAGGAGAGCAAACCAGATTACTGTTGAGTTCAAGCAAGACGGCCAGATAGTTGGCCTGATGACCACCGACCCGAAGGAGTTCAAAACGGGTTCCAAAGGGTATTACGCGATGGGCAAAATCACCATCGGCGAGAAGCGCTACCAGGTGCAGGTGCAGCTGGTGGAGATTGGTTCGAAGCCCAAGGCGGATGGGGAAGAAGTAGACCCGGTTTCGCTGGCCGAAATGCGGCGCGGGGTTGCCCACAAATTTGTGGGCAACCCCGCGCGGTGATTTCTGGGAGACAGATTTCCCTATGGGCCGGGTTTCAGTATGTACGGAATACAAATTCCATCCCAGTCTGCGTGGAAATCTTTGATATTGCGAGAAACAAGCGTAACCTGGTTGACGCACGCAGTGGCCCCAATAATCGCGTCTGGTAAACGGATACGATGACTGCGCCGCAAGCCAACGGCTTCTTCGGCGACCTGCTCATCAACAGGAAGTATTTCAAACTGGGTTGGGAGGAAATCGCGCACACTGGCTTCATCCTGCTTACTGGCGCCTACCATGACTTCCATCCACATGATGGGGCTGATGAAGACACGTTCGTATCGGCTGTATTCCTGGTCGGCTTCATCCGACCCGTTCAGCGCGTCAATCACAATATTCGTATCAAAAACAGCCTTCATACCTGGTTATCCCACTCAGCGCGCATTTTTTGTTGGTAGGAAACCGCATCAATGCCATGGTTACGCCACAACCCAAAGGCTGGATGTTTTTTGAGCGAGCGGTGAGCGGGGCGGACTGTCTTTTTAATTCGCGAACGCAGGAAAGCAACAAAATCAAGCACTTCGCTCTGTTTTTCCGGCGGCAATTGACTGACCTGGTGCTGAATTTATTCCAATAAAGTCATTTCGCTCTCCTTTCACTGTCTACTTGTAATTATAAGGAAGATTTGGAATGCCGATCCGATTGTCCAAATGCAGTTCATCCCCACGTGTGTGGGGAAAACAGCGGCGGGGCGTGCCGTCTAACTCACTTGATTCAGTTTCAATCCACGCCCCCCGGATGGAGGGCGACTGACCAAACATAGTAAGACGGAGAGAGTAGTTGTAGTTTCAATCCACGCCCCCCGGATGGAGGGCGACGTTTCCTGATGGCCAATGCGACCAAGTGGTACTTGTTTCAATCCACGCCCCCCGGATGGAGGGCGACCGCTTCTGTCTGTTCATCCGGGTTCGTCCGACGAGTTTCAATCCACGCCCCCCGGATGGAGGGCGACGGAATTTCTTGTTCAACCTGGTTCACAACCGGCGTTTCAATCCACGCCCCCCGGATGGAGGGCGACGTTCCGGGCCACCTGGTCGAGCGCGAGTACCAGCCGTTTCAATCCACGCCCCCCGGATGGAGGGCGACTCACAGGGGATAGCAGAGCGACCTCGGCGGACAGTTTCAATCCACGCCCCCCGGATGGAGGGCGACTCACCGCTGTCATCAATGATGTGATTGTGGCCCGCGTTTCAATCCACGCCCCCCGGATGGAGGGCGACGCAAGCGAAGGCGGCACAAGAGCAGGCTCATCAAAGTTTCAATCCACGCCCCCCGGATGGAGGGCGACTCGCCTGTCCCTGGTGCGGCGCATACGCTGGCCGCGTTTCAATCCACGCCCCCCGGATGGAGGGCGACACGTGCCTCTGTCATTTCTTTGCCTCCTATTAGTTTCAATCCACGCCCCCCGGATGGAGGGCGACTGCGCCGTTTCAGCGTTCTGGCATCGCGTCGACGTTTCAA
>CAZNCT010000008.1:224-1226 GCA_964571615.1 uncultured Anaerolinea sp. | reverse complement strand
CGCCCCCCGGATGGAGGGCGACGCTAGATTTAGGACGACCGATTCTGCAGTGGATGCGTTTCAATCCACGCCCCCCGGATGGAGGGCGACCCAAACTGCGCGCCAGCGGTCAATACGCGCGCCTGTTTCAATCCACGCCCCCCGGATGGAGGGCGACAACCCCGTGATACGATGTGCCTCCAGATGCTAAGTTTCAATCCACGCCCCCCGGATGGAGGGCGACAGAAGCAAGATTGATACCCGTCCGCTCGACCAAGTTTCAATCCACGCCCCCCGGATGGAGGGCGACGCTGTTGTGCCAACGAGTACGGTCATGCCAGGCAGTTTCAATCCACGCCCCCCGGATGGAGGGCGACTTCATCCCGCCGACCATCATGCTGGCGAAGGGTTTCAATCCACGCCCCCCGGATGGAGGGCGACGTCCCCGCCCTGTGGGTACACAAAAACGGACGGGTTGTTTCAATCCACGCCCCCCGGATGGAGGGCGACGTCATGGCCTCATACCGGGACAACGTGGAAACTCGTTTCAATCCACGCCCCCCGGATGGAGGGCGACGCCAGCGGGCGATTCTGCGAGAGCGCCAGCGCCGGTTTCAATCCACGCCCCCCGGATGGAGGGCGACCGCGCATCAGCGCCCATACCTCGCGCCCCCAGAACGTTTCAATCCACGCCCCCCGGATGGAGGGCGACTGTATGCGCAGGTCGGAAAGGCGAAAGCCAGGCGTTTGAATCCACGGCCCACGGATGGAGGGCGACGCCCTGACCCGTTGCGGTAGGCCCTGCCAGCCCAGTTTCAATCCACGCCCCCCGGATGGAGGGCGACTGCGCCTGCGATATGCAGGTGACAACCAGCACGGGTTTCAATCCACGCCCCCCGGATGGAGGGCGACATGGCCTTCCACGCCGCGCCGTATGCAGTCCAGTGGTTTCAATCCACGCCCCCCGGATGGAGGGCGACGGGGGGGGGGAAGAGTGGGGCGGCCGGCGGTCGGCGTCTCTCC
>CAZNCT010000008.1:0-214 GCA_964571615.1 uncultured Anaerolinea sp. | reverse complement strand
ATGGAGGGCGACGTTTGGGTAGGCGAAATTTTTGACTTCGCGCGCCTGTTTCAATCCACGCCCCCCGGATGGAGGGCGACCGTGGCCGCGCACGCTGCCCGCCGATGCGCTGGCCGTTTCAATCCACGCCCCCCGGATGGAGGGCGACAGGACGGTTGTCGGATTGGCATCGTCATCGTACTCTGTTTCAATCCACGCCCCCCGGATGGAGGGC
>CAZNCT010000007.1:52687-59373 GCA_964571615.1 uncultured Anaerolinea sp. | reverse complement strand
TCGCCAATCAGGAAGGGTGCCGGGTCTTGCTGCATGGACATGGCCTTGATGCCGGAGGCAAGTTTGGGGGCGTCTGGATTGGGACGGGCAGGATGCTCCAGCGTGGATACCTTTTCGACAAGCAGTTTCAGGTGCTCGGGCGTGGTGCCGCAACATCCACCCACCACCGAAATGTTGTTTTTGGTAATAAATTCGTACAGCGCGTCTGCGAAGGGTTCCGGCTCCAGCGGATAAACGGCCTGACCATCGACATTGAGCGGCAAACCGGCGTTGGGGATGCACGAAACCGGCAGGCGGGTGTTCTCGCCCAAAACGCGGATGGGTTCGCGCATGTGTTCGGGGCCGGTGGAGCAGTTCAGGCCGATGACATCAATCGGCAGGCCTTCGAGAATGGCGATGGCGGCTTCGGCGTCGGTGCCGAGCAACATGCGCCCGCTGGTGTCGAGCGTCACCTGGCATTGAATCGGCAGCCAGACGCCGGTCTCCTCGAAAGCGCGGACAATGCCATTGATGGCGGCTTTGACTTCGAGAATATCCTGCGAGGTTTCGATGAGAATCACATCCACGCCGCCCTGAATCAGCCCGACGGCCTGCTCGCGGAAGACATCGGCCAGTTCATCGAAGGAGATGTTCGAGAGGTCGGGGTCATCGGCGGAGGGGAGTTTTCCGCTGGGGCCGATGGAACCCGCCACGAAGCGGGGCTGGCCGGTTTTGGCGGCGAATTCATCGGCCAGGCGGCGGGCGAGGCTGGCGGCGGCGATGTTGATTTCAATCGTCCGCTCGGCCAGGCCATATTCGCCCAGCGTCAGACGGTTAGAGCGGAAGGTGTCGGTCTCCAGCACATCCACGCCGACTTCGAGAAAGGAGCGGTGGACTTTTTCAACGGCTTCGGGGTACGAGATGACGAGGTAATCGTTGCAACCGTTATATTGTTCGCCGCCGAAATGCTCAGCGGTAAGATTTTGCTTTTGCAGGCTGGTGCCCATCGCGCCATCGAAAACAAGCACTTTCTTTTCGAGGGCGTCGAGGTAGCGGCGGTTGGTGTATTTGCGGGTCATGAATTTCTCCTGTAGGGTTATCCGCAGATGTCGCAGATTTTTGTTCTATAAAACATAATTTCAGCCCGTTTTCAATTGAAAACGGGCTGGTTATTTACTCTATTCGTCGAATGCGGTGACGATTTTGCTCCACCACCACAAACAATCTTTCCAGTTCCGTTTCGTCGTAATTGTTCAGAACGTTCTTTCGCTCTCTGTGGACATCTGTCAGTGTGGATGGCAACATTCTCAGGTAAATTACGCCATTTCCTGCGCCATGCACAAAGACAAGATTACCGTAATCTCGGTCGCGGGTAACAAAAATGCGTTTTTGTTCAGCGGCGATTTTGAGCAGGTCGGCATCTTTGGCGCGTGAAAGATTTAAGTCAGATGCCGTGATGACATCATGGCCATTTTCGCGCAGAAACTGTGCTGTAAGTGCGTATACATCCTGGTTGAGCAAGAACTTCATGCTGCCACCGAAGAAATATGAATGTCTTCAGCTGCAACCAGTGCAATGGCGTATTGCAGACAGGCTTGAATATCCTGCTTTTTTAAGTCTGGGTAATAGTCACGAATAATTTGTTCAAAAGTCAATCCTTCATTAATCAATTCAAGCACATTCTGAACGGTAATACGCGTGCCTTTAATGACCGATTTGCCAAAATGGATATTGGGATTAACAATAATTCGTTCCATAATTTACCTCTTGTTTTGATTCTATCATTCATTAACAGTCAGGCATATCATCTAGCACGGATTTTGCCCATGCGGTCACATCCGCGCAATAGATTTCGGCATTTTCGGCGCGCACATCGCAGATGGTCTTCGTCCATTTTGTTTTGGAGATGACCGGCAGGCCGGTTTTCGACTTAATCTTGAATTTGCGTTTGCTGCTGTCCACCACGTCCCGTTTTTCTTTGCGAATGAGCGCCGGGGATTTTCGCTCAATCAAAAACTCGCGCAATAACGCTCGCTCGTAAAGCCAGCCTTCTTTTGTTAGATGGCTCGAATGCTGAAGCATATACGCCGCCACCGTCAGGTGATGCACGGCGCCATAGGCGGGGTCGCTGAACTCGCGCGCTAAAAATTCGTCAAAACATGCCTGACATTGCCGGGCGCCGCATTCGGGGCAGTTTTCTACATCACGCATGAGATTGTTTTGGGTAAACAACGGGCGGGAATTGCTCAAACCCAGGAGCAGCAAATAGATAGCCCTGAAACAGTTCTATGCCTTCATCCAAAAACCAGGCATACTCGGCCTGGGTTTCTACCCCTTCGACGATGATATCAATGCCCAGGTCACGACAGGCGCGGGCAATGCCGCGCGCAATGGCCTGGCGCGGGCCTTTGCGGTGAATATCGCGTACCAGTTTCATATCCAGTTTGATGATTTCGGGCTGGAAATCTGCCAGCAGTGCCAGGCCAGCATAACCGGCGCCAAAATCGTCAATTGCAATTCGTACACCCATGCCACGATGAACGTTTACCGCGCGGGAGAAATCACTGATGTCATGGATAATTTCGCTTTCAACGATTTCTAAAACGATTTGCTCGGGGCCAATTCCATAATGAGCGGCGGTTTCCAGCGTAGAAAAAAGCGACGTATCCAGCGTTGCCAGGCTGAGGGGCAGAAAGTTAAGGTGCAAATTGACGGTCAGTCCAAGGCGGGCCGCCAGTTGAATTGCCACGCGGCGGCACTCTTCATCGAACTGCTGCATGTCGTCTGCCGCAATCTGCTGGAAGACCTGCTGTGATGGTTCGTTGTGAATGCCTCGCAACAAGGCTTCGTAGGCAATCACGCGCTGTTCAGGCGCATGAACAATTGGCTGGAACGCAAACGAAATGCTGGCGTGATTTGAAAGCCTGGCTTTTTGCCGTGACCTGGCTGGCCTCCCGGCTGGCCTGGCTGTATCGCGCGCGCTGCCGGTCAACTTTGAACGCCAGCGTCCTTCTTTGAAGGCCTCGAGCAATTTTTTCGCCCGACCGGAGTCGAGGCTGGCAAAGCAAGCCGCGCTCTCAAAGAAATCGTTCATCCCGGTTATCTGCTTGACTTCCTGGGCCGCCAGTCTGGCAAAGCCCATCGTCCAATCGCCAAACGAACGGCGCGAAATCGGCTCGTGGATGATGACGGTCAGGTTGGCATGGCGCGGGTCGCGGGCAATTTTGGCGACCAACCGGTCAATGGCTTCGACTTCGCCTTCCAACACCTGAAAAAAACTGCCTTGCGCGTGCAGTAAAATGCCTGTAATGCCTGCCTGGGCATTGTGCTGCCGTGATTGCTGTAAAAGGTCTGTCAGTTCTTCCGGGCTAAATTCGCGTGTCGCTGCGCTGGTGTAAATCACTTGTATCATCTGCATATCGGCCCAGGTTCAAACAACCATAACGCAAGCGTTTAGAACAAGATTATTTTTGAATTTTACCACCTTGACCTGCGGCTGAAATTCGCTACAATCCCCTTAAGTTTTTCCTTACCTGGGTTCAGGGTTCATTTTGATTTGCCTGAAAGACAAAAATGATGGCTGGCTGACAGGCTCAGTACAAGTTTCATGCATTCGGCGGTTTTACGAATTCTAAATGTCAGCCTTTCTGAGCGCGTGGGAACTTGTTTGATGAAAAAAATCGTCAGACTGTCTTCTTTTGAACAACTGAAATTGCTCTCGGACCCGCGCCGGATGGAGATTTTGCGCCTGCTGATGGCCGAAGCGGCCACGCTCAGCCAGTTGGGGCGCGCTCTGGGCCGGCACCCGGCCTGGGTACAGCACCATATCAAAGCGCTGGAAGCGGGCGGGCTGGTGGAGGTGGCCGAGGCGCGCGTCACTGCCGGGGAGACGGAGAAGTTTTATCGCGCACGGGCGGGCGGTTTCCTGCTTCAGGAAATGGTCTTGCCGCGCAGTGAAAAGCCGACCCTGGTCTTTTCGGGCAGTCACGACCTGGCCCTTGAGCGGCTGGCCCAGCAACTCTCGCCCCATCTCGAAATTCTCGTCCACTTTGCGGGCAGTCTGGATGGCCTGGTGAACCTGCGAATGGGGTTGTGCAGTCTTTCGGGCGCGCACCTGCTCGATTCCAGCGGCGCGTACAATACGCCCTTTGTCAGCCGCCTGTTTCCCGACCGGCGCGTCCGCCTCGTCACCCTGGCGCAGCGCGCCCAGGGCTGGATGACCGCGCCCGGCAACCCGCGCGGGTTTCGCGGCGCGGAAGACCTGCTTCAGCCTGGTCTCCGCTTCGTTAATCGGAATCCAGGCTCCGGCACGCGGCTGTGGCTAGATGGCGAACTGCGCAGGCTGGGAATCGCATCCGAAACGGTCTGCGGCTATGGGCGCGTCGTCCATACCCATAGCGAGGCCGCGCTCGCCATCCAATCGGGCAAAGCAGATGTTGCCCTGGGGCTGGAAGCCGCCGCCTTCCAGCATGGGTTGGGTTTCCGTCCGCTGTTTTGGGAACGCTACGACCTGGTGCTGCCCGATGAGTTTTGGGATGATTTTGCGCCGCTTTTGAATGCACTTCAGAGCAGTTCTTTTCGGCATAGTGCAGGTGTTTTGCGCGGCTACGATACGACTCATAGCGGCGAGCAAGTTTTTGTCTAACCGCCTGGTTTGCAGGCCCTTAAACGGCTTACGCCCGCTGTTTTCAGCGGGCGCAGCCAAACCAACTCAGAGGGAGGAGAGAGTTTTTCAACGAGCAGGAGGAGGAGGCCTGCCCGCAATGGACGATTAGAGCAGTTCGTGGTTGGGGTTGGTGCCACACCAGGCGCAGGTGGGCTTGTCGAACAGGTTGCACTCTTTGGCATTCGAGCAGCGCCGGGCGGTCACGCGCGGGGGGTCGGGCAGGAAGTCGTTGGGATACACAACTTCGGTTTCAAATGCAACTTCATGACCGACATGGTCACAGTAGCGAACTTTGGTTACTTCCCATTTTTTCTCAGCCATTCGTACCTCCAAAAGATGTTCTCATTTTATACACAATGCCTGTTTTGCTAAAGTGACAGGCGTCATCGTTTTGGGTGACAATCTGCCTTATTCGGATGACAGTTGTCAAATTCAGGCTGGGGTATTCCGTGCCAGAAACGCGCGCGGGTTGGTTTCGGCTATCTGGCGGTAGTCTTTTTCGCCCAGAAAGGCGCGCACATGCACACTGAAGGCTTTTTCAGATTTGTCTAATTGCACCATGTAGCAATCGGAGCCGTATAAGATTTTTTTGCGCAGTTTGGGCGTATTGACCAGCACTTTGATGAGCGGCAGGAAGGTGCGGTTGTGGGCGGTGTACGAAATATCGGCGTACAGGCTGGGGTATTCTTCCATCAACGCGATGATTGTATCGAGCCACGAAAGGTCTTTTTGGGGCCGTTGGCCGATGCGCCGCCGCTGGACTTCGGAGTGCGGCCAGTGGTTGGAGAGGTATTTATCCCATTCTTCCTCGCCGCCAAAATGTCCCAGGCAAATTTTCAGGTTGGGGAATTTTTGGAGCACGTACCTGTAATTGGATGGGTGGCTGAAATGGCGCGCAAATTCGGCATTGTTGCGGCCTGTCAGATTTTCGCCGGTTTTGGGGTGAACACGCATTTCGGGGCGTATTTTTCCCCGCCAGTAAATTCCGCCGGGAGAGCAGTGGGTGATGATGGGCAGCCCTTGCTGGCAGGCGAAATCGTAAATTTCATCCAGTCGTTCATCGAAGGGATAGTAGCCCAACGGCGGGTAGAGTTTGAATCCGCCAACGCCCAGGTCAACATATTTGCGCGCCAGGTCGAGCAAGTCCGGTCTGCGCGGGTCTATGGCCATGAAGGGAATAATCTGTTCGCCGTAAACCTGCTTGAGTTGGGTCAGTTCGTCTAACTGTGAGAGGTAATCGCGCTCAGGGCGGCCAGCCTCCATGTAGTCCATATCCATTGCCAGTAACCCAAAACGGGTTTGAGCCGGATAAAACCCCATCATGTCGAGCAAAATTTCTTCCTGGCGCTCATGCTCTGCGGCATCCCCAAAGACGATGATACGGTCGAAGCGGTCATCGTTTGTGAACGGCAGCAGCCAGTGTAAGATGACACGCAGAATGCGGTTGAGCCAGGGAATTTTGAACAGGGTCACTAATCGCAGCGGCAGGAAGCGCTCTGGGACGTGATGAATCGTGAAAACATGGGTGTGGATGTTGTGAATCACCAGTGGTTTCATGACCGCCTCCTTGAATTGATGCAAGTTACATACACTATAGCCCAAATCTACATCGGTTACAACAAAAAAGCAGGCCAGACTGCGTTTTTTTTTTGATTGTTCCCCTGGTCTATCTGGTCAGGACAGGTGGCCTGTTTCCTTCACAAGGACACCAACCTGAACTTTAAGAAAGCCATGGCAAACTTGTCTGACAATCTTGATTTTGATTCGCATTTATGCTATGTTTAGCCAATCTCCGCTTGAGGGTTTGTATGCACCGCGAACGCGTCTCTGAAAATGTATTCTGGTTCCAATCTGAAGTCTATGCCCAGGTCACTGCCGGGGTGATTGCCGGGCCGCAGTGGGCGGTGGTGATTGATACCCTGGCCACCCCCGAAGAAACCCTGGCCATGCGTGAGTTTGTTGAACACGAACTCAGCCTGCAAGTGCGTTATGTCATCAATACCCACTATCACGCCGACCACACCTGGGGCAACTGTTTCTT
>CAZNCT010000007.1:47441-52677 GCA_964571615.1 uncultured Anaerolinea sp. | reverse complement strand
CGCGCTGCCGCGACCTGCTGGCCGAAAAAGGCCAGGCCTCGCTGGATGCCGCCAAAAAACAAAATAACGCCCTCAAACAGGTCAAGATTGTCCTGCCACACCTGACTTTCGACCAGGGAGAACTTAACCTGCGGGTTGGCAAAAAGAACCTGATTTTGGCCCCCGCCATGGGACACAGTTACGACGGCATCTCGGTGCTGGTCGAAGAAGACCGCATCCTGTTTGCTGGCGATGCCTTCATGCCCCTGCCTTACCTGGTAGATGGTGATATTGACGAACTGGCCTCTTCCATTAAGAAAATTGGCAAAATGGGCCTTGAAAATATCGTTCAGGGGCATGGCGATATCATTTTGCGCGGTGAAATTGAAGCCGCAGTCAAGGAAAACCTGGCCTACCTTTCAGCCCTGCGCAAAGCCGTGCGCACAGCCCTGAAGCGTAAAAATCCGCTCGAATATATTGACGAAGTGCCGATTGAAGAATGCGGTAAGAGCCGGGTTTATCTGGGCGGGCTGGCCGAGCCTTTGCACCGCCGTAATTTGCGGGCTTTGTATAAGCACATGCTCGAAAACCGCGAAAAATACGAAAACGAAGAGTAAAAAAGGCTGAAAATACGCGATTGTTTGACATTCTGCCCGCCTCATACTAAAATGAAACTGCGTACCAACCTGGCCGCAGTTTTATTTCTTTTCAGGAGACCCCCGTGAGCGCAAAATGGCCTGAAAAAAACATCCTCGGATTAACCGGAAACATCGCCACAGGCAAAAGCGTCGTGCGAAAGATGCTTGAACACCTGGGCGCCTATGGCATTGATGCCGATTCCCTCTCGCACCGTGCCATTGCGCGTGGTGCGCCAGGGCATCAGGCGGTTGTAAATGCTTTTGGCAAGTGGATTCTTGACCCCTCTGGAGAAATTGACCGCGCCAAACTTGGCCGCCTGGTTTTCAGTGACCCTAGCGCCATGGCCGCGCTGGAAGATATCGTACATCCCCTGGTTTCGCAGGCGATTGACATCATGGTCAAACGCGCCAGCCAGAAAGTGATTGTCATTGAGGCCATCAAACTGCTCGAAAGTGACCTGCGAAACGTGTGTGACAGCATTTGGGTTGTGAATGTGCCTGAAGAATTGCAAATCAAACGGCTGGTTGAAAAGCGCGGCATGAGCGCCGAAGAAGCCGCCCAGCGCATTCACTTTCAGAGCGCTCAACAGCAAAAGGTGGCCGCGGCCAATGTAGTCATCCAAAATCACGGTTCCTACGAAGAAACCTGGAAGCAGGTTGTTGCCGCCTGGAAGCAATTTACCCCGCAGACGGATACCATTCAGGTTGTTGTCAAGCCCAGCGACAGCGAATTTTCAGTGGCCCGCGGGCGCCCGCGTGATTCGGCGGCCATTGCAGAATTGATTACCCGCTTGAGCAACGGCGCCAAACAGATGAGCCAGGATGACATCATGGCCGCTTTTGGCGAAAAAGCCTTTATGTTGCTTCAATCTGCTGGTAAACCGGTGGGTGTTGCAGGCTGGCAGGTCGAAAACCTGGTAGCGCGCACCACAGAATTTTTTATTGACCCTTCGGTAGCGATTGAACCGGCCCTGAAGACCCTGGTAGATGAAGTGGAACGCGCTTCGCTCGACCTGCAATGCGAAGCCTCGCTGCTCTTCCTGCCGCCTGCGCTGGCCGCCCACCAGGCCACCTGGAAGCAGTTGGGCTACGAAATGCGCACTCCGCAAACCCTGGGCGTCCAGGCCTGGACAGACGCCGCCATCGAATCGGCCCAGCCGAATACCAGCCTGTTCTTCAAACAATTGCGCCAGGATCGTGTCTTGCGCCCGATTTAGGAACGGCTGCTGCTCAATCAACAGGCTTGTGGCGCTCCGCAAAATCGGGATTGCAGCAGTGACGCGCCAGGGTTGCCAGGCGTACGAGGCTTTGGCCAGTACGCCTTTTGAACGCTTGATCATCCACCCCCGATAAATTCCCACAATGGCCGAACTGCTCAGCGACATTCTCTTTATCTTTCAGCGGCTCAACTGGCTGAGTGTCGTTGACATTTTACTGGTCACGTTCGTCTTCTTTAGCATCATTTACCTGGTGCGCGATACGCAGGCCATGGTGCTGTTGCGCGGCATTCTGTCCCTGCTGATTAGCCTGGCTTTGCTGACCGCGCTGGTTGATTTGCCAGCCTTCTCATGGTTGCTGCAAACCACCCTTCCGGCGCTTTTGCTGGCAATTCCGGTCATTTTTGCGCCTGAAATTCGGCGCGCGCTGGAACGAATTGGCCGGGCTGGTACTTTTGTGGCCGGTGATTCGGAACGGCAAGACCAGCGCAAGCAGGCCGCCATTCAGGCCATTGTGAATGCCTGTGCGCGGCTTTCGGCCCGTCAGCACGGGGCGTTGATTGTCTTGCAGCGCCTCGACAGCCTTGAAGAGTACATTCGAACCGGCGTAGCGATGGATGCCAACCTGACCGCCGAACTCTTGCTGCAAGTTTTTTACCCCAACACCCCCTTGCATGACGGCGCAGTGATTATTGAGAATGACCGCCTGGTTGCGGCGGCCTGTGTTATGCCGCTTTCGGCCAGCGGTATTCTGGCGCGTTCACCCGAACGGCAGATGGGTCTGCGCCATCGGGCGGCCCTGGGCATTTCAGAAGCCTCAGATGCGATAGCCGTCGTCGTTTCTGAAGAAACCGGCTCAATTTCGATTGCTCATGCCGGGCGTATGATTCGCCGTCTTGACCCCGAGCGGCTGCAAAACATTCTCTCGGCTTTTTATCGTTCTGACCGCACCTCGACCGGCGGTTTCTGGCAGCGGCACTTTCCGTACCTGTTCCGCAAGGAAGAATAATGTTCAAGTGGCTTTTCCGTAATTTGGGAACTCTGGCGCTTTCGTTCGTTCTGGCCCTGACGGTCTGGATTTTGGCTGTGATTGCCGCCGACCCCGACGAAACCCGCGTTTACCCGCGCAGCATTCCGCTCGAAATTACGGGCCAGGACCCGCGCCTGATGATTGTGGATAGTCCTCCGCGCCAGGTGAGCCTGACACTGCGGGCGCCGCAGTCGGTTTGGGCGCAATTGCTTGCCAGCGATGGGCAGGTGCGCGCCCTGATTGACCTGGCCGGGCTGGCGGCGGGCGAGCACAGCGTGCCAGTGCAGCTACAAATTCGGCTTTCGCCGGTGCGGGTGGTCAGTCTTTCTCCAGAGCGGGTCAGCCTGACCCTCGAGCCGCTGGCCTCGCGCAGTCTGCCGGTTGAGTTACTGGTCAGCGGCACCCCGGCGATTGGCTATCAGGATGGCGAGCCGCAGGTTTCTCCACGCCAGGTGACGGTTTCGGGCCCCGAGTCTTTGGTGCGGCGAGCCGCCAAAGCCCAGGCGGAAGTGAAAATTGATGGCGCCCGCAACAACCTGGGGGTCGAAGCGACCGTGCGTATCCTGGATGAAAATGGCGCCCTGGTTAACGGATTGACTCCCAATCCGGAGCGCGTCAGTGTCCAAATCCCCATTACGCAGCAGGGCGGCTACCGCGATATTGCCGTTAAAGTGGTGGTGCGCGGACAGGTGGCCAGCGGTTACCGTCTGACCAATATCTCGGTTTCTCCGCCGGCGCTGACGGTTTTCTCAGGTGACCCGGCTCTGGTAAGCGCTCTGCCGGGGTTTGTCGAAACCGAGCCGCTTAACCTGAATGGCGCCTCGCAGGATATTGAGTTGCGCCTGAATCTCAATTTGCCCCCTGGTGTTTCGGTGGTCGGCGAACAGACGGTGCTGGTGCAGGTTGGGGTTGATGCGATTGAAGGCAGTCTGTCGCTCAACAACATGCCGGTCACGCTGGTAGGCCTGGGCCCCGATTTGCAGGCTCAAATGGCTCCTGAAACAGTGGATATCATCCTGACCGGGCCGCTGCCTTTCCTTGAGAAATTGACTGCCAGTGATATTATCATCACCCTGAACGTGGCCGACCTGACGTCTGGCACGTATCAGATTACGCCCAAAATTGAAATTTTGATTAACGAGATTGAAGTACAATCGGTCTTCCCCGGAACTGTGGAGGTCGTCATCAGCCCGGCCCCCACTGAAACCCCTTGAGAAAGTTAACCCTTATGAGCAAACCTGTCCTGGCGCTGGTTGGGCGCCCAAATGTTGGCAAAAGCACGTTTTTCAATCGCCTGGTGGGTGAACGCCTGGCCATTGTGGATGACACCCCCGGCACAACCCGTGACCGCATTTTTGCGGACGCCGAGTGGAATGGTATTCCGTTTACGGTGATTGATACCGGCGGCATTGACCCAGCCCATGGCGGCAAGACCCCGCTTTCAATTGGTTCGGCGGATTTTATCGAGGATATTCGTTCGCAGGCCCAAATTGCGATTGAAGATGCCGACGTGGTGGTCTTGATGTGCGATGGTGAAACCGGGGTGACCGCCGCCGATAAAGAAGTGGCCGACTTATTGCGAAAATCGCAGCGCAAGGTCAATGGCAAAAAGCATCCGCCGGTTTTTGTGGCTGTCAATAAGTGCGAATCGGCCTCGCGCCGCGACCAGGCCGCCGAGTTTTACGAACTCGGGTTGGGGCATCCGTATGCGATTTCGGCCATTCACGGCACCGACACCGGCGACTTGCTCGACGAGGTGGTGAAGGCTTTTCCGGCCCAGGAGGAGCAGGGCGAGGACGACTCGGTCAAAATTGCCATTGTTGGCAAGCCCAATGCGGGCAAATCTTCTTTGCTCAATCGCTTGTTGGGCCGTGAACGCGCCATTGTCAGCCCGATTGCCGGAACCACCCGCGATGCGATTGATTCAAAGATGGAATTTGACGGTATTCCGATTACGCTGATTGATACCGCTGGAATCCGGCGGCGAGGCCGGATTGACCCGGGCGTTGAAAAATATTCGGTTGTTCGTTCATTCAAGGCGATTGAACGTGCCGATGTGGCTCTTTTGATGATTGATGCCGAAACCGGCATTACCGCTCAGGATGCTCATATTGCCGGTTACATTCTCGAAGCCTGGAAGTCTTGCGTGGTGCTGGTCAACAAATGGGACGCCATCGAAAAAGATACATACACGATGGAAGCCTATACCCGCGACATTCGCCAGCAGCTGAATTTTATGGACTATGTGCCGCTCTTGTTCATCTCTGCCAAGACCGGTCAGCGGGTTGACCAGGTACTGCCGCTGGCCCTGCGCGTGCAGGAGGAGCGCCTCGCTCGTCTGACGACCTCGAAACTGAACAACATTTTACAAA
>CAZNCT010000007.1:3413-47430 GCA_964571615.1 uncultured Anaerolinea sp. | reverse complement strand
CCCAGGACGTGCACCCCGCGCCCAGCCAGGCAGGGCGGCAGTTGAAAATTTACTACGCCACCCAGGTTCGTTCTGACCCGCCGACTTTCCTGCTTTTTGTCAATGACCCGTCCCTGATGCACTTTTCTTACATGCGTTTTCTTGAAAACCAGATTCGGGCCGAGTATGGCTTTATTGGTACTCCCATTCGGGTGGTGGCCAAGGCCCGCCATGATGACGATTAAGAGCGCTATTTTGAAAAAGCAAACGGCGGACGCAGGGGATGGCGTCCGCCGTTTTTTGATTGTGTGTTGGATGGACAGGTCTTTTGGGGGTTATTCTAATGGCCCAAATAAGCCGCGGCGCTCGAGCCATTTCACCAGCTCAATCACCGGCACCACCGAAAGGGCCAGCAGGCTGACCAGCCCCCAATCGGCCAGGGAGAGCGGGAAGGTACCAAAAATCCCTTGCAGGAAGGGCACATAGACAATCAAAACAATCAGCACCAGTTCCCACAAAATCGCCAGGTTGAGCCAGCCGTTTGCAAACGGTTTGCGGACGACCGAGTGACGGTCTGAGCGATAGTTATAGGCCTTGAAAAACTGGATTAGAACCAGCGAAATGAAGGTCATGGTCATGGCTTCTGCCAGCGAGCGGCCGCTATTTAAGACCCAGGCAAACAGGCCCAGATTGACCAGCGTGGACCACAAACCGCCTGTCAGCATTAGCAGCACCACCGGGCGGGTGAAAATGCCTGTGCGCGGGTTGCGCGGCGGACGGCGCATCGCGTCTTCATCGGGCGGGTCTACGGCCAGGGCCAGGGCTGGCAGGCCGTCGGTTGCCAGGTTGACATACAGAATTTGCACCGCGCTCAGCGGCAGGGGGTATCCGAGCAGGGTTGCACCAGCCATCAGCCCAATTTCGCCGATGTTTGAAGAAAGCAGGTACATCAAATATTTTTTGATATTGCCAAAAACGCCGCGGCCTTCTTCCACTGCCGCCACAATCGAGGCAAAATTATCATCGGTCAGGGTCATGGCGGCGGCTTCTTTGGTGACATCGGTGCCGGTAATGCCCATTGCAATCCCAATATCGGCTTTTTTGAGCGCCGGGGCGTCATTGACACCATCGCCAGTCATGGCAATTGCGTAACCGGCTTTCTGGAAAGCCGTGACCACCTGCAACTTGTGGGCCGGTGAAACCCGGGCATAAACATCAATCTTTTCCACTTCGCGCTCAAAGGCTTCCTGACCGATTGCGTCAATTTCTTCGCCAGTGACCACTCGCCCGGTTTTCAAAATTCCCAATTCGCGGGCAATTGCTTCGGCGGTGAGTGGGTGGTCGCCAGTAATCATGATGGTTTTGATGCCGGCGGTTTCACAAACCTGAATGGCTTGCTTGACCTCGGGCCGGGGTGGGTCAATCATGCCGACCAGGCCCAAAAAGACCATGCCTTGTTCGGCATCGGCGCGGCTGGCATCTGGTTTGTAGGCCAGGCCAATCACGCGCAGGGCCTGGCGGGCCATTTCACGCCCAACCGCCTGTACCGCCTCGCGGGTGGAGGCATCGAGGGGCATCTCACCCTGTGGGCCCAGAATGTGCTCACACGAGGCCAGGATAATTTCGGCGGCGCCTTTTGAGAAAGCCACCTGACGGCTTTCCATGCTGACCAGGGTGGTCATGCGCTTGGTTTCGGATGTGAAAGGGATTTCGTCTATGCGCGGAAAGGCTGTATCGAGGGCGCTTTTTTCCAGCCCGAGTTTGGCCGCCAGCACCACCAGCGCCCCTTCGGTTGGGTCGCCTTTAATCGTCCAGCCGCCGGCCTCGTCGCGGGCCAGGCTGGCATCGGATGCCAGCACCCCGGCCCGGGCCAGCGCCTTGAGCGATTCGTCTGGGGTTACGACCTGGCCCTCGCGGCTGATTTGACCTTCTGGCGCATACCCGGCCCCCGAGACATCAAAAATCTGCCCGGCCACAAAGACCTTGCGGATGGTCATTTCATCGCGGGTCAGGGTGCCGGTTTTGTCAGAGCCGATGACAGAGACACTGCCCAGCGTTTCGACGGCTGGCAGGCGGCGGATGAGCGCATGGCGCTTCACCATCCGCTGAACCCCAATCGCCAGCGAAATCGTCACCACCGCTGGCAGGGCCTCGGGGACGACCGCCACCGCCAGGGCAACGCCGAAGATAATCATCTCCAGCAGGGGTTGTCCGCGCACGACGCCCAGGGCGACGATAATCAAAACCACGACCAGCGCGGCGCGGGCCAGGGTATGGCCGACTTTGTCCAGATTTTCTTGCAAGGGGGTGCGGGTGCGTTCAACGGTTTGCAGCAGGCTGGCAATTTTGCCAAACTCAGTTTTCATGCCGGTGGCCGTCACCACCGCGCGCCCGCGCCCATAACTGATGCTGGTTCCAGAATAGACCATGTTGCGCCGGTCACCCAGCGAGAGCATGCCGCTCTCGAGTTGGGCGGCGTTTTTCTCCACAGGCAGCGATTCTCCGGTCAGGGCGGCTTCCTCGGCCTGCAGGTTGAAGGTTTCCACCAGGCGCGCATCTGCCGGGACACGGTCGCCCGCTCGCAACAGAATGACATCTCCGGGAACGACCTCGCGGGCCGGAACTTTGACTTCCTGGCCCTCGCGCAGTACGCTGGCCTGGGGGGCTGCCATCTGGCGCAGGGCCTCAATGGCCCGCTCGGCGCGGTACTCTTGCACAAACCCCAGCAAAACGGCAAACAGGACAATCACAGCAATGGCAATCGCTTCAACGCCGTGTCCCAGGAAAATGGAAAGCGCGGTTGCCAGCAGAAGGATGATAATCAGAATGTTTTTGAACTGGTCGAGCAGAATGCTCAGCGCCGAAACCTGCTGACTCGATTGCAGTTCGTTGGGGCCAAATTGTTCCAGGCGGCGGCGGGCTTCTGCAGACCCCAGGCCGCTGGGGGTGCTGTTGAGTTGTTCAAAGACGGTTTCTATGCTTTCACGAAACCATTCGGGTTGAGAATTGCTCATCTTACTTCCTTTCGTCAGTTAAAGTTTGCGATAATTCCAAAAGAAAAGACCATCACCAACAGGTGGTGATGGTCTTGCGGTTGCTGGACAGCCGGGAGTTTTTCTGCTCCGTCTTGACGACTGGCCACCGCCATTGGGGCGGTCGCTACTCCCCATCAGGGAATGATTGGATTGTAGTCCTTCTGTGGGGATACGTCAACCGGCTCAAAAATTTACAAAAATTGTCATAATTGCTTGTAATGAATTTGCAATGCTTATTGTATAATCTCATTAACAAAAATGTTGGTTCTGCCCCCTTTCGCCTGCTTAGAGAAATGAGGAGTTATGCCTGAAATAAAGCAATACTCGCAAACGGACCCGGCCTGGAAAGCCAAACTGCTGGGGTTTGATAAGACCTCAACCATTGGTAATTTTGGCTGTTTGCTGACCAGTGTCTCGATGCTGGCTTCGGGGTACGGGTTCAACGAGACACCCGATAGTTTGAACGAAAAAATGAGAGCGGTTTCCGGGTTTACTGCCGGAACAGCCTGGATGATACCGGGCGCTGTTCCGGCGGCCTTGCCTGGTATGCGCTATGTGACCTATATCAATTGCGTCAACGCTCCCGCGCCATTGGCCGAAATCGACGCCTGGCTGGGGCGCGGTAAGCCGGTTGTTATCGAAGTGGACTGGTCGCCGCAGACCGGGGTGCAAACGCACTACATGGTGGTGTATGGCAAGCAGGATGATGATTACCTGGTTTATGACCCCTATCCTTTCCCGGTTGCCAATGGCAAGATTACGCTCAAGAACTCGAAATATGCCCAAATCGCCGGGACAAAAGACCTGAGCAAACTGATTACCGGAGTGATGTATTTCGATGGCCCGGGCGCACCGCTCCCGCCGCCCGCGCCGCCCAAATTGGACAAGGGCGTTTCGGCTTCCTTCCCGGTTTATGCCACTGCCGACGAACTCGCCATCCGCTCGCAAACTCTGGTGGCTGAGCACACCCTGCTCCGGCGGGTTGCCATCAATACCGAGATGAAAGTGTTGGAAGCCGATGCTGCCGCCAATGCAAAGATTGGTCAGCAAAACCAGTGGCTGGCGGTTAAACTGGCTGACGGTCTGGAAGGCTACACCGCCGCCTGGCTGGTCTCGAAGGCCAAAAATGCCAATGCCCCCGCCCCGGGTACTGCTCCCGCCCCGGTGCCGGTGCCCAAAGATGCGCCGGTGGTGAAGACCAGTGTGGATGCGCTCAAATTGCGCTCGAAGCCCGACAGCACCGATGCGACCATTTTGAAAGTTTTGCCCATCGGGGCCGAGTTGAAAGTGCTCGAAACCGCCGCCGATGTCAAGCGCAAGGTCGGGACGATGTACGAATGGCTCAAGGTGGCCGATGTGCAGAACACCCAGGGGGTCGTAGCCGCCTGGTATGTCAGCATTGTCAGCCTGGGCGCCGCCGCTTTTGGACCGCAGCCCGAGCGCCAGACCGCCGGGCCGAACTTCTCGATTGGTGAAGTCTTGCCGGTTTTGCTGCGCACGTCTGAAGAAAATGTGGCCCTGCGTCAGTTCCCGTATATCTCAAAAGATACGCTCATCCGCCGGATGCCCAAAGACAGTGAATTGATTGCAATTGAGCCGCCCGACATTGCGGCGAGTAAGATTGGCCAGCCCGGTCAGTGGATTCATGTCCGCGATGTGAACGAGAACGAGGGCTATGTAGCGGCCTGGTGCGTGCTCGAGCGGCCCGAAGACCCCATTCCGCAGGTTGCGCCCGCCGATTGCTAAACTCTTTTTGACCCCACATTCCGCCAGCTGATTGGGTTGCTGGCGGAATGTGCGCTTTAGCCCAAAGGACAATCACATTGAGCCGCTTTGCAGACCTGGAAATCAGTTTGTCGCTCTACGATGAGCAGACCTATGCGGTTGAAGGCCGTTTGACTTTGCCAAACAGCGACAGCGATATTTTCTTTGGTCAGGAAAAACCCATTTTTTTTCAGGTAGATTTGTCTGCCCTGGCCGAGCAGATTTTTGTGCCGGAGGAATATGGCCGGCAACTGGCTGAGGCTTTTTTCAAACACCCGGGCATGGCTGACCTGTGGGCCAGGTCGCTGGCCAGCGCTGAAGCGGGTGGTTTGGCCTTGCAGGTGCGTCTGTTCATCAATGCCAATGCTGCGGCGCTGAACAATGTTTATTGGGAAGCCATGCGCGACCCGAAAGATGGTTCACCGCTTTTCACGGGGGAGAAAATCTTATTTTCGCGTTATCTGAGCGTCAGCGATTTGCGGCCTGTCAATCTCAGACCCAAAGGTGACCTGAAAGCCCTGGTGGTGGTTGCTGCGCCGCAAGGGCTGGAAGGTTACAAACTGGCGCCGGTTGACCGCGATGGCGAAATGGAACGCGCCCGTGAATCGCTGGGTGATATTCCAATTACTTTCCTGCCCTCCAGCACGGGTGAACGCGCTTCGCTCGAGAAAATTATCGAAAAATTGCGTGATGGCTACGACATTCTCTACCTGGTGGCGCATGGCACCCTGACCAACGCTGGAGAGCCGCTTTTGTGGCTCGAAAATGCCGAAGGCCAGGTGGAGCGGGTGCTGGCGGCCCAACTGGCCGAGCAGGTGGATGAACTGGCCCAGCCGCCGCGCCTGGCTTTGCTGGCCTCTTGCCAGAGTGCCGGTAACGGGGAGGGGAATGCCATGCAGGCCCTTGGGCCGCGCCTGGGGCGGGCGGGTATCCCGGCGGTCATTGCCATGCAGGGCAATGTCAGCATGGCCAGCATCAAGAAATTTATGCCCACCCTGTTCAAAGAATTACAGCGCGATGGTCAAATTGACCGCGCCCTGGCGGTTGCGCGCGGTGCCATTCGCAGCGCCCACGATTTCTGGATGCCGGTTTTGTTCATGCGCCTGCGCAGCGGCAGAATCTGGTATGTGCCTGGCCTGGGCGAGGAAGGCGAGTTTGATAAGTGGCCGGCGATTATTGCGGCCATCCAGAACGAGAAATGTACGCCCATTCTTGGCCCGGGCATGTATGAGCCGATGATTGGCTCGTGGCGCGATTTGGCGGTTTCGCTGGCGCGCCGATTTAATTTTCCGCTGGCGGCGTTTTATCAGGATGCCCTGCCGCAGGTGACGCAGTTTGTGGCTTCTAACCAGAGTCTGGATACCCTGATGTTGGCCATCAACGCGGCCATTCGCGCCAGTCTGCAAAAGCGTTTTGGCGCCATTTTGCCCGAAAATCTCAAGAAGCCAAATGCCTCCTTGCTCGATTTGCTCAGTGAGTGTGGCCGCCATTTTAGACAGGAACAGCCTTACGAACAGCATAAAGTGCTGGCTGGCCTGCCATTGCCGGTTTACATTACGACCAATTACAACAATATGCTGGCCGATGCGCTGGTCGAAGCCGGGCGCAAGCCCGAAGTGGTGGTTTGCCCCTGGAGTGAACGCTTTTACGAGGAATCGGTTTACGACAGCGAACCGGATTACCGTCCGAGCGTTGAACGCCCTCTGGTGTATCACCTGTTTGGGCATCTCAAAAATCCCGATTCGCTGGTGCTGACCGAAGACGACTACTACGAGTTTTTGATTGGCTTTACCACAGCCAAACGCCGCAGCCCGGCCATCATCCCGCCCCTGATTGCCCGCGCGCTGACCGATGCAAACCTGCTCATCCTTGGTTTTCAAATGGAAGATTGGACTTTCCGCGCTTTGTTCCGTACGCTTATGGTGCAGCAGGGCAGCGCCCGGCGTGGCCGTTATGCCCATGTCGGCGTCCAGGTAGAGTTGGATGATGCCCGCAACCTGGATAGCCGCCGGGCGCGCAAGTTTCTTGAAAAATATTTTGGCGAATCAGAAATCAGCATCTACTGGGGCAAGTCAGAAGATTTTATCGGTCAGTTGGCCCGCCAATGGGAAGCCGCGCAGAGAGAGGGATGACGTATGCCTGAAAACGCTGAGACCTTATCATCTCGTCCCAACCCTTATGTTGGCCCGCGGCCCTACCGGCGCGGTGAAGTGCTTTATGGCCGTGAGCGTGAGTGCGCCGAACTGGCCGACTTGTTGATAGCCGAGCGGATTGTGATGCTCTACTCGCCTTCTGGGGCGGGCAAGAGCTCTCTGCTGAACGCCTCGCTCATCCCAAACCTGGAAGAAAACGGCTTCGAAATCTTGCCAGTGACACGCCTCAACCTGGAACCGCCGCCCGAGGCCGAGCAGGTGGAAGGCTTCAACCGCTATGTTTACAGCCTGCTGGTTTCCATCGAAGATTCAATCCCAGCCGAACAGCGTTTTTCGGCCCATGAACTGGCTTCTCTGCGGTTAAAGGACTACCTGCGCCGTTACCGTGAGCGCGCCATCGGCAACGACCCCGGCTATGACCAACAGCGTTCCCTGCTGTTGATTATTGACCAGGGCGAGGAAATCATCACCATCGCGCCGACCGACCGCGAAGGCAAACAGGCTTTTTTCAGCCAGTTGGGCGAAACCCTGCGCGACCGGGGCCTCTGGTGTCTGTACTCGCTGCGCGAAGATTACCTGCCGCGCCTTGATTCTTACATCCGGCCTATCCCAACCGGGTTTTCGGCCCGTTACCGCCTGCGCTTGTTGCAATACGAAGCCGCCCAAGATGCCATCACCAAGCCAGCCGAAAAAGCAGGCGTCCGGTTCGAGGAACAGGCTGCCCGCCAGCTGACCGACGACCTGCGCATGATGCAGGTGCAACTGCCTGATGGCAATTCAGAACGCCAGCCGGGGCTGTATGTTGAACCGGTGCAACTTCAGGTGGTCTGCCGCCGTCTGTGGCAGGAATTGCCCCGTGATGAGCATGAAATCAATCTTGATAATTTGCAAAAGATTGGTGATGTCAATTCGGCCCTGGCCGATTATTATGCCCTGCAAGTTGCATCGGTTGCGATTCGTACCAAAGTGCGTGAACGCGCCATTCGGGAGTGGTTCGACCGCAAACTGATTAGCAAACAGGGCGTGCGCCTGCAAGTTTTGCGCGCGCCGCATGAAAGCGACGGTTTGCCCAACGACGTCATTGAAGAACTGGAGCAAACCTATCTTGTGCGCGCCGAAAAGCGCGGCGGGGCCACCTGGTACGAACTGGCCCACGACCGATTGACCCGGTGCGCCAGGATAACGCCGCCTGGTTTAATAAGAACCTGAGCCTGTTTCAGCGCGCTGCCGATGTCTGGGCGCAGCAGGGCCGTTCGGATGGTTTGCTTCTCTTTGGCAAGGATTACGCTTCTGCGGCCCAATGGGCCAAAGAGAACGCCGAAATTGTCACGGAGACGGAGTGGCAATTTCTCGAGGCCTGTAAAAAATTTGATGACCATGCCCGGCGTGAAAAGCGCAACAACCGCATTGTGCAGGTTTTGCTGGCGGTCAGTCTGGTTGCGCTGGCGGCGGCAGTCTTCTTATACTTCCGGGCTGAAAACTCGCGGCGCGAGGCCGAAGCCGCCCGCCAGGAAGCCGAGCAGGCCAAAACGACCGCCATTGAATCAGAACGGCGCGCCGTGGCCGCGCGTCAGCTGGCGGAGCAGGAGGAACAGCGCGCCATTGTGGCCGAAAACCTGGCCCGCACCCGTCAGTTGGCGGCGGCTTCGCTGGCTTCGCTCAAATCAGACCCTGGCCTGAGCATTTTGCTGGCGCTTGAAGCCATGCGCAACACCGCCCCGGCGCCGCCGCTCCCTGAAGCCATCGACGCCATGCACCGCGCCCTGCCGGCCTCGCGCCTGTTACGCACGTTTCGCGGCCATAGCGACCGGGTTTATGTGGTTGTTTACAGCCCCGATGGCCGCTGGCTGGCCTCGGCCAGCCGGGATGGAACGGTCAATATTTGGGATACCGATTCTCCGGGCAACGACCCTGCTCAGCGTCTGACCGTCAGCCAGCGCCTTGACCCCGAGAGTTACGGCGCGACGGCGGTTGCCTACAGCCCCGATGGCCGTTTGCTCGCGTCTGCCAACAGCGAGGGTGAAATCATCTTGTGGGATACGCAATCGTGGCGTGAGACCGCCCGTATTCAGGCTCATGAAGGCGCCATTTGGAGCCTGGCCTTCAGCCCAACGGGTGACTTAGTCGCCAGCGGCGGCGATGACCAGATTCTCAAGACCTGGACTCCTGATTTGAACCCGGGCACCCAATTCCCAGAGCGGCACCGGGGTTCCATTCAGACCCTGGTATTCAGCCCGGATGGCACTCGCATCGCCACTGCCGCGCTCGATGGTTCGGCGATTATTTGGGATTTGGCCTCTGCCGACAGCCTGTATAACTATCAGATTCGCGCCAACATCATCACCAACCCGGCCCGCATGATAGGCGCCATTTTCAGTCAGGATGGCACCCATCTGATTACAACTGCCACCGACAGTTACATCTACGTCTGGGATGCGGTTACCGGCGACAAACAGCCCATCATGCGCATCACCGGCCACGAAGATTGGGTTTATGCTTTGCAAGTCCGCCCTGGCTATGGCATGGATAGTCAGGATGGCGAAATCATCTCTGCCGGGGCCGACCGTTCCATCCGCATTTGGGGCGGGCGCTATGGCCGTCCCAAACTCGAGTTGCGCGGACACACCGACCAGGTTTACGCGATTGCCCTGAATCCCAAAAACAACGGTCTGCTGGCCTCGGCCAGCGCCGACAAGACTGTGCGGCTGTGGGATATTTCCTGGGCGGGCAATTACGAACGCTTTACCTATGACCTGGAGGCGCCCGACCCTCAAAAATCGGGCCAGACCTTGCCGGGTTATTCAGAAGATATTGATTACAGCCCCGATGGCAGTCTGATTGCTGTTTCGCTGGCTCTTTCGGCAGACAAGCAGGCCATTTACCCCGATTACTCACTGCCTGGCAGTATTTTGCTGCTCGACCCGCTGACAGGCAAACAGGCCCGTCCACCGCTGACCGGCCACAGCGCCAGCGTCTTTGCGGTTGATTTCAGTTCCGATGGCAGCCGCCTGGTTTCGGCCTCCTGGGACAAAACCGCGATTGTTTGGGATTTATCGAAACCCAACGCATCGATTTTGTTCATTCTGCGCCATCAGTCACAGGTCTATTCTGCTGATTACAGCCCGGATGGGAAATACATCGTCACCAGCCAGAACAACGGCACCGTCACCGTCTGGAATGCTGCCGATGGGCAGGAAGTCAGTTCCTACACCCCCAGCCGTCAGCGGCGGATTGTTCAACAGGTTGGCTTCAGCCCCGATTCAAGCCTGGTAGTCATCCAGTTCCGCGAAGCGAGCGAACTCTTGCTGGTGGACGCACTCAGCGGGCAGGTGCGCATGACCCTGCGCGGACACGACGACATCATCCGCGATTTTGACTTTACTCCCGATGGATCACGCCTGGTTTCGGTTGGCGATGACGCCAAAATCATTTTATGGGATCTGTCGCCCGGCCTGGATGATTCCAAACGACGCCTGCCCTTTGATTTCAGCGACCACCTGGCGACCATTTACAGCGTGACGGTGGCGGGCAACGGCTCCAAAATCCTGACCGCAGGCGCAGACGGCATCATTAAGGTTTGGGAAGTGCAGTGGGTCAATGGTCAGGAAGTCTGGGATCTGTCCTATTCTCTGCGCGCTTATGCCTTTGCCAATGACGACACCATTCTTGATATCGAACTCGACCCTCTGCGTTTTGAGCACGTTGTGGCCGTTGTGAATGATTGGACGGTACGCGGCTTTACGCTCAACAACGAAGAATTGATGGCCCTGGCAGAAGCCAAAATTCAGGGCCGCCTGCTCACCTGCCGGGAACTCCAGCAATACATGCTCGATGATATTTGTGTTCCTTGACCCTACCCCTGTTTGGAGGATTGTGTATGTCACAAGAACTGTTCTTGAATGGGATTGACGCCGAAACCGGTGGATATGTTTATGAAGGCATTTCGGCTATTGCGATTGCAAAGATTGCGCGAGGCCAGGCCCTGAGCCCCGAAGAAAAGCGGGAGATTGAGGAGCGGCGGCAAAAGGATATTCAAAGCGGTCCTCATTTTGGTGTTGCTGCTGGCATTGACGCCCGCAAAATAGAGGATGCCGGTTGGGGGGTAATTTTTCCGAATCATTGGTCTCAAAAAACAATTGATGAAATCAAAGAAGCCCTGAAACCTTTGCTTGAGCATCGCAAAAATCAGGCTTCTCAAAAAAATGAAAAGTTTTATCGTGAATTTATTCGCCAGGATGGTTATATGCAGGGGGAAAGCAAAAACGATTTTCTTAAACGCATGGGTCGAGGCCCTGGCCCGGCAGACCCTCGAAAAGGTGTGCCGTATTATCTCATGCTGGTTGGGTCGCCCGAAGAAATTCCCTTTCCGGTTCAGTATCAGTTGGATGTGCAATATGCTGTCGGGCGCATCCACTTTGAAAAGCCGGAAGATTATTATCAGTATGCAACTTCGGTAGTTCTTGCAGAAACCAAAGGCCTTTCTCGCGGCAAGCGCGCTGCTTTTTTTGGGGTTGCCAATCCGGATGACCGCGCAACACAAATGTCAGCTGAGCATCTGGTTAAACCGTTGGTAGAGAGCGCCAGAACAGAGTATCAGGATTGGTCTATCGATTGGCTCGAACGGGATGCCGCAACCAAAGCCAATCTTAGCGACTATCTTGGCGGGCCGCAAACTCCATCTTTGCTTTTTACGGCCAGCCATGGCATGAACTTCAAAATGGGAGACCCGCGCCAAATTCCACATACCGGCGCCTTGCTGTGTCAGGATTGGCAGGGCCCAAAATTACGCAAGCCGATTACCGAAGATCTTTATTTTTCGGCCGATGACCTCGCTTCAGATGCCGATGTCTTTGGCATGATGGCTTTCTTTTTCGCCTGTTTTGGCGGCGGCACTCCCAGGTTGGATAATTTCTATCAACAAGTTTATGGTTCTTCGCAGGAAATTGCTCCCTATGCTTTTGTATCGCGTTTGCCAATGAAAATGCTTGCCCACCCCAAAGGCGGGGCATTGGCTGTCTTTGCGCATATCGAACGTGCCTGGGGCGCCTCTATCATGTGGGATGGCAGTGTTCGTGAGATTGAGGTCTTTTCATCGGCGATTGATACCCTTCTCAATGGTGCACCCGCGGGTCATGCGACTGAATACTTCAATGAGCGCTACGCTGAAATTTCCACTGACCTGACAACTGAGTTGAGTGAAGTTCCTGAAGAGAACCAGAACGAAGTCAAACTGGCCGGCATGTGGACCGCTAACAACGACGCCCGTAACTATGCCCTGCTCGGCGACCCGGCTGTGCGCATGATTATCCAGGACACGGAAACTCCCGCCGCCGAACGCGCCTCGCTTGGCGAAATTGTCTCGAAAGCCCCGGCTTCGGTTGCCAGCGCATCGGCCTCCTTCCAGCCCGACATCGTCGAGCGCGCCCCGGTCGCCCAATCCACGTCGGGCGGGCCGGGCGAGAATTATGCTCTCACCGACCTGTTCAAAAAATCGGCTGATAGCGCCGAAGGTGAATCTGGCCCACGAACAGCCGGTCAGATCAAAGAATTTCTCGATAAAGTCGGCAAATACCTGTCTGAAGCCCTCGACGACGCCTCCAGCCTCGAAATCTCGACCTATGTGGCCGGTGACCTGGCCGGGGCCAAATTTGAGAACCGCAAGATGACCAATGCCGAACTGCGCGCCTTCACCCGCATCAGCATGGATGGCGATACGGTCGTCTGCCTGCCCAAAAAAGATGGCGAAGTGGATACCGAAGTCTGGGACATCCACATGCAGATGGTCAAACAGGCCCAGGAAAGCCGGGCTGAGTTCATGAAAACCATCGTCAGCGCTGCCGCCAGCCTGGCCAACATCCTGCCCAAATCATAAGCATGGACAGTTCCGCGCTCGACCCCGCCGCTTTTGATGCCGAAATGGAATCGGCCCTGGCGCGCCTGGATGGCCTGTTTGCCCGGTCATCTGCCCCGGCGCCCGAAGCCCCGCTGCATTTTGGGATTGACTCCGCCGGGGGGCCCGATGAAAGCACCCCTGAAGGCCAACTGCTGGCGCTCATCCAGGAAGCCGAAACGCCCGAGACCGAAAAAATGGTCAACTTTGGCATTGGCGAAACCGTCTCCGGCGCGCTGGAGAAAGCGCAGGAAGAATTTGACGCCTTTATGGAGCGTATCAACCGCGATGTCCTGAATTTTGCTCATGTCGAAAGCGGCGGCGCAAACTCACCGCTAGCGGCCACTCGCATCAACTGGACCGGCGACGCCCTGACCGTTCTCTCCGCTGACGCGACCCCCGCCGATTTGCGCACCCATGCCGAAACCCTGCGCCGCGAACTGCTCACCCGCAACCTGCGCCTGCGCATGTTCGCTACCGTCACCATCGCCGCCGGAAAGATTTCACTGGCCCTGACGACCCCTGGCACGGCCCTGCTGGCCCTGCCGATGGCCTATCAGTATGTTTCGCAAATTTCCAAACAGTGGCAAACCTTGCAATCACTCAACCAACCCTAGGAGGAACAAACTATGGCAAGCCCCGAAATTAAAGAAGCCCTCAAGAACGTGGCCGACGAAGTCGCCAAATACGTCAAAGACGCCGCCACCCTGACCGTTCAGACCAAAACCACTCAGGTTGGTTCTGGCGCAGAAGCCACCCTGGCCGCCGAATCGGTCATCAAGCTGGATGGCGATAACATCACCACCCTGCCGGTCAGCACCAACGACTTCGGCAAGACCGAAGTGGACTCGGTCATCTATGAAATTCACATGCAAAATGTCCAGGCTGCGATTGAGTACCGCAGCAAAATCATCCAATCAGTGATTGAAGTCTTGCTGCCGTAAGTATTGGCGAATCAATTCCACCCGTTCATTGCGCCCACGAGATTCGTTGGGCGCAATTTGTAATTCAACCGGTGGAACCAAAATTTGATGTCCGTGCCAGTTGAGCGGCTCGACCCGTTCACGGGCATAAGGGCCAAAATCAACCGGGCCTTGTGAATCCACCCAGTCTTCCGGTTCGAAAGCAAAATCAATCCGGTAGCGGTAATTTACCACGCCAAAGCCCTTGACCACCCAGCCGGTAACATGGTGAAACGGCTCGACGATATAGGGCGTAACCATTTCACGGATTTTTTCAATTTCGCTCTTCTCCAGCATCACATCCAGATCGTGCGGTTTGACCGCCAACCCGCGCGCGTAGAGCGCTCCGCTGCCGGTCAGCCACCAGCTCACGCCCCGGCGCTCAAATTCGGTGCATAGCCACTCCAGGGCCGTGTCCAGGTCTGCCAGGGTGCGGCCTTCCTGGTGCAGTTCGTTTTCGATATAGGCGTTGAAATTGGCTTCCATGCGGGCCAGGTCTTGGGGGAACATCAGTGCGGCGCGCGGGTAGCCTTTCGACCAGGTGCCCTCTTTGAACGTATAGAACATCACTTGCAGGGTTTCATCGCTCAACCCCTCGCGTTCGATGACCCGAAATACAATCTGCTCACCGATTTCATGAATTTCAATTTTCATTGCAGGCTTCTCCAATCTTATTGAGAGGACACGTCAGATAGCCTATCTGGCGCAAAAACATGAAATTCTGAGCGCCAACCATGCAGCAAAAAAACGGCAACCGCTTGAGAAGAGGTTGCCGTTTTTTCTTGCGGATTTGACAATTCTAAGCCTATTTGCCTTTTCCGGCTGCCAGCAATTGGTTGAGCAGTTCTTTGTTCGGCGGAACCAGGGTCAATTGGCCTTTGCCATCCAGAATGTTTTGGGTCTCAAGAATTTCAAACATGGCATTGGCAACTTCGCGGTTGGCCGCAATTTTTTGCATGGCTTCACCCACAATCCGTGGGCGAATGGCCCCGGCCTTGGCAAATTCCACCGCCGCCTGGCGTTCTGCCGTGCTGGTGATGATGTTCACCTGGTTGGCGCCATCTTGTTTGATGGCGGATGTGACCTGGCGCAAGCGGTTGACCACCTTGGCCTCGATTTGCTGAATCATGCCGACATCGCGGAAATGCACTTTGCGAATGTAAACCGAGCCTAACCTGTAACCCCACTCATGCGAGCGCGGCGAGACTTCCTCGCGCACCATGCGGCTCATGCTGTGGCGGTTAATCAGCATTTTCTCCAGCGGCATGTTGCTCAGGGAACGCACCACTGCATTGCTCACATTGGCGGCCAGTGAACCGCGCGGGTCGGCGTTTTTGAATAGATACGACACCGGGTCGCTGATATACATCTCGTACCAGATGCCCACTCCCATGGGGGCGCCTTCTTCTGAATTGACCGGGTTGCTGCGCAGATATTGCTGGTCGAGACGCATATCGAGCACTTTGCGGCTGCCCAGCCAGTTTACCAAAAAGGCGTTCAGGCCCAGTTTCAAGGGCAAAAAGTACAGGCCTGGCTCGGTCAGTGTTCCAATCACCCGTCCGAACAGGATGTAAACCTGGCAGGTGCCTTCTTCAACGGTGGTATAAAACCCGAGATGGCGTAAAAACCAGAGCGAAATGGGCATCACAAACCACATGCCAAAGAATGAAATGGCTGCGCCTGCCAAAAAACTGATCAGTTCGGTTTCAATCATCCTTCCACCTCCCGCACAATTTGCTGTGCGCGGCTGTAAAGTTTTAGACGGACATTGCGCAGGTAGGCTTGCAGCGCATCGGGGCCGCTCTTCTGCAAGGATGACAACTGCTCGGCCAGGGCCACCAGCGGCTCAACTTCGGCCTGGGCATTGAGTGTTTCAATCTCCACAGCTCGTTTCGATTGCACAATTTTCTGGTCGGCGGCGGCTTGCGCCAGGCTGATATCAGACGAGACCTGATTGTGGGCGGTGTTGATGGCCGCCAGGGCCGATTCCACCTCGGCTGGCGGGTCGATGCCGGTAATCAACGAGGCATCGAGAACAATTCCGTAGCGCGCTGCCGACGAGGCGCATTCGCGCTCCATGTGGTCGTTCAGGTCGCGCAGGTTCTTGCGCAGGTCGTTGATCGATACCCCAGCCACCATGTTGCTCTCTGTGGCTTCACCGTCTGGGTTGCGGGGCGCTTCAAAACTGGCGATTCGTTCGCGCAGCACCGAGACAAAATAACCCATCACATGCACGATGGGTCGTTTTACGCCAAACAGATAAGCATACAGGTTGTTTTCTGCCACCCGATAGCGAATTTGGCCTGTCAGACCGGTGTTCAACTGGTCTTTGGTGACGGCTTCGAGCAGGGTGCCGCCCGCGTTGGCGCGTGGGTCTTCGGGGTCTTGCGCCATGTTGATGGTTTGGGTGGCAATGGAGACTTTGTAAATTTTCTCCCAGGGCCACTTGAAATAAGGCCCACCTGGCTGAATAACGCGCACCTGTGGGTAGTTGTAACGCTGCTTATGTTCTTCGCTCAGGGTTTCGCCCAGCGGCGAATTGGCGGTGGTGGCATTCCCGACTCGCTCTGCCCGGCCAAAAATGGTTTTGACTGCTCTTTCGTTTTGATCCACCGTGTAAAGTGAAGTGACAACATAGCGCAGGAAAAACCACCCCAGGAAGCCAACGATCATGCCAATCAAGAAACCTATCATGGATGCTCCTCCGTGGTTGAAATAGGGTAACAACAAAATCAGTATAGCAAACCGGGCGCGAAAATCAAGTACGAATTTGACCAAATCGCTCTGAAATGAATTAATGCTTGCGCTCCTCAGCAAAGCAAAGCCCGCCAGAGAGGTCACTGCTGGCGGGCTTTGTCTTGTTGGGCGGGCCTGGTGATAGCCCGATGCTTTAATTGCTGAATCGGATGTTGAGAATATCTCCGTCGCGGACGATGTACTCCTTGCCTTCCAGGCGCAGTTTGCCTTTGGCTTTGGCCTCCACCAGACCGCCCAGGGCAATCAGGTCTTCGTAGGCAGTCACTTCCGCGCGGATGAAGCCTTTTTGCAGGTCAGAGTGAATTTCCCCGGCGGCTTCGGGAGCAGTTGCGCCGCGTCGCACCGTCCAGGCCCGGCACTCGTCGGGGCCGACGGTGAAGAAAGATTGCAGTCCGAGCAGGTCATACGACAGCCGAATCATCTTGTTCAGGCTGGGTTCGTCAATGCCGTATTCGGCCATGAACAGGGCCGCGTCCTCGGGCGAGAGTTGGGCAATTTCCATTTCCAGTTTGCCCATCAGTGCCACCGAGGGGTGGTCAAGCGTCAGGGCTGGGGCGCTTTGGCCTTCGCCCAGGTTGAAAACCGTCAGGATGGGTTTGCGGGTCAGCAGCCCGTAAGAGGCCAGTTCCTTTTGTTCCTCGGCAGAAAACTCGAGGCTGCGCAGTGGCCGGTTTTCGTTCAGGGTGGCCAGCAGCCGCTCAAACAGTTCGGTTTGGCGGGCGTTGAGGGCCTTGTCTGTTCCGCCTTTGCGGCGCTCTTCGGTCAGTTTTTCCAGTTTGCGCTCGACGGCTATCAGGTCATTCAGCAGCAATTCCGAGAGCATGGCATCGAGGTCACGGGCCGGGTTGACCGAACCGTTGGGGTGTGGCACGTTTTCATCCTCGAAACAGCGCACGACGTGCAAGAAGCCGTCCATTTGCGCCAGGGTGTTGAGCAGGGTGCCTGAAATGCCGCTTTTCGAGCCGTCCAGCCCGGCGATGTCGGCATAGGCCACTTTGGCGTAAATGGTCTTTTTGGGGTTGAACATGCTGGAGAGTTTATCAACGCGCGGGTCGGGGACATCGACAACAGCGTTGTGCACCTCGATGCGCCCGGCAGAAGCCTGGGTGGGCGTATCGTTGCGGGTCAGGGCGTTGAACAATGTGGTTTTTCCAGATTGGGGCAGTCCAATAATTCCGAGTTTCATCTTGACCTTATGTGTGAGAGTGGTATACTTTGGTGCGCCCGACATGCCGAAGTGGCGGAACAGGCAGACGCGCACGACTCAAAATCGTGTTCCGTAAGGAGTGAGGGTTCGATTCCCTCCTTCGGCACAAGCACTCGAAGATTATACCCGACTCAACGAAAAAGCCACCCAATCAAAGGTGGCTTTTTCGTTTTGCGCCAGTTAGCGCCCAAAAGCGCGGAAAGGGTTGGTATGGGTCAGTTTGCGGAGGGTGTCTTCATCGACGCCAGATGCGCGTAGCTGGGGCAGGAAGTGTTCGGCCAGATGGGTGAAAGGCAGGGGGTCGCCGCCGCCGGGTTTGGCGGGGTCATACCAGCCGCGGTCCTGGCTTAAGAGAATTTGGTCAGAAAGACCGGCATCGAGCGCCCGCAGGATGAATTCGAGGTGCGCTTCATCGTTGCCATAGCCAATCCCGTCATATTCCAGCCAGGCACCGCGCCGGGCTATTTCGAGATGCAGGCTGAAATCGGGGTCAGACTGGGTGTGTATCCAGATGAATCGCTGGGCGGTGTAGCCCTCGGCTTCAAGGAGGTTGATTTGCTCGCGCACGACCCGCCCGCGCAGCGTATGGACGCCAATGATGGCGTTGGTCTCACGCCCGGCCCGGGCGGCCGCGCGCAAGATTTTGGTTTCGGTTTCGCTCAGGCCATCATCGCTAACGCCCAACTTAATCCAGCCAGCCTGCACGCCGCTGGATTCGATTTCGCCTTCAAGTTCGGAGAGCATCCAGTCGGTCAATTCTGCCTGGCTTGCCTGGCGCGCCCAATGGGGGATGGATGGTTCACGGTAGATGCCTGTTGGGGCAACGATGGGCATGCCGGTTGCCAGGCTGATGGCTTTGAGCAAGTCCGCCCGACGCCCCACGCCAACCGGGGTGCAGTCCACCATTGCGCTGATACCCTGGGCCTTTACTTTTTCGACCTCGGGCGCCATCAGCCTGATAACATCACTGGCATCTGCCAGGCCGTGTTCCGGGTGTTCGGGCAGTCTGAAATCGACAAAGATATGTTCGTGGGGCAGGATGAAGCCCAGTTCGGCCTGGCTCCGAGCGCCCAGGGTGGTGATCAGTCTCGTCAAAGGGAAACTCCGTTCTTGAGATGCGCTATGAAGCATTTATTTGGGCGCCCAAAGGCGATAGCGAATAAATTTCTGGCCTTCAATTTCTACTTCACCGTCAGGCTGGAACCCCAGGCGCAGGATGGCCTTGATGCGGGTTCTCTCGGGCGGGAACAAAATCGTTACCGACTCTAATTTGAATTCGCCGAAAGCCCGTTTGATAATTTCCTCGTAAATGGCTTTTCCCGCTCCCCAGTAATCGGGGTGCAAGACCAGCCCCAAATCGGCATCCCCATTTTCATTCTGCAAACCGCCCCAGCCAGCAAATTTGCCATCAATCAGAAAGGCCCAGGGGCCATAGCCGAATTCTTCCCACTGTTTTTCCTTGCCTGCGACCCAGGCCTGGCATTGCTGTTCGTCAAAATTGCCATCAGAAAGTGGCATCAGGCGGCGCACCAGCGGGTGGTTGTTGAGCGCGACGTATTCAGCATTCGCAATCTGACTCATTCGTACCAGTTCGATGCGCATTTTCTCTTCCTCGCATTACTGTCGTAAAATTTTTTCGAGTGTTTTTCCCTGGGCAAGCTCATCGATGAGTTTATCCAGACAACGGATGTTTCGCATCAACGGGTTTTCGATGTCTTGGATGCGAACACCGCATACCACGCCTGTCACCAGCGAACTCTTTGGATTCATGGCCGGAGCCTGGGCGAAAAAGGTTTCAAGGTCGTTTCCTTGTTCGATTTGCCGTTGCAAGCCAGCCGGGTCATAGCCGGTTAGCCAGCAGATGATTTCATCCACTTCTTGCCGGGTGCGGTTTTTGCGCTCTGCTTTTTTGAGATAGAGCGGGTATACCTGCGCAAATGGCATCGTGAACAGGCGATGTTTCGACATCATTACTCCTGTTTTAGCCAGTCCTGGGTTGAGGCAATAATTTTTTCGCGCAGGGGGTAGCCATCAAAGCCGCCGGCTTCCATGCCCAGCAAAAGACTGCCAACCACCGGCGGGGCATTCAGCCGGATAATTTTGGCCTGCGGCACATACGCCAGAATGACCTCGCGCATCGGGTCGCTGATGAGCGCACCGCCATCGAAAACACTGCCCGATTGAACCACCTCGACGGCTTCATTTTCCATCTCCAACTGGCGAATGACCGCTACCGCCAGATGTCCCAACTCCTGGCCCGAAAATCGGATAACGCGCCGGGCGGCTTCGTCTCCGGCCCGGGCGGCCTCGAAGACCTGAATAGCCAGGGCCGGGTGAAGGTGGTAGTAGCCGTTTGAAAGGCCCTCCATCAGGTCAATTTCGCTTTTTGCGCCGGTTGCTTCGAGAAAGATGCCGGTCAGAGCGGTGGGCGGGTTGCGCCGAATCCAGGCGTAGTTCACTTCTTGCAAGGCCGCTCCAACGATTTCAATCCCGCCGCCATGCTCACCGAAATACATGCCGTTGCCCACAATCCGGCCCTCGCGGCCCTGGCGGTCACGACCGCGCGCATTGACCCCCGACCCGGCGGTGACGTTGACGCCCCAGCCGTGAGTAGTCCCGGCCATCAGGCCGTTGACCCCGTCGTTAACCACTTCCACCGGGCAGGTTAAGCCTGTCGCTTGCTGAACACAGCGCAGGTGGTCTTCTAACTCAGAGGGCCAATCGTAGCCAGCGATGCCAAACCCGGCCCCGGCAATTTGGGCGGCGCCTAGCCCTGCCATTTGAGCCGCCTGTTCAAACGACTCGCGGATGGCTGCTGTGGTTACTTCGTAGCCGCGCCCCTGGTGGTTGCCGCCTCCGCTGCGCCCAAAGCCCAGGCATTGGCCGTTTTCATCCACAATCAGGGCGTGGGTTTTGCTCGAACCGACATCAATTCCCAAAAAATAGCGCATGCTTAACTCCGCAAAAGGTCGCGCAAGGCCCGGTAGCCAATCACCTGAATGCCCTCGTTTTTGATGAAATCTTTGACCTCGCGGCTCATCATGGCCTGGTAGTTGGCAACCCGGCTGGGCCAATCGGGGCAAATTGCGCGCAATTCGGGGGTGTCCACTGAGGGATGCAGCACCAGGTAGGTGATGCCCGGCTCTAGCTCGCGCAGGGTTTTCTTCACCAGGTTTATCTGGTCATCGGGGTCATCCAGCGGCAGCCCTGCAAAACGGTCAACCAGCGGCTGGCCCTGTTCTTCAAAGTTCTGGATGAGTGAGCCAATCGTATTGACCATCGCGCTGTCGTACCCCAACCCGACGACATCGGCTGCGCTTTCGCGGGGGAGCATAAACGGGACTTTGGCCCTGGCCGCCGTTTCGACATAGGCTGGCAGCAAGCGGGGGTGCAGAATGGTCAGCATGTGCGAGTCGATATGGGTTGGGTCAATCCCAAATTGCAGGGCGCGGTCATATTGGGCCTGTGTTTCAGCGCGCACAAAATCGAGGTCGGCGCCTTTCTGGACTGGCGCGGCCAGGTGATGGAAGAAGCCCTCTTCGTCAAACAGGCCGCTGGCGCGCTCTACGGTGCTGATGGGCGCCCAGCGGTAATGTTGCCACTCCGCCGTCAGTGTAATGTGGACGCCCATATCTACCTCGGGGTGTTTGCGGCAAAACTCCGCCGCCGCCGGAAACCACGGGCAGGGTACCATCGTTGCGCCCGAGGAAATTGTGCCGAAATCCCACAAATCGGCAAAAGCCTGCACCGAGGCCTGGCACATGCCAATATCGTCGGTGTGAATAATGACCAGTTTGTCGTCGTCAGAATAGCCAAGTTTTTTTAGGACAGGGTTGGGGGTCATGGGGCCTCTTGGGGAAAGTGGTAATGGGTGATTGGTAATTTGATATGCGCTGCTTGAATTATCGCCTGACGCTTTTCTGCTTCTTGATGATTTCATCTTCCCAGGTATTTTCATCTGCGCTGGGGATTCTGCCCTCGCGTTCCATGGCCTCGAGCACCTGGGCTATGCCTGCCTCGAGTGAGATTTTGGGCTGAAACTCTGGCACATCACGCATCAGCTTTTCGGGACTGTAGAAGACGTGATGGGCAAAAATCTCCTCGGTGATGCCAAAACCGGGGATGTTGAAGGTTTTCAGGTTCTCGAAAGGCACGCCGACCAGTTCCGCCTCGCGGCCCAGCACTTTCATGGCAGTGCGGTGATAGTCGGCCCAGGTGACGAATTCGCGCCGGGTCATGTTATAGGTTTGTCCCAGCGCAACCGGTTTGGTGAGCACATTGGCAAAAGCCAGCGCGGCGTCATCGACATGCAGGTGTTGGTGCAGGGCGTTGCCATCTCCACAGACGAGAATCGGTTTCCCCTGGCGGATGCGGTCAATCCAGGTAAAGTCCCAGGCCACCTGGCGAACCAGGCCCTGCTGGGGGCCGTAGGTAGTCGAGGGCTTGATGATGACCACCGGGAACTGCTCACGGTACCAGGCTTCGAGGTAGAGCGCATCTGCCGCGACCTTGCCGCGCGCGTAGTCGCTAATGGGCCTGAGCGGGTGGTCTTCGGTAATCGGCAGCCAATCGGACTGGATGCCATAGGTGCAGACGGTGGAACAATGCACGAACACGCCCACCCCGCGAAAAGCCCGCAGGCTGGAGGCGGCGTCTTCTTTGGAGAAGCAAATCATGTCAATCGCAGCGTCAAATTTTTCGGCCTGCATGGTGCGCTCAAAGGTTTCGCGGTCGTGACGGTCAACAACCAGCAGCCGCGCCCCTGGCGCAACCGGCCTGCGCGTGCCGCGATTGATGCAGGTCACGTCATGTCCTTGCTCAAGCAAGAGTTTGACAAAACTTTCACTGATGTTGCCGGTGCCGCCTACTACGCCAATTTTCATCGGGATTACTCCTTTGTGTTTATTCTGCGCTGAATTTCAACGCCAGCGCATATAGCCCCATCAAACTGCCAAACAAGACCAGCAGAAAAAAGGGGATGATTTCGAGCGAAATCTGGCGCGCCAAAACGCCTGCCAGGCTGGGCAGGGCTGCCGTCCCAAGCCCGGTGGCGGCCATTTGCATGCCGATGGTGTTGGCGGCGAAGTGCGCCCCTACGCGCTTGCTGGTTCCTGACATAAACGCCGGGAAGATGGGCGCAATCGAGAAGCCCATCAGACCAACCGCCAGCAGGTTTGAGAGTTCAAACGGATTCCAGATGAACAGAAGCACGCCCAGCAAGGCGCCTGCCAGGCCGCCCTGCACCAGCAGGTTGATGCCTATCCGTTTGGCGTACAGGCCCGCAATCACCCGTCCAATGGTGAAGGTGGCCCAATAGCTGCCCGCCCACAGCCCCGCCGTGGTCGGGTCAATGCCGCGCGATTCGACCAGCAGGCTATACGTCCAGGTGCCCAGCGAGACCTCCGCGCCGACATACAAGAAAAACAGCAAGACACTCAGCCAGACCTGCGGCTGGCGCAGGGTTTCGCTCATCGGTGTTTTGTAGTCGGTCAGTTTTTTGGGTGCTTCAGCCTCGGGGCTGGCATCATGCTGGTTCCACATCGCCAGGGTCAGGACAAACCCGGCCGCCAGGGCCAGTTGGAACCCGCCCACGACGTTGTACCCGACCCGCCACGAGTTCAGGTTGACCAGCGCAAAAGTCATGATAATTGGGCCGAGCGTTACGCCGATGCCATAACTGGCGTGCAGCCATTGCATCAGTCCCTCGCCAAAGTGCGAGGCGACGTAGGTGTTCAGCCCGGCGTCAATGGCACCGGCGCCCAGACCGGCGAAGACACCCAGGGCCACCATCATCCACCAGGCTGGGACGAGGGTATAGCCAATCAGCGCGGCCCCGGTCAGGGCGCAACTGGCGGCCAGCACTGTGCCAACGCCCCAGCGTGAAATTAGCGGCCCGCTGGAAAAACTGGAAATCAGATAGCCGCTTACGGAGGCTGTCAGTAACAGCCCAACCGCATCGAGCGGGATGGAAAAACTCGCCCGCACCGAGGGCCAGGCCACACCCAGCAGGCCGTCTGGCATTCCGAGCGCGATGAAAGCAACATAGGCCAGCAGCACCAGGCCCAGTTTGGGGTAAGTCCTAACCTTTGTCCAAAATTTCATGCAGTGATTTTCCTGATTTTTTTATGCGCACCACGTCAGACTTTTATCGCTTGTGATATTTTGATTGGGCACGGACACTTGCAGCGCAGGCTCAATTGTCCGTGTCCAAATACGCTGTATCTAGCCAAAAAACTGCGGCAGGTGGGCTTTGTTGGTCTCGAGCATGTCATCCAGCACGGCCTGCACCTTATCGGCTTTGGGGCCAAGCGGATTGACCAGCAGGGCTTCATAAGCGGCCTTGCGGTCGCCGTGGACTGCTGCTTCAACCGTCAGCAGTTCGTACATCTTGACCGCCGAAACCAGGCCAAACTCGGCCATCGGCAGGTTGGGCGCAGGGATTGGCTCGATGCCGTTGCGATGCACCCGGGCGGGCAGTTCCACCACCCAATCGGCGGGCATGCCTTCTACGGCGCCGTTGTGGCGCACATTGACCACGTGCACCTGGCCCAGGTCGTTGTAATGTGAGTTGATCACTTTGGTTGCCAGGGTCGAGTACCAGGCTCCGCCGCGTTTCATCAGGTCGGCGGGTGGCTCAACCAGGTTCGGGTCGGCATATTGCTTAAGCAAGCCTTCTTCAATGGCGATAACTTCATCGGCCCGTGAAGGCGGCCATTTTTCCTGGGCCTTGAGTTTTTTGTCGGTGTAGTAGAAGTATTGCAGGTAGTAATTTGGAATCATGCCCAGAGTCTCAACCGTGCGCACATCCCACTCGGGGTGTTCCTGCTTCTTCAGCTCTTCCACAAAAGCCGGGAAGATGTGCGGCCACATTTCCTCGCCATCGACCTTGAATCCGCGATGCCAGGTCAGGTGATTCAGCCCCAGGGTATCGAGTTCGGCGTGGTCGGGGTCAATTTTGATGCCCAGGGCCGGTTCGAGACGTTCAATCATGCCCATTTTGGTCGTAATGCCCACATTGCACACGCCCACTGAGGCGACCTCGGGCGCATAGCGGAAGAGGGCCTCGGTGACAATCCCCGATGGGTTGGTGAAATTTGCCAGCAAAGCCCCTGGCGCGCCGACTTCTTTTAAATCTTTGGCAATGCTCAGGATCACCGGGATGGTGCGCAGGGCTTTGGCCATGCCGCCAACGCCGGTCGTTTCCTGCCCAATCAGCCCGTGACGCATGCCCAGGTACTCATCGTTGCGGCGGGCGGGCATCATCCCAACCCGCAGTTGGGTGACGACATACGAAGCGCCGGCGATGGCCTCGCGCTGGTTGGTGCTGAGCACAACCTTAAACGGATTGCCCCGCGCCGCAACAATCCGCTGTGCGAACCCGCCGACAATTTCCAGCCGTTGCGGGTCAATATCCATCAGCCACAGTTCGCTTAGCGGCAGAGTTGAAACCCGGTCAATAAAGCCGGTCACAAGTTCGGGGGTATAGGTGGAGCCGCCACCAATGACGGTAATTTTCATGGTTACATCCTTCTTTTTCGGTTGTTCGGTTTTCCGGTTACCCGGTTTTCCGGTCAAACTTCTTTACTCACTACTGTTTCACTGATTACTGTGCACTGGTCACTCAACCGCATTCTCTCGAATCACGCCCGCGTACCACCTGGCGCTGTCTTTCAGGGTGCGCTGTAAGGTCTCATAATCTACCCGAATCAGGCCAAAGCGTTTGCTGAAGCCGTGGCCCCATTCGAAATTATCCATCAGCGACCAGACAAAGTACCCGCGCAGGTCAACCCCGTCGCGCATGGCGTTGTGAACCTGAATGAAATGTTCGCGCAGGTAAGCCTGACGGCGCGGGTCGTGGATGGCGCCATTTTCCGAGACTTCGTCCTTAAACGCCGCCCCGTTTTCGGTGATGTAGAGCGGGGGCAGGCAATATTCGCGGCTGATGCGTGTCAGCAAACGGTAAAAGGCCGGGGGGTGCACTTCCCAATTCATTTCCGTATATTCTGCGCCGGCGGGGCGAATGCGTTCTCCGCTGGCATCTACCACGACTCGCGAATAGTAATTGACGCCCATAAAATCGAGTTTCTGGCTGATGAGCGCCATATCACCCGGCTGCACCTGCGGACGGTTCTCTCCGGCTTTTTCCCAACCGGCAGGCGGATAGTGACCCTTGAAAATCGTATCCAGAAAGATGATGTCGCCGCTTTCTTGCCAGGCTTTTTCGGCAGCGGCCTGGTTTTCGGGGGTCTCTTCGGCGGGTTCAACCGGCCACAGGCTGAGCACAACCCCCGCCTGCAAATCGTTGTTCGTGGCCGTGCTGCGAATGGCCTGCACCGATAAGCCGTGCGCAACCAGGATGTTGTGGGTCGCTTGCAGGGCAATCTTTGCATCCTTCAGGCCGGGGGCATGTTCGCCCCACAAGTGCCCGGCAAAAGCGGCCACAAGCGGCTCATTGAAAGTCGCCCAGTGTTTGACACGGTCGCCCAGGCGTTTGATCATCACGGCAGTGTAATCGGCAAAATAATAGGCCGTATCGCGGTTGCGCCAGCCGCCCTTGTCTTCCAGGGCTTGTGGCAAATCCCAGTGATACAGGGTTAAGAAGGGCAGAATATTGGCCGCCAGCAGGCGGTCTACCAGGCGGTCGTAAAAATCGAGACCTTTATAATTCACCGGCGCCACGCCGTCAGGCAATACGCGCGGCCAGGAGACGGAAAAACGGTAGCCTTTCAGCCCCAACTCGCGCATCAGGGCGATGTCCTCATCGTAGCGGTGATAGTGGTCGCAGGTCACATCGCCGGTGTCGCCGTTTGTGATTTTGCCCGGGGTATGGCTGAAGCGGTCCCAAATCGATTCGCCTTTGCCGTCTTCATTCCACGCGCCTTCGATTTGATACGAGGCCGTCGCGGCACCCCAGATGAAATTTGATGGAAAACGATAAATGCTCATTCTTTTCTCCGTTGGTTTATTTGCACCCGCAAGACTGGCGGATGGTTAATTCGGTGGCTAATAAAATTTCACGTTCCACGCTTTCGCGCCGTATCAGGCGCACCAGCAGGTTGGTGGCCGTTCGCCCAACTTCCTCGGTTGGCGCGTGGACGGTGGTCAGCGGCGGGGTCAGGTGACGCGCCAGCGGAATATCGTCGAAACCAATCACCTTGACATCCTCGGGAACGCGTTTTCCCGCTTCGCGCAGGGCCGACATTGCCCCAACGGCGGCCAGGTCATCGCCGCTAAAGATGGCGTCAAAGTCCAGCCCGTTGGCCAGTGCTTCGCGCACGGTTTGTTCGGCCCGGCGGCTCGAAAAATTCCCCGGCGCAAGCAGGGCCGGGTCGAAGGGCAGGCCATGTTTTTCGAGCGCCAGCCGGTAGCCGCGTTCACGCCAGCCAGCGTCTTCGTTATCGTCTGGCCCGTTCAGATACAGAATGCGGCGGCAGCCGTGCGCTTCAATCAGGTGTTCTACAGCCAGCAGAGCGCCTTTTTTGTTCTCCACCGTCACCACCGGGATATTCATGCCCTCTGGCGCGGTCTGGTGCAGGAAAACCACCGGAAAACCAATACTCTGCAAACGCTCCAACTCGGCTTGTTCCATACTGCCGGTAAAGACCAGCAGGCCATCGGTGTTGTGTTCGCCCAGGGTGTGACGGCGCGTATTGGGTTTTTTGTAAGCCGTGGTGTGAACCAGCAGGTCAAACCCGGCCTCGCCTGCCGCCGCCTCGATACCGCGCAGCATAGGCGCAAAAAACTCACCGCTGATTTCGGGAACAATCAGTCCAAGCGTATCGGTGCGCTTGCTGGCTAAAATGCGCGCCGCCGCGCGCGGGACGTAATTCAGCGCACGAATGGCTTCCATCACCCGTTGGGCCGTCTCTGGCACAACCGGCGATTTGCCATTGACCACCCGGCTGACCGTGGCAATTGAAACGCCGGCCAGGCGGGCCACATCTTCAATCGTTGCCGGAGCGTTTGTTTGGGGGCTTGATTCCATCGCATTTTCCTTTATGTAAGCGCTTACATGAGTATAAAGCCAAACCTCCAATTCGTCAACACCCGCCTTGTGCTAAAATCAAATCATGATTGCCGACTTTCAGCCCCTTGCCCTTCGCGCCCTGGCGGCTTATGGCCTGCAAAATGCGGCCTGTCAGTTTCTTCAGCACAGCGAAAATGTCACCTTTCAGGTTTCGCGTGGGCGCAAAACCTGGCTGCTGCGCCTGCACAGTCCGCGCTCACCCCAAATGGGCGCGCACGGCGCCGACCCGGCCATGATTGAATCGGAACTGCGCTGGCTGGATGCGCTGAAGCGCGCCGGGCTGCCTGTGCCGACCGGGGTTCGTAACCGCGCGGGCGGCTATGTCACCCGCCTCGAGCAGGAGCAGACTGCGCTCAACGCCTCGCTGTTGACCTGGCTCGAGGGCGTCAACTACACCCGCAGCCTCGAGAGCGAAGAAACCGCCCAACAGGTGGGCGACCTGCTGGGACGCCTGCATCGTCAGTCCAGCCGCTGGCGCCTGCCCCCCGGCTTTATCCGCCCGACCCAGGGGTTGGAACACTTCAGCGCCGCGCTCGAAAGCCTGCGTCCCGCCGCCGAAGATGGCCGCCTGGCTTATAGCGACCTGCGCCAATTTGAAATTGCGCTTGAAACCCTGGCGTTTCACCTCGACCGCCTGCGCAAAACCCGCCAGACCTGGGGCCTGATTCACGCTGACGCCCACAAAGGCAACTTTATCTACCACGAAGGCCGCCTGGCGCTGATTGATTTTTCGCTCTCGTCTTTCAGCTTTTACCTGTTTGACCTGGCCATTGCGCTCTCTGATACGCGTGAAGACTTGCGTCCGCTTGTGCTCGAGGCTTACCAGGCCCAGATGAAATTACCCGCTCACTGGCAGACCTTGCTCGAAGGGCTTTACCTCGCCAGCATGATTGGCACCTTTTCGTTTTGGGTCAGCATTCCCGAAGCCCAAGAAGAACTGGTGCGGCGCGCTCCGCTGATTGCGCAGGAATACGCCGCTCGATTTAATGCCGATGAACACTTCTGGTTCGCCCCCAACGAATAGCAGCGCCCTCATGTCTCGCTTCCCTTATCAGCGTATCATCGTCATCGGCGTAACCAGCGCCGGAAAATCAACCCTGGCCGAAGCCCTGGCCGCCAAACTTGGGCTTACCTTTATCGAACTCGATGCCCTTTATTGGGAACCCGGCTGGGTCAGTGCGGCCCCTGAAGTCTTCAGGCAGCGGGTTAGCGAGGCCGTTGCCGCCCCGGGCTGGGTCATGGCGGGCAACTACAACGTTGTGCGCGACCTGACCTGGCCGCGGGCCGAGGTCATCATCTGGCTGGATTATCGGCTGCGGACTGTTTTCTGGCGGCTGCTGACCCGTACCCTGCGCCGCATTTGGACGCGCGAACTGCTTTGGGGAAAAAACCGCGATAACCTGTGGCATCACTTGAAACTGTGGTCGCAAGAATCACTGTTTCACTGGCTCTTCAAAACCTACTGGCGGCGCAAACGTGAAATTCCGCAGTTTTTAGCCTGGCCCGAATACGCCCACCTGAAACTACTGCATTTCAAAACCCCCAAAGAAACTGAAGAATGGTTCATTCGATTGGGTGATATTTAAGAGTAATTAGCAGTAAAAAGGTGAAATTTTTGTGATTTTTGCTATAATTACTTCATGCAAGACGATAACATCAAACGACCGAACACGGGCATGCTTTTTCTGATTGATGTGGGGGCAAGTTCCCCGCATCAATTGACCCTGGTGCGCCAGGTGATGAAGGGCGTCCGCATTAGCCATGAAGATTTGTGGAAAAATGTTCAGGCACTCCCTGAAGAAAAGCGCATGGATCGGGAGACGTTTGAAACCTCGCTCGAAGAACTGGTCAAGGAAGAGTGGATTTGGCGGGTAGAGCTGGATGGTAAGACGATTTACAGCCCGCGCCTGAAAACCAACGAGGGCAGGCCCAGGTAAATGCCTGGCCCAAGAATCTGGTAAAAAAGTGAAAGAGACTGTCTCGATTTTGAGACAGTCTCTTTTTTTGATATACTACCGGCTATGTCCGAATTCACGCCTTGTTCTGGCCGGTTGCCCGAAAAAGTTCTCGAAGGGATTGCCGCGTTTAATGCCGGTGATTACTTTGAAGCCCACGAACTGCTTGAAGAAGCCTGGCAGGCTGAACCGGGCGAAATCCGCGATTTATATCGGGGGATTTTGCAAATTGCAGTTTGTTACTTTCACATCTCTCGCCAAAATTATCAGGGCGCCCTGAAGATGTACGACCGCAGCCTGAAGTGGCTGACGAAATGGCAGCCCAACTGTCGGGGCGTTCGCGTTACGCAACTGCTTCGTGACGCCGAATCGGTTATCGAAGCCCTCACCCGCCTGGGGCCAGAGCGAATCTCCGAATTTTCTCCCGCGCTTTTCAGGCCGGTGCAGGTGGAGCCGCGCTATTGGTGTGACCGCTGCGGGGCCGAGATGTTTGAGCGCAATTGCAAGGTTACCTGCCCGAATTGCGGCAACCGGTTCGATTGTTCTGACCTGAACATCTATTTCGACTAGCCAACCAGAATGGCCCGCGCAGGCGCGCCGTCGGCCCCGGCCAGTTTGAGCGGCAGGCAGTACAGGTCGTAAAACCCGCGCGGCACTTGTGACAGGTTCAGCCCTTCGAGGGCAATCACCCCGGCGCGCAGCAAGACCTGGTGGGTCGGGATTGAATCGCTGAACGGCGCCACCGAGAGATAATCGACACCCACCAGCCGGATGCCGTGTTTGACCAGCCACTCGGCCCCGTCAGCGCTGATGGCAACGAAATCTTCTTGAAACTGGTTGATGCCCTGCGCCCAAAGTTTTGAGTTGCGCGTTCCAAACAAAATGCGTGTGATGCCGCTGGGCAGCGCCATACGCTCGAGGCTTGCCGCGTCAATTTCATCTACGTCGTCGGGGAGTTGCATCACATAGCATGGCCCGGTCAGCACGTCGAGCGGCAGGGTTTCCACCGTGCGGCCATCGTTTAAGAAGTGATGGGGGGCGTCAATGTGGGTGCCGGTGTGGGCTGAGAGTTCCAGGCGGGTCAGGTTATATTCTGCGCCAGAATCCATGCTTTCGGTTTGGGTCATGCGCACGGGCGGGTCGCCCGGCCAGACCGGCAGACTGGGTGAAATGGTCAGGGAAATATCGAAAATCTGGCTCATGGTCTCTGTGCTCCTTTGGTTTTTATTGTATCCGCTTTGTTTTACTTTACCAGCCGCTGGCGGTGAAATACTCGCTCAGGAAAATCTCGCGTTCGGCAGGGGTCATCAGGCGCGGTTTGGCGAAATCTTCCAACATGGTGGTTAAGAGTTCAATGCTGGCCAGCTGACCATCGTAGAACACATAGCGGGTAATGAAGCCCCAGCGGGTTTTGGTGGTGCGTTCTCCGTTCGATGGATTGTCGTAGCCCATCTGGTCAAAGAAGAAATTGCCCAGGCCGTAATGGATGAAGGTGTTGTCATAGAACTCCATGACCTGCGGAAAGTGTGCCTGTGAGCCATTGACCACCGTTGCCCCGGCCTCGGCCAGGCGGCGGTAATCTTTTTGCTGCCAGGGCCGGGCATAGGCGCTGTAATATTCAAAATATTGAAAAGTTGCCAGCACAATATGGCCTTCGGCTTTCAGGCGGGCAATTTCACTGGTAATCCACTCATAATCACCGCAGGCGGCAGCGCCGGGCCAGCCATCGGCCCGCGCCCAGGCAAATTCGGGTCCAACCGGGTTGCAGCCAATAAAGGCAAAACTCATTCCGCCGCGTTCCAGAATGGCCGGTTTTTGCGCATCGGCCAGGTCGGCCCCGCCGCCAAAATAGGGCCAGTTGCGGTCACGATACATTTCAATGGTGTAAAGCGTGGCTTCTCTGCCCCAATCTTGAAAGTGATTGCCGGTTAATTCGACCACATCAGTACCAACATACTCAAGCAGTTCAATGTATTTCGGGTCCGAGCAGAAAATTAAGCGCTGCTGGTTGGGGTTGGGGTAAGGGCAATTGACCGCAAAGGGAATTTCATTGGAGATGTGGGCAATATCGGCCTCCAGCAAGATGTTGCGAATATCGCGGGCCGGGTAGATGTTGCCGTTCAACTCCATTTTATAAGCCGTGGCGCGCACCAGCGCGGTGACGCCGGTCATCACAATGGTGGCCATTTTTTCGGGGTCGCGGTTGCTGGTGGGCAGGGCAATTTCGCCGCCGCTGAGCGAAAAATCGAGCCGCAGGGCATAGGCCGCCGGGTCAAAGTCTTTGCGAATGGGCGCCTGGCCGTCCACTTCGAGCACTTTTAGTTTGGGACGCAGGGCTTCAAACGGCAGGATGCCCCAGGCGCTGCGCTGCGACCACAGAACGTATTCTACGTCCTGGGCTGAGACGATGCGTACCACGCCTGGGCCAGCCTCGCCGCCAAACAGGCTGGTCATGGCCCGGTAGGTTTCTGCCGTCATGACCAATGGCTGGCCGTTTCCGTTCCAGGCGGCTTGCAGTTCGCTAAAAGGGACGCCATCGCGCACGGTTGGGAAAGCCGCTACCAGCGCATAGACCCAACTTGAGACCACCGGGCTATCGGCGCTGGCGGGTTCCAGGCGCAGACTGGCTGTTTCGCGTGTCTCGGCAGGTGCAAACCCGGCGGCAAGAGCCGCCTGGCGCAGTGTTTCAGGCACGGCAGGCGAGACCCATAGCGTGGGGGCCGGGGTTGCCGTGGGTGGCAGGGGGGTGGGGGCCGGGTTGGTTGGCTCAGGCGGCAGGGTGGCCGGGCTGAAGTTTGTGGTTTGCGGCGCGCAGGCCGAAACGGCCAGAGCCAGTAACAGAACCATGAAAAACATTCGACGCATCAAAAAAACCTCGTTAAGAATTTGCTGGCGGGCATTGTAGCATAAGAAAAGGCCGGTTTTTTCCGGCCTTTGGGCTTCTTTGTGGTGATTTTACTCGATTTTACTCTTCGGTCAGCGTCAGGGTTCCAATGTCGTAGTTTTCGCCCGCCAGAATGGGGGTGCGCTCCGAGCCAAACCCAAACTCGGTCGTCAGTTGTGCCCAGCCATCGCCGGTTTCGGCTACCAGCACATAATAGCCCGCTGGCACATCACTGAAAGTGAACGAGCCATCCGAGTCGGTTTTGGTGACCAGGAAGAAAGGCTGTTCAGAGCAAGGGGTTTCCCCTGAAAACTGGGTGCCCAGGCTTTCAACACAGATTTCCACGCGCATGCCCTCGAGGGGTTTGCCGCTGGCGTCTTCCAGCTTGCCGGTCAGTGAGCCGGTCGCTTTGGGGGTTGGCGCAGGCAGGCTGGGGCCGTCTTTGACCACGACCACGAAACTGATTTCGTTATCGCCCAGGTCCGAGTTATCCATGCGGTAGGTTCGCCAGTCCTTGCCGTCAAAGACTGCCAGGCCGTAGGTGGTTGCGACCCAAACCCGCCCGAGGCTGTCGGCGGTGATGTCTTTGATGTTGTCGGCGGGCAGTTTGCCCGATTTTCGGCTCAGATCGGTCCAGGCAATGCCATCAAAGAACGAAACGCCTTGCAGTGTTCCCATCCAGATTTTTCCGGTTGCATCAACCGCCATGGCGTAAGGGGTGTTGAAGCCGGGCCGGTTAATTTTCTTCCAGGCGCCGTCATAAACATAGACTGCGCTGCTCGTGCCGGCCCAGGGACGATTGAGCGAATCGACGGTCAGGGTGTTGAAAAAGACGCTCTCGTTGAACCCCTGCCCCTCCTGAAAGACGCTCCAGGAGTCATTCTCAAAAACTGCCACACTGCGCGATGTGACAGCCCAAACGCGGCCATCGGCGCCAGGCACAACATTGTAAACCAGGTCATTGGCCGAATCGCCAGTGGCCAGCAGTTCAGAGCCGTAAGTCGTCCACGAGCCGTTGGCGTAACGGCTGACACCCTTGAAGTGGCCAACCCACAGACTACCATCGGCAGCGCAACTGATGGATTCGGCGCTGCTGTAACCATCACTCTTGCCGATATTTTGCCAGGTTGAGCCGTCAAACAGGCTAATGCCCTGATAGTGAGCAATCACAATTCGGCCATCGGGGCAGACGCCGCCCGCGTTCAGGTAATTGCTGGTGAGTTCGGAATTATCCTGGTTGTAGGTTTTCCAGCCGCTTTCATCCAGACAGGTTAGGCCGCCATCACGCAAACCGAAACAGGCCAGGCCCTCGCCCTGCGGTTGAATTTTTTCGGGCATGGCGGGCGTGTCGGCAGAGGGCTGGCGTGTCGCTGCTGCGGTTGGCAATGTCTCTACGCCGGGGTCAGCAGGTTGAGCCGGGGCTGGGCCTACGCCGCCGGGATTGGTGAGCGCCTGGCAGGCCAGACTTGCCAGCGCCAGGGCCAGCAGGGCGGCAACAATTGGGAACCACTTGTTTTTCATTTGTTCATCTCCTCCAAAAGACCAGGGGGGCTACCGTTTTTAACGGGAAAACCTTTCAAAAGCACAATGTGCACAACTTGAGTTTAGCGTTCATTCTGGTTCGTCTTGAAAGCCAAAATAGATGGCTTACCTGGCTTTTTGAGAAGTTCTAGCGCCAGAAGTTCGGCAGCCAGATACGCAGCACGACATCGAGCAGGAAGCCCAGCATAAACAGCCCGCCAAAGGCGCGGTTGTTCATAAAGGCCAGGGGCGCAAAAAACAGCGGCCAGCCGCCCTGACCATCTGGGAAACCCTCGGGGCGGGTTGCCGGGCGCGGTTTAAGAAAGTTGGGCAACACTTGCCGCAGGGTAGGCAACGCCAGCAAGACCAGCAGCATGACTGGCGTAAAGTAGCGCAGGGCAACCATCCCAAGCACCAGCAGGTAGGGCAGAATCATCATGGCGATTACGGCATAACGAGAAAGTTTTTCTCCCAGCAGTACCGGCAGGGTATGGATTTTCTTGGCGGCGTCTACTTCTATATGTTTGCCAAAGATAACAGTTGTGACGCCAAAATAGTACGGGATGCTGGCCCAGACCACGTTCCAGTCCCAGGCGCCGCTTAAGACGTAATAGCCGCCGCCAATCATCAGCGGGCCCCAAACCAGCAAGACCGCCACCTCGCCCAGGGCAATGTATTTGAGCGGCCAGGTATAGAACAGCACGAAAAAGGCGCCCATGCCAATCAGCAGCCAGATGAGCGGGTCGTTGTCCTTGGCAAAAACCAGGTACAGACCGCAGGCCAGGGCTGCCAGGCCGGTTCCGGCGGCATAAGCCAGCAATTGGCGGGTGGTCATCAGGCCGCTGGCGACAGGCTGTGGCCCGTAAAGGGTGCGGAAGTAATTGTCCTTATCGACGCCTTTGATGTAATCGGTGAAGTCGTTGAAAAGATTGTTGGTGGCATGAGCCAAAATCAGTCCCAGGGTCAGCGCCAGCCAGGGCAAGATTGAGAACTGCCCATCGCGGGCGGCAAACAACCCCGCCAGGGCCGCCGAGATGAACGTCATCACCAGCACAGCCGCGCGGGTTGAAATTAACCAGCGCGAGACGAAGTCCAGGTTATCCCACTCTTGTTTTGAGACAGCCGGAATGACCTGCAGGGCTTTCTTCCACATTGCAAAATTCATAATTGGGGTCTCCTTTGGAAAGAATAAAGTGATTATAACGGCTTTGCCTTGTGCAGAAAAATGGGACTGGCCAAAACACCGGCCAGCCCCATTTTCTTCCTCGTTTTATTCAGTTTTTCTGGCTTTGCTTTCAGCCGGGCCGCGAACCGGGTTACAGTTCGCTGGTCATGATGAACTGCGGTTTCATCTCAAAGTTTTCGTACTTTGGACGGTAGCGGTTGGTGTCATAGAACTGACTGACATTCACGACCTTCTTGGTTGCAGTCACCACATCAAGCGGCATGTTGTCGTAGCGGCCATTTTTCAGTACCACCAGCCGCCCATGCACGCCTTTCAGAATCAAATCCAGCGCCAGGTTGCCAAAAGCCATTGGCACAATCGAGTCAATCGCATCGGGATCGCCGCCGCGCACCATATAGCCTAATTTTTGTTCGACCACATCGACTTTGGTGCCGTTATTAAACTTTGGCGAAATATCCTTAATCGCCGCGCCGACCAGTTCACCGATACCGCCCAGTTTGGCGTGTCCGTAGGCATCGGTTTCCATCTTGGCATATACCATTTCGCCGCCTTCAAACATGGCGCCTTCTGAAACCAGCACCACCGAGTAGCGGCTGGGGTTGCGGTTGCGGTCGTAAATCATCAACTCGGTCAGGTGCTCAATGTTGAATTTGTATTCAGGAATAACACAGCGGTTGGCGGCTCCTGCCATGGTTGGCAGCATGGCCGTAAAGCCCGCATAACGTCCAAAGACCTCGAGCACCAGCATACGCTCATGTGAACCAGCAATTGTGCGCAGGCTGTTGGTCAGGGCAATGGTGCGGGTCACGCAGGTGCTAAAGCCGATGCAGTAATCGGTGCCAGGCACGTCGTTATCCATCGTTTTGGGCAGGGCAACGACTTTGACCCCTTGCTTGTAAAGGTGAACCCCATAACTCAGGGTGTCATCGCCGCCAATCGGGATGAGATAATCAATTCCCAAAAAGTCAATATTCTTGAGCACCTCGGGCGTCAGGTCATTGACTTCCTCGTTGTATTTTTCCTTGTACTGGGCTGGCACATCATTGCGCTTCATCTTTGATGGGTTGGTGCGCGAAGTATGCAAAAAGGTGCCGCCCGTGCGCCCGGCCCGGTTGACGACTTCCTCGGTCAGGTACTGAAAATTGTTACTATTATCCGCATCCTTCTGGCGGACAATATCCACCAACCCGGCCCAACCGCGGCGGATACCAATCACCTGGTAGCCCTCGCGCAAAGCCCGAATGGTGACCGCCCGAATGGCCGGATTCAGCCCCGGCACATCGCCGCCTCCGGTCAGAATGCCAATCACACCTGGTTTTTTCTTGTTCATGCTGCGCCTCCGGTTTGAAATGTGGAAAATACCTGCCCTTATTATAATCAGCAACGCAAACCGCGTCACATCTGGATAGGCTCTCGCGGCAGTGGGGCCTGGCGGCTGTGATAAAGACTTTCCGCGCCAAAGATTATCAGCCCGGCCCACACAAACCCAAATCCAATCAATTGATGGTTTGAGAAAGGCTCATGGTAAAGAAACACCCCCAGCAAAAATTGCATTGTTGGGGCCAGATATTGCATCAGCCCGACCATGCTCAGCGGAATGCGGTGCGCTGCCCCGGCAAACATCAACAGCGGCACCGTAGTCACCACTCCCGCGCCAATCATCAACAAATCGGCAGTCAGCCCGGTATGGCCAAAAGCGCCTGTGCCTGAAACTTCTGCCCACGTCAGGTAGCCCAGGGCGGGCAAAACCAGAATTCCGGTTTCAAGAGCCAGCCCATAGGCCGAACCAAGCGGCGCCAGTTTTTTTACCAGCCCATAAAAACCAAAAGAAAATGCCAGGGTCAGGGCAATCCACGGCAGGCGCCCATACGAAACGGTCAGGTAACCCACCCCAATGGCCGCCAGCGATATCGGAATCCATTGTAAAGGGCGTAAACGCTCTTTGAAGAATATCATCCCCAGCACCACGCTGATGAGCGGATTGATGAAATATCCCAGGCTGGTCTCCACAATGAACCCGGCATTGACCGCCCAGACATAAACCAGCCAGTTGATGCCAATCAGCACAGCCGCCAGCCCGTAAATGCGCAGGGTTTTGGGGGCCGAAAGCTGCTGACGCAGGCCGCGCAGCCCTCCACCAACCGCCAGAACAGCCATCAGCAAGACAAAAGACCAGAAAATCCGATGCCCTAACAGTTGCAGGGCCGGTACATGTTTTAGAAATTTCCAGTAAATCGGGAAAAGCCCCCAGGAAAAATAAGCACCCAGGGCAAGCAGGAGACCTTTTTTGTTCATTGTTACTCCAGTGAGTGAATACCCGTCAAGTATAACACCGCCCTTATGCACGCTTTGGACAGCAAAAAAGAACGTCTGCCGGTTACAGGACAGACGTTCTCTTGCTTTTATTCTTTTGATGCCCTCAGTTTGTTTTTGCAAATTGCGCAAAATTGGTGGCTTTCAAACGCTTCACCAGGTCATCCTGCGCATCGCACCAGATGGGGCGCAGTGGACACTCTTCCCCAAAACTACAGGCACTTTCATCATGCACACACTCGTTTAGCGCAATTGGCCCGTCAATTGCTTCCACCACATCCAGCAACGTAATTTCATCAGCCGGTTTTGCCAGGGTCACGCCGCCGCGCGCGCCGCGCGAAGTTTGCAACAGACCAGCAATCGAAAGCTGCGAGATGATTTTTGCCAGAAAAGATGGCGGAATGCGCTGTTCTTTGGCAATCTGGCTGGTTGCAGCGCGCTCAGTATCGCCCAATTTTGAGATGTAAAGCACAGCACGAATGGCGTAATCGGCCTGACGGGTAATTTGCATCGGAACCTCCCCAATAAAGGTATTTTTACCAGGATATGTCTAATTCTATAGGGTCGCAAACCGATGCGCAAGTGATGGAGGTCATAGATAAAATATGACCTTTTACTCCAATATACCCAAATTACTCCACAATTTGCAGATTGCCCGCGCCCAGGTCAATCATAATCGTCAGGGTTGGCCCTTCCCCGGCGCGCGAGTAAGTATTGCCATTCTTTTGCCAGTCTGCCGGAACATTGATGCTCGAAAGCCCGCCATCCACCGTCACCTGGGCCGCAAAACCTGGCGGCAAAATCAGGGTCAGGTTGCTCATTCCGGCCCGCAGGCTTACAGCCGCATCCTGTTGCAGTTTTCCGCCGAAGTCAAACGTGTAATTCCCGGCCCCGCCCTCAAAATTAAAGGTGGTGAAATTGGCGTTCAGCAGGTTTTTCAGGGTCACATTTGAAGCCCCGGTCTGATATTTCAGCGCGTTCATGCGCACCGGGTTGGGTACCGAAAAATTCGCCTTGACATCTGCCGCGCCATCGCGTACCGTCAGGTTGACCAGCGAAAGCCCGCCAAAATCAAAAACGCCCTCATAAGCCCCGGCCTTAATCGTCAGGTCGAGCGGCTTCAGGCCCAGGCGCAAGTCCCACTCATTTTTGGCGCCATCAATCGTTGGCCAGGTGCTCATTTTATATTCGCCCTGGTGAATGGTCGCCGAATCGCCATCCAGGGTCACAATCGGTTTGAAATCAGGGATGTTATAGGTTGCCGATCCGCTTACCAGCCGCTCTGCCGAACCAGGGGCCAGGTTAAGCCGCCCGGCGCCGAACTCCAGCGCCAAAAAGGCAGTCGCCGCCTCGGGGTACAGAATGTCAATCTTATCCACTACCTCCGGGCCGGGGGTAGGAGAGACCGTTTCAACCCGCACCGCGCAGGCGCTTAAGCCAAGCAGCAGTGCCAGGGCCAGAAATGTGATTTTTTTGGACATGGAAACCTCCGGGACTTTTCCGTTTAATCGTGATGTCATTTCATCTACGTTTCGGCGTTAAAAAAGTCGCGGCGGAGCGTCCTCCCCGCCGCTTGCCACCGTTATACAGGTCAACTCAAACGCCTGAAAACCCTGAACCCCGTGCCCTGGTCTTCAATCATTGCCTCGGCTGGCTCAAGCGCAATGCGGGTGACGATGTAAAGGTCGCCAATGGCCCCGCTGGCGTTGGTGAACAGCCCAAACACCAGCAGCGTAACCAGCTGCGGCGGCACCACCGGCAGGAGCGCCAACCCCAACAGCGTCAGGAGTATCAGCGGCGCCAGGCCAATCAACCAATAGTGCGAGCTGGAAAAATACCACCCCGGCGCCGTTGCATAGGCATAAATGAACTTGAAACCAAAGCGCGGCTGTTCGCGGGTATAAAACCAGAAAAAGATACCGTGCACCAACTCATGCAGCAGAATGCTGATGCCCAGCACCGGCAGTAAGGCCAGCACAACGCTTAAGGATAGGACTTGTGTCTGCTCACCAAAGACATCGGGGCGCACCCTCGAAGCGTACCAGACCAGAAAGGCCATCACCAAAATGGCCCAGGGCAGGCCCAGGAACTGCAAGAGCCACATCTGGCGCTTATCTTTTTCCACATCGACTTCCCAGGCCAGCTGATAATTTTCGGGTAGAGATTTTGTGGCTTTCATGGCTATTCCGTCAGTAAAGTGCGCGCGGCGCGGATATCGGCCTGAATTTGGGCCACCAGCGCCTCGACCGATGGGAATTTTTGCTCACCGCGCAGGCGTTCAACAAATTCCAGCCGCATTGTTTTGCCGTAATAATCGGCATTGGCATCGAGCAGGTGCGCTTCAACCCGTTGGATGGCCTCACCGCTGGTAAAGGTGGGCCGCACCCCAACGTTGGTAACTGCCGGGTATCGGATGTCATCGACCCAGGCATAGCAGGCGTAAACACCATTGGCGGGCAGGGCTTTCTCTGTTGGGGCCTCCACATTGGCGGTCGGAATACCAATCGTCCGCCCGCGCCCGTCCCCGGGGTTGACGGGGCCGCTCAGGGCGTAGCGGCGCCCCAGTTTGGCGGCAGCCCCGGCCACGTCTCCTTCTGCCAGCATCTGGCGGATGACGCTTGAAGAGACGACCCCCTGCTCGAAGCGTACCGCCTCGACCCGGCGCACGTCAAATCCCAGTTCCAGGCCGATTTCGCTCAGTTTTTCATAGTTCCCGGCTCGACCTTTTCCAAGCGCAAAATCGTAACCGACCAGCAAGGTTTTCAGGCCCAGGTGGCGTTTCATCAGGGCCATATATTCTTCTGCGCTCTGGTTGGCGGTCTCGCGGGTAAACGGCTGGGTAACGACATAATCAACACCCAGGCCTGTGATGATTTCGGCCCGCTCTTCGGGGGTGGTCAGGCATTTCAGGTCTTTGGCCCCAAAAATCACCGCCGGGTGTGGCGAAAAGGAAAGCAAAACGGCAGGCGCGCCGTTTTGATGGGCGCCTGCCGTGAGTTGACGGATGATTTCTTGATGGCCGCGATGGACGCCATCGAAAACCCCGATGGTTAGCCAGGCGCCTGTCAGGTGAAGGCTTTCCAGGGATGTCACGTGGGCCATGGTTGCGTGCTCAGCCAGTTAGGAGAAGAACACTTTTTTGGGTTGCAGTTCGTTGGTTTCCTGGTCTAACTGCATCAGGGCTACCAATTCACCAGCCATGCTGACGCCGCGCACAAAGTTATCGCCGATGGTGTGCACGTCTTCGGGGGCCGGAACCCGATGCCCGTGCTTAACAGCTTCCACCTGGTCGGGGTCGAGTTCGACCGAGGGCCAATCGGCCAGGGCTTCGGCGGCGGGAATCAGATACTGATACCAGTTGCCAGCCTTAAACGCCTCTTGCAGTTTGCGCAGCGGGGTGGCATCGCGCAGCGAAAAGCGCCCGCTTTTGGTGCGGCGCAGGCCTACCAGGTAGCCGCCACACCCCAGGGCATTGCCGACATCGTTTGCCAGCGAACGGACATACGTTCCTGATGAGCAATGCACGTCCACCACCACTTCGGGGGGCGCCCACTCGAGCACTTCCAGGTGATGAACCGTGATTTTGCGCGGGGCCAGTTCAATATCTTCGCCTTTACGGGCCATGTCGTAGGCGCGGCGGCCCTGCACCTTAACCGCCGAGTAAGGCGGAGGGGTTTGTTCAATTTCGCCTTCAAATTGCTTGAGCGCTTTTTCAAATTGCTCTTCAGTAATATTGAAAGGCGTGTTGCTCTGACGGGTAAAGCGGCCTTCAGCATCGAAGGTGTCGGTCGAAGCCCCAAGGCGGATGATGGCCTGGTAGCGTTTATCTGAAGCCGAGACAAATTCGCTCAAGCGAACCGCCGGGCCAAGCAAAATGACCAGCACGCCCGATGCGCGCGGGTCGAGAGTGCCGGTATGACCAGCCCGGCGAATGCCTGTGCCGTTGCGCACAGCCTGCACGACATCGTGCGAGGTCATACCGACGGGTTTGTCAATAACAAGCACACCAGAGATTGCGTTTTTGATGTCCTGGGTATCCATGAAATTCTCCTGGGCAGATGACAAATTTTACAGGTTGAGCATTTGGCGGGTGGTTGCAAGCACCAGCGGCTGAATTTCTGCCAGTGTGCCGGGGATGTCGGCTCCGGCGGCGGCGGGATGTCCGCCACCTTTGAAGTGTTTGGCAATTGGAGAAACATCCACGCCGGGTTGCAAGGCCCGCCACGAAATTTTAACGTGCCCGTCGGTTTGTTCTACGAAAATCATTCCAACGGCATGGTCTTCAATGGTAGAGATGATGTTAATCAGGTCGGCATCGTCGTTGCCGCCATAACCACAAGATTGGCGGTCGGCCAGGGTCAGGGTACCGTATACGATGTTGTGTTCGCTCTTCAGGCTTGAAAGCCCTGCACCCCAATAACGCGCACTGGCAAACTTGCGGCGATTCAGGGCGCGGTTATATAGTTCGGGCATGTCAATTCCGGTTTCCATCAGCCGGGCGCACTGTCGCAGGCTCTCCGGGTTGGTGTTCGACGTGCGAAAGCCAAGTGTGTCGGTCACAATGCCGGTAACTAATGATGCCGCAACATCGGGGTCAATGTCAAGCCCCCATTCGGGCAGATGGTCAGTCAGGATGGCGCAGGTTGCTACGGCTTCTGGAACGATGAGATTCAACGCCCCATATTTTTCGTTGGTAATGTGATGGTCAATATTGATGTCGGGCTTGCGCATGGCCTGAAATTGCGGGCCGGTGCGTTTGTAGTCGGCACAATCAACCGTGATAAACAGGTCAAACTCACGCTTTGGGCTGGTGAGAATCCACTCGGCGCCGGGCAAATGCTTGAACAGCGCCGGGACGCCATCATTAAGCACCATTTCAACCTGTTTGCCAGCCTTGCGCAGGGCCATTCCTAAGCCCAGCAGTGAACCGATGGCGTCGCCATCGGGACGAACGTGCGAAACAACCAGAATGTTGGTGGCCGCCGCAATTTTCTCGCGGATGGCCTGGTCAATCTCACTGCTCATTTGCCTCCAGGTAAAAACCATAAAACGGGAGTGTACCGTTTATAGACGATGACACCCCCGTTTTGGTTTCATTTTTTCTCTTCTTTGAGTTGCTGAAACAAGCGTTCCATGTGGTCGGCGTTTTCGGGGGTTGGGTCCCAGTGAAAGCGCAGGCGCGGAAACGTGCGCAGTTCAATCCGCGCCGCCAGTTCACGGCGCAAAAATCCACTGGCACTTTCCAGGCCTTCGAGAATTTCTTTTGAGCGCGCCACGCCCTCGACCGCAGAGACATACACATTGGCGTAGGCCAGTTCGCGGTCTATGGTCACATCGGTGACAAAAATCTGCGCCAGGCGCGGGTCGTTGATTTCTTTGAGCAGCATCTCCGATAACTCTTGTCTGATGCGGTCGGCGATGCGCTGTAAACGAACTCCAGATGGCATTTTTTACACTTTCTGCTTACTAGCTAACTGGTTTTTTCCAGAATGTAGCATTCAATAATGTCTCCTACGGCGACATCATTGAAATTTTTCAGGTTGATACCGCATTCGTAGCCCTGGCGTACCTCGCGCACATCGTCTTTTTCGTGCTTGAGCGAAGCGATTTCACCCTGGTAAACCAGGTCACTGCCGCGGTACATGCGGATTTTGCCGTTGCGGCGCACTTCACCTTCTACCACGCGGCAGCCAGCAATTTTGCCAACCTTTGAGACCGGGAAGACCGCCAGCACATGCGCTTTGCCGATGGTTTTTTCGACAAACTCGGGTTGCAGCATGCCCTTCAGCGCTTTTTCAATATCCTCGGTCATGCGGTAGATGATGTCGTATAACCGAATAGAGACGCCTTCTGCTTCGGCCAGTCTGCGGGCGGAGACTTCGGCCTGTACGTTGAACCCGACAATGATGGCTTTGGAGGCCGAGGCCAGCATGACGTCATTTTCACCGATGTTGCCGGTTTCGGCATACAGCACTTTGATGGCAATATCGCCTGAGGCCAGGTTATTGACTTCTTTCATGACCGGCTCAAGCGAACCTTGCACATCGGCTTTGATAATCAGGCGCAGTTCTTTGACTTCACCGGCCTTAAAGCGCGCGAACAGGTCTTCGAGCGACATCTTTGAAGCCACCTGTTGGGCTTTCAAGGCTTCTTGTCGTTTGGCAACAATTTCGCGGGCGGCGCGTTCGTTGGGGTAAACCTCGAAAATATCGCCTGCCGAAGGCACATCGGTCAGGCCCATCACGCGTACGGGGGTTGCCGGGCCGGCCTTGGCAACCGGTTTACCGCGATAGTCAAACATGGCTTTCAGGCGCCCTTGCACGGTTCCGGCCACCACAACATCGCCATTTTTCAGGGTACCATTTTGAACCAGCAGGGTCGCCA
>CAZNCT010000007.1:1454-3402 GCA_964571615.1 uncultured Anaerolinea sp. | reverse complement strand
CCTTGTCGAGTTGGGCTTCAATCACGGTTCCCAACACTTTGCCCTGCGGGTTGGCGCGAATGTCGGCGGCATCGGCCACCAGCAAAATGGCGGCCAGCAGGTCTTCAATGCCCAGTTTTTGCTTGGCAGAAACCGGCACAACCGTGGTGTTGCCGCCCCAATCATCGGGGACAAGTTCTTGTTCGGCCAGTTGTTGTTTTACGCGGTCAGGGTTGGCGTTGGGTTTGTCAATCTTGTTGAGCGCCACAATAATCGGCACGCGGGCGGCTTTGGCGTGGGCAATCGCTTCTTTGGTCTGCGGCATCACGCCATCGTCCGCGGCGACCACCAGCACCACAATATCGGCACCCTGAGCGCCGCGCGCGCGCATGGCCGTAAACGCCGCGTGGCCGGGTGTATCGAGAAAAGTAATCAGGCGGCCTTCTTTTTCTACCTGATATGCGCCGATGTGTTGGGTAATGCCGCCGGCTTCACCTGCCGCCACATTGGTCTGACGGATGGCATCGAGCAGGGATGTCTTGCCATGGTCAACATGCCCCAGGATGGTGACAACCGGCGGGCGCGGTTTCAGGTCGCTGTCTTTTTCGCTGGCAATTTTTTGCCGCCAGAGCGGCACCTCGCCTGTTTCGGTCACTTCCTCTTCCTGCACCGATTCGGGCACTGCTTCCCAGCCAAATTCTGCTGCTACAATGGCCGAGGTATCAAAATCTACCATCTGATTGATACTCGCCATCACACCGTTGGCCATCAATTTCTTGATGATGTCGATTGGGCTGACTTTTAATTTTGCAGATAAATCGCGGACTGATATGCCCGCCGGGAGTTCGATACGTTTCTCGCTCATTTGACACCTCCAAAAAAACTATCCTGCCAGTGCAGGCGATTCTGGCTGTGTCGCATCAGCAGGGCACTCCCTACATAGGCTTCACAGACAAATCGTCTGCCTCATGGTCAGTTTGTTCTGGCAGGCCAGACATAAATTCTTCCAGCCTTTGCCGGTCTTCAGGGCTGAGAGATGTTTTCAAGGCGTTTGCAAGCGCCCCTTTCAGCCCGCGCTCCCAGCACGAGCGCTGGTTGTGCAGGTACGCACCCCGGCCTGCCAGTTTTCCACTTGGGTCAACCAGCACACCCTCTGGCCTGCGCACCACCCGCACCAGGGCTCGTTTTGAGAGCACCGTGCGGCAGCCAACACAAGTCCGCTGGGGAACATGCTTTACAGGTTTGCCTTTTTTTGCGTTCACCTCAACACCAGTTCAGACCTGAATCGTGTTAACGGTTTACCAGTCGTCATCCCAACTGTCACCGCGTTTATGCTTCTTGCGCCCAACCACCTCGCCGCGGTCTTCGTCAAATTCGAGCGCCACAGATTTCTTGCCTTTTTTGCCCTTTTTCTTGCTATCGAGGGATTCTTCTTCATCCACCGGGCGAATGGCTTCGGGGCGTAACTTGAACATTTCCTCGAAAGAAAGCGTATCGGCTTCTTCCTCGACAACTGCAACCGGTTCTGGGGCCTGGGGCGCGGCCTGGGCTTCGACCACTTCCACCGCCACCGGGGCCGCTGTTGCGGGGACTTCTTCCACTGCCGGGGCAGGTCCTTCCTCGATCACCGCCGGGGCGGGGGCCGCGAAATTGGCTTCGGAGACGGCTTTTTCGATGGATTGAATGGCCTTCGCGCCGATGCCGGGCAGGGTCAAGACCTTGTTCGGGTTGGTTTTCATCGCCAGGATGAGGTCGCCCGCAGTGCGGTATTCTGCTTCGGTCAAGATGTTATAGACGTGTTCGGGCAGGCCAAGAGTCTCAAGCGGGCTTTCAAAGGCGCGTTCCCCAATTTCGGCGCGCAGTTCGGCCAGTTTATCGCGGCTGGCTTTTTCGGCGGCTTTCTGGTCATCCACCAGGCGGCGCTCAACACGGTCCACAAACTGAGCCAGCAGGGTATATTCTTCTGGCG
>CAZNCT010000007.1:0-1417 GCA_964571615.1 uncultured Anaerolinea sp. | reverse complement strand
TTTTGCAGGATTTCGGCCACCTGGGCCACTTTTTCGGCCTCGGCCTGGGCAATGGCCTGCATATCGGCCTGGGTTTGCAGGCGGTGCAGGGCATCACCGGCGGCCTCGACCACCGATTTGATGTCAATGCGCCAGTTGGTCAGTTTGGCGGCCAGGCGGGCGTTTTGACCATCGCGGCCAATCGCCAGCGAGAGCTGGTCTTCCATCACCACCACTGTGGCGGTTTTTTCGGCTTCGTTGAGATAAACGCCAGAGACGCGCGCCGGGCTGATGGCTTTCTGGATGTACTGCACCGGGTCGGCGCTCCACTCGATAATGTCAATCTTTTCGTCGTGCAGTTCTTTAACAATCGCCTGAATGCGCAAGCCCTTAAAGCCTACGCAGGCCCCAACCGGGTCAACACCTGCCTGGGTGGCCGAGACGGCCACTTTGGCGCGCTGACCGGGTTCGCGTGAGATGGCGCGAATTTCAACAATGCCATGATAAATTTCGGGCACTTCGGTTTCGAGCAGGCGGCGCAAGAAGTTGCGATGTCCGCGCGAAAGCACAATTTGCGGGCCGCGCGGGCCGTCTTTGACCTCGGCAATGATGGCCCGAATGCGGTCATGCACGCGGAATTTTTCACCGGGAATTTTCTGGTTGGCAGGCATGACCCCTTCGGCTTTCATATCCAGGCCCACTGTAATGGCCTGGTTATTGACTGCCTGCACCACACCGCTGACGATTTCGCCCAACTGGCGCTCGAAGTAACTCATTTGAGCATTGCGCTCTGCCTCGCGGATGCGCTGTTGGATGACCTGGCGCGCTGTTTGGGCGGCCACGCGGCCAAAATCTTTGGGGGTGGTCTCTACAATCACCATGTCGCCCAGTTCGGCCAGCGGATTGACTTTGCGCGCCTCGGCCAGAACCACTTCGGTGCGCGCATCCACCACCTCTTCAACGACTTCTTTTTCGGCATAAATGGTGACTCGGCCTGTATCGGGGTCAACCTTGGCCTCGACATGCTGTGCGGTGGAAGCGTTGACTGCCCGCCGGTAGGCCGACACCATCGCCGACTCAATTGCCTGAAGAATAACTTCCTTGGGCAATTGCTTCTCTTCCAGCACTTCATTGAAGGCCATCATAAACTCGTTTTTCATCTTACACGTACTCCCGGTTAGGTGAACATTGGGTCATTACAAGCAGAAAAGTGGGGGTTGCCCACTTTTCGGTGCGTGCGGTATTGGTCGAACAGCAATATTTTAACATAATCACCACAAAGCCGCAAGGAAATCTTTTTTGTGGCCTGGGGGGGGCGCTACAGTTTTGCCAGCAGTTCTGTCTTTTTGTTCTGAAATTCTTCCTCGCTTAAGATGCCTTTTTGGCGCAACAGGTCTAGCTCAGCAATCAGGCTAGGGATGTTTTCGGGCCGACGGGC
>CAZNCT010000006.1:47040-59671 GCA_964571615.1 uncultured Anaerolinea sp. | reverse complement strand
CCTCGGCAAATTCCTGTTCAGCGGCGATGACGCTTTCAAAAAAGTGGAAGTGCTCTCTGGCGGTGAGCGCGGAAGGCTGGCGCTGGCCAAACTGGCGCTTGAAGACACCAACCTGCTCTTGCTGGATGAACCCACCAACCATCTCGACATCCCCTCGCAGGAAATTTTGGAGCAGGTGCTGGAAGCCTACCAGGGCACCATTTTGCTGGTTACGCACGACCGCTATCTGGTCGATGCGCTCGCCACTCAAATTTGGGAAATCACCCAGAGCGGGGATGCGCCTGCGGTGCTGGATGTCTTTAACGGGACATATTCACAGCGCCGCGAGGAGCGTGAGCGCCTGGCGGCCCTCTCTGCCGCCGAGACCGAAAACGTTAGAAGCGCCGTGAACCAACAACGGCGCGATAACTCGCAAGCCCAAAAAGAAGAGCGCAGGAAAAAAGCCCGCCTGCAAGAACTTGAAAACCAGATTGCCGCCCTGGAGGCCCGCCTGGCCGAGGTGGCCCGGCGGCTTGAAAACCCGCCCAGCGACCCGGTAGAAGTGCAAAAACTGGGCCAGGAATACAACAACATTCAGCAAGAGATGGATGAGAAGTTAACCGACTGGGAAGTCTTACAGGCCTGACCCGACCGTATTATGCAGATTGTGGCCTGGCAGACGTAACAGCGCCCGGAGACAAAAAAACAGCCCCTGCGAAAATCTCGCGGGGCTGTCTAATTTTTGGGTAGAACCTAAATGTGAATGGCGCTGCCCTCGGCGGCGTGGGCGGCTTCCATAATCGCTTCTGAAATCGTCGGGTGGGCGTGCACGTTGCGGGCGATTTCGGCGGGGGTCAGTTCCATCATCTGGGCCAGGGTCAGTTCGGGCAGAAGCTCGGTCACTTCGGGGCCAATCATGGCGGCGCCCAAAATCTCGCCATACTGCTCATCAATCACCAGTTTGACAAAACCGGCATACTCACCCAAACCAAGCGCCTTACCGTTGGGCTGGAAGGGGAAACGCCCAATTTTGACCTTGTAGCCGCGTTCCCTGGCCTGGGCTTCGGTCAGGCCAAAGGAGGCAATTTGCGGCTGGCAGTAGGTGGCGCGCGGCATCATCTCGTAATTGAGCGGATGAATTTCGTGCCCGGCAATCGCTTCAGTGGCCAGGATGCCCATGGCCGAGCCGACATGCGCCAGCATCAGTTTGCCGGTCACATCGCCGATGGCGTAAATGCCCGGCACGCTGGTCTGCATGCGGTCGTCCACTTCGATAAAGCCGCGCTCGTTGATTTTGACACCCAGCGCTTCGAGGCCCAGGTCTTTGGAATTGGGACGGAAACCAATCGCCACCAGGGCTTGCTCGGCTTCGAGGGTCTTGTTCTCACCGTTGGCTGAGACAGTCACCTTGACGCCGGTCTCGGTGGTCTCAACCGCCTCGACTTTGTGCCCGGCCAGAATTTTGATTCCGCGCTTTTTGAAGGCTTTCTCTAACTCAGCCGAGACTTCTTCATCTTCAAGCGGCACAATCCGCGGCAGCATCTCGACGATGGTGACATCAACACCATACGAATTCCAGATGGTTGAAAACTCGACCCCAATGGCGCCAGAACCAATCACCACCACGCTCTTGGGCTGTTTTTCTTGCAAGATTGCTTCCCAATAGGTGACAATTTTCTCGCCATCGACCTTCCAGGCGGCAGGGACGGCAGAGGAGGCCCCGGTAGCAATGATGATATTTTTGGCCTTCAGTTCGGTCACTTTGCCGTCTTTGTCGGTCACTGAAACGGTGTCTTTGGCGGTCAATTTGCCAACGCCCATGTGGACGGCGATATTGTTCTTCTTCATCAAAAAGCCGATGCCCTTGACAAGCCGGTCCGAGACCTGGCGGCTGCGTTTGACGGCCACGCTGTAATCGAGTTTCAGGTTTTCAAACGAAAAGCCAAATTCTTTGCCGCGTTCGCGCAGGGTGTGAGCAACTTCGGCATTTTTGAGCAGGGCCTTGGAGGGAATGCAGCCCACGTTCAGGCAGACGCCGCCCATCCATTGCTTGTCCACGATGGCGGTTTTCAATCCCAACTGTGAAGCGCGGATGGCGGCGACATATCCGCCCGGCCCGGCGCCAATCACAACAACATCATATTGTTCTGACATGAAAAAATCTCCTCTGAGATGAATTGATGCACTTGTACTTCAAACTTTGGATGCCCAAACCCGCAAATGGTTGCACTCATCTGGCGGTAAAAATTGGACAAGTTTTCCCTATTTTACTATAACGACCCGCTGAGCATAAAAAAGCAGCCCGCTTAAGGCTGCTGGTTGACTTGAATCTGGATGTCCATGGTTGCACCTTTTGGGTAGGCCGTATTCGCTAAATCCCCCAGATTTTATTAGAGCTTTTGCTCTATAAACAATAAACCAAAATGTCATTGCGAGGAGGACAAATTTCCCGACGAAGCAATCCCCGGTTAATCGGAGATTGCTTCGGGCTAACGCCCTCGCAATGACATGGCTTCATTTTCGCGCCACGAGCAGGAAGATGGGATATTCACGCCCGTTTTTGTGGATGACGTAAACGGTTGAAAAACTGACATCATGAAAGCCCGCCGCTTCGACCCGCCTTTGCAGGTCGCCGCGCTCGAAGCCGAGATGCACGTCGGTCGTGCCGTCGGTGTGAAAGGTGCCGTCTTCGGTGTCGAGATCGGCGATGAAGAGCAGGCCGCCCGGGTTGAGAATCTCGTAAGAACGGCGCAAGAAAGCCCGGGTGTCGGCGATGTGGTGCAGAGTCATCAGCGAGTAGGTGGCATCAAAACGGGAGACCGGTTGTCGAGCCTGTCGAGACACAGGCAGCGGGTCGGTCGCCAAATCCAGCCGAATGGGGCTGAAATGCACCAGACCGGCATTCGCTATTTTGGCGGCCAGCACCTCCAGCATTCCTTCGGATGTATCCGCCAGGGTGATGTGGGCAAAATCGTCTTGCAGGGCAAAACTGAGCAGGCCCGTGCCACAGCCGACTTCGAGGGCGCTCAGGCCGGGGCGCCGGGGCAGGGCGGCGCGGATGGCATCCGCCACCGCGCGGGCGCGCTCGACCTTTTTGGGGTCGCTGTCCCACTCTTTGGCGCGCTGGTCGAAGTCGGTCATTTGACCCCTTTCACGTGCCAGACTTCCATCTGGCCTTTGCCCTTAACCTGGATGGGCGCTTGCGGCTCACAAAGGAAGTTGTCTTTGATGAGTTCGTAAGTGGAGCGGGTGACCTGGATGACGTTGCTGGCGCCCTGCGATTCCATCCGGCTGGCGGTGTTTACAGAGTCGCCCCACAGGTCGTAGGCAAATTTTTTCTGGCCGATGACCCCCGCCACAACCGGCCCGGAGTTGACGCCAATGCGGAAGGCCAGTTTGCGTCCATTGAAGTTGTGGTGTTGAACATAGGCAATGATGTCGAGCGCCATTTGGGTGACGGCCTGGGCATGGTCGGGACGCGGGCGCGGAATGCCGCTGGCGACCATGTAACAATCGCCGATGGTTTTGATTTTTTCAAGTTTGTATTTTTCGGTCAAGGTATCGAAATGGGAGAAAACTTCATTAAGCAGGTTGACCAGTTCGACCGGCGACATCCTGGAGGAAAGCGGGGTAAAGTCGACGACATCAGCAAAAAGGACGCTGGCATTATCGAAAGCATCAGCAATGACGCGGTTTTCGTTGCGCAGAATGTCGGCAATTTCGCGCGGCAGAATGTTGAGCAACAGGCTGTCGGAGCGTTCCAGATAGCGGTCGCGCTGGCTGACGAAAAACTGAATAATCAGCAGGACAAAGATGGAAATGCCGCCGATGTTGAACAGATAGAGGAAGTTCTCGATTTCAACGGGGAGTTCGCTAACCTGACCAAGCGCGCCGGGCAAAAACAGGCTCACGCCAAACAGGATGAAAAAGGCGCTGGCCCAGTAAATCGTCTGACGCGTACCCAGCAGAATGGGCGAAAGGATGGCTGGCAGGAGCGACCAGACAATCAGGGCGCCAGAGCCGCCCACCCCGCCAAGCAGAATGACGCCGATGGTGTTGACGACCAGCAGCCCGGCAAAACTGAGCACGCCGAAAAGATTGAAGGAGATCCAGCAGCGGATGTAAAGGATGGGCAGCAGAAGCATCCAGGCGGCGAGGGCGAAAAAAAACTGCCCGGCGAGTTGTTCGTTGTTGAAATAAATCAGTGCGCCAAAGGAGAGCGAGAAAAAAGCGCCCAGCATGGAGGAGAAAAATCCCAGCGCGGTGCGCACCCGGCTGAGTTCGTCGTTGCCCGAGGCGTACTGGCTGGTCCATTGCAGGGATTTCAGTAAGAACTGGTACATCTCATCGCCTTTTCCCATCAGGCCCACTTTTCGATGGTTTCTTTGACTTTTGCCAGGAACCAATCGGCGGAGGCGCCGTCGAGAATGCGATGGTCGAAGACAAAGGAAAGATACACCATTGGGCGGATGGCGATGCTGTCGCGCCCCAGGTCGTCGGTGACAACCACGACCCGCTTTTGCAGCGCGCCAACCCCAAGGATGCCGCACTGCGGCTGGTTGATGACCGGGAAGGCAAACAGTGAGCCGCTAATGCCGTGATTGGTCAGGGTGAAAGTCCCGCCCCGCACTTCGTCGGGGGCCAGTTTGCGGGCGCGGGCGCGATTGGCGAGGTCATTGACGGCGCGCGCCATGCCAAGCAGGGATAAGCCATCGGCGTTTTTGATGACCGGCACAATCAGCCCGTCTTCACCCAGCGAAGTCGCCATGCCCAGGTGAATGGCCTTGTGCAGCAGGATGCCCTCGTCGCTCCAGGATGAATTGACGATTGGGTAGGCTTTCAGCCCGGCGACAATGGCCTGCATGAAGTAGGCGGTAAAGGTCAGGTTGACGCCATCGCGGGCAAAGGCGTCTTTGTGGGCAGCGCGGTGAGCGATAACCCGCGACAGGTCAGCTTCCATGACGGTCAGCACATGCGGCGAGGTCTGTTTCGACTCGAGCATGTGTTTGGCAATCGCGCGGCGGATGGCGGTGTGCGGGAGGAGGCTGTCAGGTGAGGAGGTGTCAGGTATCAGGTGAGCGGGTGGCTGGGTGGAGGCTGGCGCGCTCACCGGCTGTGTTTTTCTGTTTTCAATGAACTGAAGGAGGTCATTCTTGGTAATGCGCCCGTTTAGCCCGGTGCCTTTGACCAGTGAAAGATCAACACCGCTTTCGGCGGCAATCCGGGCGACAACGGGCGAGATGAAACCAAGACCCGGTTTCTGGTGCGCGGGAGCAGATGTCGCCAGAGAAGGGGATGTGGCTTGCGGCGGTTGTGAACTTTCAGGGCTTGGCATTTGGCTTTCAACACTTTCCCCGGGCTGGCCAATGACGGCCAGCACATCGCCCACTTTGGCGGTTACGCCTTCGGCCAGGGAGATTTGCAGCAACACGCCCGAGGCCGGGGCCGGGATTTCGGTATCCACCTTATCGGTGTTGACTTCGAGCAGGGCTTCCAACTCATTGACCTGGTCGCCAACGGCTTTGAGCCATTTGGTGATAGTCACTTCTTCCACGCCTTCGCCCAGGCGGGGCACAAACACTTTGGTTGGCATGAACATCTCCTTTTCCGTCTCTTAAAACGCCAGGCAAGCGGATAAATTTTATCCTAAAAAGCCCAGAACAGGGTCATGCGCCGCCAGACAAGCAAAATCAAAATGACCAGCACAGGCAAAAGGGCCAAAAAGACAGAAAGCAGGTTCATGGGCGCTCCTTCGGGTGGGGATTCACCGCGAGTATACAGGAAAGCGCGCAAAAATGATACTTTTGCGCGTACAATACATCCAATGACCAACGCGCCAAACCCTGCCTGGGCCAAACGCCTGCTCTGGCTTGCCCTGCTCGCCCTGCTCCTATGGTGGGCCTTGCAAAACGCGCCCCTGGGCGAGATTTGGGAATCCCTGCAACTGCTGGAGGCCTGGCAGCTGCTCGCCCTGCTGGCGCTCAACGCCGCCATCTTTGCGCTCATCAGCGCCCGCTGGTGGATTATCGTCCGGGCCGAAGCGCGGCGCGTGCCTTTTTTGCCGCTGGTAGCCTACCGCCTGGCCGCCTTTGGGATGAGTTACTTCACCCCCGGCCCGCAGGTCGGCGGCGAACCCTTGCAAATACTCTACCTGCAAAAATCCTATGGCTTAACTGCCGTGCGCGCAACCGCGGCAGTCATCATGGATAAACTGTTGGAATTTCTGGCAAACTTCCTGTTTCTGGCCCTCGGGCTGTTTTTTGTAGCCCAATCGGGGATGCTGGGCGGCTTCGCCCCCCCGGCCTGGGTGGCCGCGCCGGTGGGATTGCTGCTGCTCTGGCCGCTCCTGCACATCGGCCTGCTTTACCAGCGGCGGCATCCGCTTTCGGCGCTGGCCCGGCCCCTGCGCCATGCCCTGGCAGGCCGCCCCAAATGGGCCGCCGTTGAAACCTTCCTGCGGCTGGTGATTGCCAGCGAACACCTGGCCGCGCTCTTTTGCCGCCGCCACCTTTCGGCATTGCTGGCCGCCCTGGGCGTTTCTCTGCTCTCGTGGGCCGGGATGACGCTCGAATACCTGTGGATGCTCGACTTCCTGGCCGCGCCGCTGACGTTTCCGCAGGCCCTGGCCGCCCTGACGGTGGTGCGCCTGTCCTTCCTGGCCCCGCTGCCTGCCGGGCTGGGCGCGCTCGAAGCCAGCCAGGTCTTTGCTGTGACGGCCTTTGGCCTGCCCGCCGCGCTGGGCATCAGCCTGGCCCTGCTCATGCGCGGGCGCGATATTCTCATCGGCGGGCTGGGCCTGCTGATTGCGGCCATCAAAAAGTAAGGCGATTTGCCAAACCGCCCCACACAAAAAATGAAAACCCAAACCCTGACCTTCACCGCCCCCCGCCAACTCGAAATCATCGAGCGCGAACTGCCGCCCCCCGGCGCAGACGAAGTGCTGGCGCAGACCCTCGTCTCGGCGGTCAGCCCTGGCACGGAAATGCTCATCTATCGCGGGCAATTCCCCAAAGAAATGGCCGAATCAGCCGACAGCATCAGCGCGGGGTTGGCGTACCCGCTGGCCTATGGCTATGCGTGTGTGGGCCGGGTGGTGGAAGTGGGAAAACAGGGAAACAGGGAGTGGCTCAACCGGCTCGTTTTTGCCTTCCAGCCGCACACTTCGCATTTCATCGCCAACCCGGCTGCCCTGATTCCTGTTTCCGCTGACCTATCTGCCGAAACCGCCGCCTTTTTGCCCAACATGGAAACCGCCGTCAGCCTGGTGCAGGATATTGCGCCGGTTTTGGGTGAGCGCGGCCTGGTGCTGGGGCAAGGCATTGTTGGCCTGCTGGCGGCCTCGCTTTTGGCCGAATTCCCGCTCGACTGCCTCGTCACCGCCGATAACTTCGCCCGGCGCCGGGCGGAATCGCTCAAAGCGGGCGCCAGCGCCGCCCTCGACCCCTCCCAGCCCGATTTCCGCCAGCAGGCGCAGGCCGCCCTGGGCGGCGAAAAAGCCGATTTTGTGCTCGAAATTTCCGGCTCGCCCGCCGCGCTCAATGACGCCATTGCGCTCACCCGCTTCAGCGGGCGGGTCATTGTCGGCTCGTGGTACGGCGAAAAACGCGCCCCCCTCGACCTGGGCGGCGACTTCCACCGGGCGCGGATTGCCATCACCTCCAGCCAGGTCAGCGCCATTCGGCCTGAACTCAGCGCAAGGTGGAGCAAGAGTCGCCGCTTTGGGGTCGCCTGGCAGGCCCTCGCCAGAATCCGCCCCGAAAAGTGGGTCACCCATCGGGTGGACATCCACAAAGCCCCCGAAATGTATAAAATGCTGGACGAAAATCCACAAGATGCGATACAGGTGTTATTTGATTATGCTTAATGGTCTTCCAGCCCGCTTCAGCGGGCTTCGTGTCCATAGCCCGGACGTTTACGTCCGGGCGGTGCCAGGGTGCGGGCAAAGGCCCGGGGCGCGCGTCCGGCCAGCGCCGGGGTGCGGGCAAAGGCCCGGGGCGCACGTCCGGGCGGGAATGGGGGTACGCCGTGTCGATTGAATGGATTCTGGTGGGTGTCGCCGGTTTTCTGCTGGCGAGCGTGCTGGCCAGCAAAATTTCAGACCGCTTTGGGGTGCCATCGCTCTTGTTCTTCCTTGCGCTGGGCATGCTGGCAGGCTCAGAAGGCCTGGGCGGCATCTACTTTGACGACCCGGCCCTGACACAATGGGTGGGCATTGTGGCCCTCAACATCATCCTGTTTGCGGGCGGGCTGGATACCAGCTGGCGCGACATCCGCCCGGTGTTGTGGCAGGGCGTTTCGCTGGCCTCGCTGGGCGTGGCCCTGACGGCGCTGGGCGTGGGGGTGGCGGCCTCGTACCTGCTGGGGTTTTCCCTGCTTGAGGGGCTTCTGCTGGGCGCAATTGTCTCCTCCACCGATGCGGCGGCGGTTTTTTCCATTTTACGCTCCAAAAGTTTGGGATTGAAAGGCAACCTGCGCCCCCTGCTGGAACTGGAATCCGGCTCGAACGACCCGATGGCGGTTTTCCTGACCATTGGGCTGACCCTGTGGCTGACGGTTCCGAACTTCGCCCCCGAGTCGCTGGCCGTTTCGCTGGTGATTCAAGTGCTGGTGGGCGTGGCCCTGGGGGCGGCGTTTGGCTGGCAATTGGCCTGGCTGGCCAATCATCTGCAACTCGGTTTTGATGGCTTATACCCGGTGCTGACCCTTTCGGCGGTGTTTGTCACCTACGGCGCGACCTCGCTCCTGGGCGGCAACGGCTTTTTGGCCGTTTACATCGCCGGGATTACCGCCCGCCACCTCGACTTCATCCACCGCCGCAGTCTCATCCGCTTTCACGATGGGCTGGCCTGGCTGATGCAAATTGGCATGTTCATCACCCTGGGGCTGTTGGTCTTTCCGTCCGAACTGGTACGGGTCATTCCAGATGGCTTTCTGCTTGCCGCCGCGCTGATTTTCCTGGCGCGCCCGCTGGGGGTCTTCGTCAGCCTGGCCTTCACCCAACTCAACCTGCGCGAAAAGGCCTTCATCTCGTGGGTGGGCTTGCGCGGCGCGGTGCCGATTATCCTGGCAACCTACCCGCTGATTGCCGGGGTGGAACACGCCGACCAGATTTTCAACATCGTCTTTTTCGTGGTGCTCACCTCAGCGCTGGTGCAGGGCGCCAGCATTCCGCTGGTGGCGCGCTGGCTGGGCGTGGATGAAGTTGCGTCCAAAAAGCCCATCTACCCCATCGAAGTCAACCCCATGCGCGGCTTTACCGATGAATTGCAGGAAATCACCATTCCTGCCAACTCAACCTGCGCCGGGAAAACAATCGTAGAATTAGCCCTGCCCGAAAAACTGCTGGTGATTTTGATTGCCCGCAACAAAGAGTTCTTCGTCCCCAACGGCGGCACCACCCTGCTGGCGGGCGACACGCTGATTGTGCTCTCGGACAAAGAAAGTTTTGACAAAGTGCAAGCGCAGGTAAACGTCTGCGCCTGACACCTGGGGCATTTTCCCCGCCCAGCAACGCCCGGATATAAATATCCGTGCTAACACACCAAGCCGCCTGAAGGCGGCTCCAACCTTCAACTTTCAAACCTGGAACCGAACATGTACACTCTCGCCGTAAAACGAACCTTCATCGCCCGTCACTTTCTCATCGGTGGCGATTGGGGGCCTGAAAACTTCCCCAACTCGCACCAATACACGCTCGAACTGCAACTTTCGGGCGCAAGCCTCGACCAGCACGGCTACCTTGTGGATATTGTCGATGTCGAAAAACACCTCGACGAAACGGTCGCCTACTACAAAGAGCAAATGCTCAACGACCTGCCCGAGTTTGCCGGGCTGAATCCCTCCATTGAGCATTTTGCCCGCATTTTGGCCGGGCAACTCAACGCCAAAATTACCACTCCCAACGTCACCCGCCTGACCGTCCGGCTTTGGGAAAATGAAATTGCCTGGGTGTCTTTTTCAATCACAAAATCACCCAATCCATAAATCACAAAATGAAAATCGGCCTCCTCATCTACGGCTCACTTGACACCCTCAGCGGCGGATACCTGTACGACCGCAAACTGGTGGAATATTTACGCGCCCAGGGCGATACAGTCGAAATCATCAGCCTGCCCTGGCGCAATTACGCCGCGCACCTGGCCGATAACTTCACCTTTCGCCTGCCGCCCGGCTTCGATGTGCTCATCCAGGATGAGTTGAATCACCCCTCGCTGATTTTTGCCAACCGCCAAAAACCCTGCCCGGTGGTCAGCCTTGTCCATCACCTGCGCTGTTCCGAGTTGCGCCCAGGCTGGCAAAATGCGTTTTACCGCATCATTGAAAAACGCTATTTGCAGAGCGTGGATGGGTTTATTTTCAACTCGCAAACCACCAAAAACGTCGTCCACGCCCTTGTGCCAACCGACAAGCCCTTTGTCGTTGCCTACCCGCCCACCGACCGCTTCGGCGTGGGCATCGGCGAGGCGGAAATTGAAACCCGCGCCCAAAGCGGCCCGCTGCGCATCCTCTTCCTCGGCAACGTCATCGAGCGCAAAGGCTTGCACACCCTGCTCGAAGCCCTGGTTGCGCTCAAAAACCTGCCCATCCGGCTGGAGGTGGTCGGCTCTACCGAACTCGACCCGGCCTATGCAAGCATGGCCCGGCGCTACGCCGAGCAACGCTGCCCCGGCCTGGTGACGTTTCATGGGGCGCTCAATCACGAACCGCTGGTCGAAAAACTGAAAGCCGCGCACCTGCTGGCGGTGCCGTCCTCCTACGAAGGCTTTGGGATTGTCTATCTCGAAGGCATGGGCTTTGGCCTGCCCGCCATCGGCACCAGCGCCGGGGCCGCCCCCGAAATCATCGAAGATGGCAACACCGGCTACCTGATTGCCCCCGAAGACGCGCCCGCCCTGTCCGCCCGCCTGCGCGAGTTGGCCTCCAACCGCGCCTTGCTGGCGCAACTTGGGAAAAATGCCCTGGCGCGTTACCGCCAGCAGCCCTCCTGGCAAGAAACCGCTGGGAACATCCGCACATTTTTGCAAACCGTGTTGGAAAAACCTAGCCCCGCTTAAGCCAGGAGAGCATCCCCTGGGCGGCCCACCGGCCTGTGGACATGCAGCCGGTCAAGAGATAGCCGCCAGTCGGGGCTTCCCAATCGAGCATTTCACCGGCACAAAAGACCCCCGGCAGGGCTTTCAGCATCAGGTCTTCATCCAGAGATTCAAAGCGTACCCCACCCGCGCTGCTGATGGCCTCAGCCAACGGGCGCGGACGCAGCAGGGGAACCGGCAAAGACTTAATCGCCGCCGCCAACCTTTCGGGGGATTGAAAATCTTCGCGCGGCACAAATTCCCACAACAGACCTGCTTTGACGCCCTTTATCGCAACCGTTTTTTCAAGATGGCTGCTCATCGAGCGCGAACCACGCGGCAGAGACAAACGCTGGATGAGCTTGTCAATCGTCCAATCGGGGGCCAGGTCGAGCAAGATAAGCGCCTGGCCGTTTTGTTCAATCGCATCGCGGATGGGGGCCGACAGGGCATAAATCAGGCTGCCCTCAACGCCGTCTTTGGTGACGATAAATTCCCCTTGTTTGCAAATCCCATTGAAAGTGACTGTCACCGCCTTGAGCGGCGCACCGTCAAATCTGGTTTTGAAAACATCCGTCCAGGCCACATCGAAGCCACAGTTGGCCGGACGCAGCCGGGCGACCTCGACCCCATGCGCTTCAAGCAGCGGAATCCAGCCGCCGGTCGAACCCAGCCGCGGCCAACTGCCGCCGCCGAGGGCCAACAGGACAGCATCGGCCTGAACTGTTTGGCAGCCTTCGGGGGTATCAAACGCGAATGTCATTGCCTGTCGCTGTTTTTCGGGAATAACATCCATCCATTTGTGGTTGGTGTGAAAAACCACCCCGGCATCGGCCAGGCGTTTGAGCCAGGCCCGCAAAATCGGCGAGGCTTTCATCCCAACCGGAAAAACCCGCCCCGATGTGCCCGTAAAAGACTCAAAGCCCAGCCCTTTTAGCCAGGCAATCATCTCGTGCGGGCCAAAGGAGCGCAACAACGGCTCAAGGCGCGCAGGCTGGCTGTAACGGGCAATGAAAGCCTCCAGCGGCTCGGAATGCGTCAGGTTCAGCCCCCCCACCCCGGCGCGCAGGAATTTGCGTCCGACCGAGGGCATGGCCTCGTAAAGATGCACCGCCAGCCCCGCCTGGGCCAGCGTCTCCGCCGCCATCAAACCGGCTGGGCCGCCGCCAATCACGGCGACCCGTTTTGGCTCAGCCTCACGCTTTAACTTATCCACCGAGCAACCTGATTTTTCTTTCCAGGTAAGTCGAAAAATAGCCCCGGTAACGCTCCCATAATTCGGGCCGCCGCCAATCGTCACCCGTCACCTGGCCGCGGCAGGTAGGCGCGCCGCAAGCGCACGGGAACTCGTCGTAGGGGGTGCTATCGGCCATGGCATAATCAAAAGTGATTTCCTCGCCGCTCTCAATCGGGCGCATGGCCACCAGCGAAATTTGCCCGCGAATGCCTGCATTTGGGTTACACGAATGATTGATGTAATCCGCTGGTTCGCCATCCACACTGAGTGGGGCCAGGTAAAGGCCCTCATCTACCTGAATGGTGTGACTCTTTTCGGCGGGCGAAAGCGCGGCCATTTGCTC
>CAZNCT010000006.1:38896-47030 GCA_964571615.1 uncultured Anaerolinea sp. | reverse complement strand
AGAAACCACCCGCCCGGCCCAGGCACAGATGATTTCGTCTTTTTCGAGCGGTTGCAGAGCAAAAACCGCAAAACCGCCCTTTTCAGGCGCGGCGCGAACTTGTAATTTGGGGGAAAGATAACCAAAGGGAGCGTTCAAGCGACAATATCCTTGTGAAGAGATGAGCAAAACATCTGTTACAGCGATTGTTCCCCGGCCAGACGGGCCAGGGTTTGTTCGAGATTGAGAACGGTAGCATACGATTTGAGCGCAGCCAAAAAAGCCGCCTGCACCTGGGCGGCAGGGACGTGAACCCCGTCAAATTCCAGGTCGCGGGTGGCGCAGGCATCCGATACGACCAGCACCTCGAAGCCCAGGTCAGCCGCAGCGCGGACCGTGGCATCTACGCACATGTGCGTCATCATTCCGCAAATAACCAGGCGTTTTACGTCCCAATCTCGCAGCATTTCGAGCAGGTTGGTCTCGCGGAAGGCGTTGGGGTAGTGTTTGTAAACAATCGGTTCGCCTTCAAAATGGGCGACGCTGTCGTGAATGTCGGTGCCGCGCTCACCAGGGATGAAAAAGGTGGCCTTGGGGTTTCTGGAAATATGCTGAATGTGAACATGATGGCCGCCATGCTCACGAAAGCATTGCAGCAGGGCATAAGCCTTTTGAGCGGCCAGAAGCGGCTCAACCAGTTCCATTTTGCCGCCAGGGAAGTAATCTTTTTGGATGTCAATCACAAGCAAGGCTGTGTTCATGGGGAATCCTTTTTATCCATCAGATAAACCAGATTGAGACTATTCGCCGATTGGGGTCTCGATACGGCAAAAATATCGCCTACTCGACCCTCTTATTCTCTCGCGCACACGGGAGCCAGGTGGAGAGATAGATGCCCAGATAGCCCATCAGCAGGTCGAGCCATTCGGGCGTGCGGCGGGCAACAAAGAACTGACTGGCCTCCTCAAGGGTGGCAAATGCCAGCGCAATCAGAATACCCAACGGCAGCGAAATCCGCCCCAGTTTCAGGCGGCGGTCGGGCATGGCCCAGGTCAGCAGATAGGCAAAAACGGCATAAATGACCAGGTGCCCGATTTTATCGCCAAACGGAAAAACGTAAATGCGCCGCAGCCAATCGGGCATGGTGTTGGTGTCGGCCCAGAGAATCACCAACGCCATGAAGAACAGAAAAGCCACGAGCGGCAGGATTTTTCTCATCGCTTACTTGCGGCCAAAATCTGCCGGGATTTCGCCCCAGGCTTCGGTATCCCATTTGAGCAAGGGTACGCCAATCTCGCGCCCCGCCAGCCAGGCTTCAGCGCGCTCAATCAGATTGAAGAGTTCCTCGTTTTTTTCAGTCCGCGCCAGGTTGGTCTTACAGCGCCTGGCGCGCAGCCAGCCGAGGGCGGTCTCACTATCGGAGTAAATCGGCATGGTCTGAGCGTGCTTCTCCAGCCAGGCCAGGGCGTGCACCAGGGCCAGGAATTCGCCGATGTTGTTGGTGCCTTCGGCATACGGCCCCTGGTGAAAGAGTTCCCGGCCTGTCTCTGTATCCACGCCACGATACTCAACCGGGCCAGGTGAGCCGCTGCAGGCCGCGTCCACGCTCAAAGAGGGCAAAATCGGTTTCGTTGGAGCAAACAACCAGTTTTGAGACGCGGATGATTTGCCCTTAAAGTCTTCATAACTGGCGGCCAAAGCGGCCTGGGCGGCGGCAAGGCTGGGGAAAGCCTTATACTCCGCGCCAGGGAAGCCCGATACCTGCGCGGCGCAGGCTTCCCAGGTATTGAAAATTCCGGTTTGGCGGCCTTTCCAGACAACGTAAAATTTTGTTGGCGGCATTGGTTTCCTCGTTTTGGGCCTTCTAGGGATGCGGGTAAATGGCATTTTGGGCCGGGTTCTCAGGCAGATAAAGCACCGCCACCGGTCTGCCGGGCTGCAAACTGGCAGACGGGCTATTCAGGGTTGCGACTTTGCCTTCGAAAGATTGCCCGTCGGCTGTGAAATGGTAAACCAGTTCCCACGGATTGCGGCCGTTGACGCGCACATTCAGGTTTTGCTCTACGCTGACAATTTCACCACGCGCAGCCTGCCCAACCTGCAAAACGCGGACAATTGCGCCAGCCCAGCGATAACGCCAGGAGACTGCCGCCAGGCCGCCGACCAGCAACCCCAGGCCCATCAGCAGAAAGGGGATGCCAATGAAAAAAGTCACCAGGGCAAGGGTCAAGGCCAGCCCGACAAAGCAGAAAATGCCGCCCATCAGGGTTAGAATGGCTCCGGCAATAAACCAGCCATCGGCAGAGAGCAACTTCCAGACAAACGAATCGGCAATCGGGCGGGGAGGCGGCGGAGGCATTATCAAAGGCTCATCGGGCACCGCTCCAGGCTGAGGGGGGAACGGCAACGGGCCGCCGCAGTTCTGGCAGTTGGGCCGAAAGTCCAGGTAATGAGTTCCACACCAGGGGCAGGTAATCATCCAACAATTCCTCTTCACGCTATTATACGGAAAAAAAGGACTTCCGGGCACGGCCCGAAAGTCCCTTGGCTGAGTACTACCCTGCTGACCTACCCGGCCCGGGCAACAATCTCCTCGAGCATTTTGGTCGTCAGCGACTTCGGCCTTTCAATGGGTTGACCAAGCGCGCGCGCCCAGACCAGGTTGGCCATCACCCCCAGGGCGCGGCCAACCCCAAACAGGACGGTATAAAAATCGAACTCGCGCACGCCATAGTAATACTGAAGCGCGCCCGAAATCGCGTCCACATTCGGAGCCGGAGTTTTGGCCTTGCCCTGTTCCTTCAAGACGGTCGGGACAACATCGAAAACCATATCGGCCAGGCGCACCAACTCATCTTGTGGGAAGTGGGCCTTGGCGTAGGACATCTGCGCCGTAAAGCGCGGGTCGGGCACGCGCAAGACAGCGTGACCATAGCCCGGGATGACCTTACCGCTGTTGAGCGTATCCCAGGCAAACTGGTAGAGCTGCTCGCGGGTTGGCACACCGCCAAACTGTTTGTGGACGCCAATCAGCCAGCCCAGGCATTCCTGGTTGGCCAGGCCATGCAGAGGCCCGGCCAGGCCGTTCAGGCCTGCCGAAAAAGCGTAATAGGCATCTGAGAGCGCCGACCCAACCAGGTGGGTGGCGTGGGCCGAAACGTTGCCCGATTCGTGGTCTGAGTGCAGAATGAAGTACAGACGCGCCAGGTCGGCGTAGCCTTTCTCATCCTCGACACCCATCATGCGCGCAAAATTGGCGCCGTAATCCAATTTGCGGTCATATTTGGGAATGCCGCCATCTTTGTACTTCAAGCGGTAAATAAACGCCGCAATGACCGGCAACTTGGCGGTCAGGTTGAGCGCGTCTTCAAGAGTCGGCTCCCAATAGGCATCTTTTTTGATGCCCTGATGATATTGCTTCGCAAAAAGCGAGTCATTTTGCAGGGCCAAAACCGCCTGCGAGAGCAGGGTCATCGGGTGGGTATCTTTGGGCATGGCCTTGAGCATCTTGAAGACATACCCCGGCACCCGGGCGCGTTTGGCCCATTCCTTCTCAACCGCTTCGGCCTGGCGTTTGGTAGGAACACTGCCTATCAGCAGGAGATAAAACAAACCGCCAACGTAGGGCATCTCGGCCCCATCGGGCTTGGGCAGGGCCGCCAAAACCTCGGGGATGGACATGCCGCGAAAACGGATGCCCTCCGCAGGGTCAACATACGAAATATCAGTGACCAGGCTCTTAATATCGCGCATGCCCCCCACCACCTGTCCGACGGTGACGTGGTCAACAACCACATCGGCATGTTCTTTGGCCAGGCTCTTCATCCGCTCGCGCCAGGCGGGCAATTGGGCAGAAATCTTATCGTGTAGAATCATGGTCGAGCCTCCTGAGATGAAAATAGCGCAACACGCCCCCGGCAAAACCCGAGCGACGTGTTGCGCCAAAAATTAAAGTTGCACCAGGGCCTTAAGGGCTTCGTGCGTTTCACGCACTGCCGCGGCAGATTTTTCAAGCGCGGCCTTTTCGTCGTCATCGAGGCGGTATTCGATAATCCGCTCGAGGCCGTTGCGGCCAAGCATCACCGGCACGCCGAAATACATATCGTTCAGGCCATATTCACCCTGCATGTAAGCCGCGCATGGCACAATCAGGTGCTTGTCCTTCAAAATTGCTTCGGCCATCTGAGCGCAAGCCGCGGCAGGCGCATAATACGCCGAACCGGTCTTGAGCAGGTTAATGACCTCAATGCCGCCCTTGCGGGTGCGCTCAACAATGGCCGCCAGCCGGTCGGCGGGCAGGTACTCACGCAGTGGAACCCCGGCAATGTTCGAGTGACGGGTCAGCGGAACCATCTCATCGCCATGCCCACCGAGCACGTAGCAATCGACATTTTCCACGCTGACCCCGGCTTCCATGGCCACAAAAGCGCGCATACGAGCCGAGTCCAAAATTCCGGCCTGGCCAATCACCCGTTCACGCGGCAGGTTGCCAACCTTCATCGCCAGATAAGCCATCGTGTCGAGCGGGTTGGTCAGAATGATGTAAATCGCCTCGGGCGAGTATTTCAGGGTTTCGGTCACCGCCGTGCTGACAATCCCGGCGTTAATTTTGAGCAAATCTTCGCGGGTCATGCCGGGCTTGCGCGCCACCCCCGCCGTGATGATGACAATATCCGAACCGGCAGTATCGGCGTAATCGTTGGTACCCAAAATGTGGCTATCGCTGCCGATAATTGGCATGGCCTCGAGCATATCCAGGCCCTTGCCCTGTGGCATGCCCTCCACAACATCCACAAGCACAATATCGGCAATTTCGCGCTCAGAAAGCCAGTGCGCAGTTGTAGCGCCGGTCATTCCAGCGCCAATGATGGAAATCTTGGCAGTCATTACTCCTCCGTGAAACGTTTGGCGTTGATTTTTGGGGAATTTGGGGCTCAAACTCCCTTTCATTGTAACAAAAAACAGAGACTTGTCGCAAGTTTTTGCGCAAGTCTCCGCGGAACACGCTACCCGTCGGCTGGTTCGCCGTTAAAAATGCCCTTCAAACCCTTCACCTACCCCGCGGCTGATACTTTTTCCAAAAAATGAGTGGCCTGAATGGCCGCCGCGGCGCCCATACCCGCCGAAGTGACCACCTGGCGGAAGTGATTGTCGGTGACCTCACCCGCCACAAAAACACCCGGCACGCTGGTTTCCATCAGATGATTCGAGACGATATAACCACCGTCACGCATTTCCAACTGGCCTTCAAACATTTGGGTATTGGGGGTATGCCCAATGAAGATAAACAGGCCATCGGCCTCAAGGCGCGATTCTTCGCCGGTCTTCAGATTCTTGAGTTTGAGATATTCCAACTTTTCAGCCCCAACGGCTTCGGTCACAACCGTATCCCAAATAAAACTGACTTTGGGGTTATCAAAGGCGCGTTTCTGTAAGACCTTGCCAGCCCGCAAAGTATCGCGGCGGTGAATGATGGTCACAGAAGAGGCAAAACGAGTCAGGAAGAGTCCTTCTTCGAGAGCCGAATCGCCACCGCCGACAACAACCACCTTCTTATCCTTGAAGAACCAGCCATCGCAGGTGGCGCAATAAGAAACGCCCTTGCCGGTGAACTCATACTCGCCAGGGATTTCAAGGTGATTGGGGCGCGCGCCGGTGCCGATAATCAGCGTCTCGGCCAGATATTCACCATTTTCGGTTTTGACGTGAAAAGGCCGCGAGGACAAATCCACCGAAACGGCGGTATCAAACTCAATTTTGGCGCCGAAACGTTCGGCCTGTTTTTGGAACAGTTCACCCAATTCCGGGCCGCCGACCCCATCTGGAAAGCCAGGATAATTCTCAATCGTGTGGGTTAAACCCGCCTGGCCGCCGAACTCCATGCCGGTCAGCACCACCGGCTCCAGTTCGGCGCGAGCGGCATACAAAGCCGCCGACAAGCCCGCCGGGCCGGAACCCAAAATCAGCACTTTAACGTGCCGTTTTTCGCCCTGCGCAGAGGACGAAGGCACGGAAACACTGCCCAAATTAAACATGAATCACCTCAGCAAATCGAAGATAAACCTATTTTAACGTATCAGATGCGCCAGACCCCCAAAAAGTTACGTTAATGATTTGTATGAATAAAGGCCCAGCCAGTCTCAGGCTGCTGGCGCAGGACTATGTGAACCCGAAGCGCCATTGAGCAGGACAATGCGCTCTCCGGGCTTAATCCAGCGCTGCTGGCGCAGTTGAATCAGGGCTGCCAGCGAGGCCGCCCCTTCAAGCGAGACAGCCAGACCTTCTTCCTCGTCCAACTGATACTGCGCGGCGCGGATGGCTTCATCAGTAACGGCTATCGCCATGCCGTGGCTGGCGTACAGGTCGCGCAAAACCAGGTGGTCGGCAAAACTCTTCGGAACGCGCAGGCCCGAGGCGATAGTGCTGGCGTTTGTCCAAAAATCGCAAAAAGAGGCCCGGGTCTCAAAGGCTTTCACAAAGGGCGCACAGCCCTTGGCCTGCACAGCCACCAGGCGCGGACGTTTGGAGAGTTCGAGCCAGCGCAGGGTTTCCAGTTCAGCAAATGCCTTCCACAGCGCCACCAGACCAGCGCCAGCCCCGGTTGGGTAAATAATCACATCGGGCAGTTTCCAGCCAAAAGACTCGGCCAGTTCGTAGCCGATGGTCTTTTTTCCTTCCAGCCTGTACGGTTCTTTGAACGAGGACAGGTCAAACCAGCCTTCGGCGCGGGCTTTTTCGCCGACCAGACCGGCGGCATCGCTAATCAGGCCATCTACCAGGGCCACTTCGGCGCCCGCTTCAAGACATTCCGCAATTTTGGCTTGCGGCACTTCTTTGGGCATCAAAAGATGGGCTTTCATGCCGGCCTGGGCAGCATAAGCAGCAACCACAACGCCGGTGTTGCCCGTGGTGGGGACAATCACTTTTTGAATCCCCAACTCGCGCGCTTTTGAGATGGCGACAGAAATGCCACGCGCCTTCAACGAATGGAGTGGATTGCGGCCTTCATCTTTGAGAAACAGGTTCTCAAACCCCAGTTGTTTCCCCAGGCGTGGTAGGCCAAGCAGGGGCGTTTCACCCTCGCCCAAACTGACGATATACTGCGGCAGTTGCACCGGTAAGAGTTCATGCCAGCGCCACATGCTTTTGGGGCGCGCCGAAAAATCTTCGCGGCTCAGGCGCTGACGGGCCAGGTCGAGGTCGTACTCAGCCAGAAGCGGCGAATTGCACTCAGGACAAAACGTATTTGCTTCAATTGCCGAATCAATCTTGCCACAGCCTGAGCAATGCAGGCGGGCAATGTAAGAAAAAGGAAGTTCAAGTTTAGGTAACCCGGTCATCGCCAGTCTCCCGTTGTTGGTCTGCGTATGGATTCATTTTGGGGATGGCAAAAAGGCTTCCACCCGCGCCCACAACTCGCGGATGTTGATTGGCTTTGACATATAGACATCACAGCCTGCCGCAAGCGCGCGTTCGGCGTCCCCTTTCAGGGCGTTGGCGGTGACAGCAATAATCGGAATGTGCGCCAGGTAGCGTTTTGGGCTGGAGCGCAACCGGCGGGCGACTTCGTAGCCATCAATATCGGGCAGGTTGATGTCGAGCAAGATGAGATGGACATCCTCGGTTTCGGCCACACGAACACCATCCAGGCCATTTACCGCAGACAACAAGATATAACCCCGCGCTTCAAGTGCACGCTTGACCAGGGTCATGTTATCTGGATTGTCTTCAATATAAAGCACCGTGTTCTCCATGGCTACCCTCGTTTGTCTTCGGCTTTCTCTTCTTCAATCGTATGGACCACTTTTTCGACAAATTTGCGCGGCGGCAGAGAGCCCTTCTGGTAAACCGCCTGGATGTGGCCGTTCAGACGTTTGCGCTCGTCATCGGTGATGTCTTTGGCGCTAACCACCACAATCGGAATGTTGCGCGTGCGCGGGTCTAATTTCAGTTCTTCGACCAGCCCAAAACCGTCAATCCCTGGCATGGTCAGGTCAGTGACAATCAGGTCAGGCAATTTCTGACGAGCCTGGGAGAGGCCTTCCCAGCCATCTTTGGCATGATAAACACGATACGATTTGCGCGCTTCGAGCAGCCGCCGGATGAGCAAGGCATCGTCATCGTTATCGTCCACCAGCAAGACGGTGGTCGCCTT
>CAZNCT010000006.1:37223-38886 GCA_964571615.1 uncultured Anaerolinea sp. | reverse complement strand
GTCGAGATTTTCCAGCGCGGCTTGCAAGCCCTCATGCGGAGCCGGGGCCTGGCCCTCGCTAAGGTGGACATCCACCGCCCACTGGTCGCCCAGGACATGCTTTTCAACCGGAAAGGTGTGCCCGGTGCAGTTCACAACAACCGTTTCGTCGGGCGCAATGGTCCCTTCTCGGAGCATTTTTTGCAGGCCCGCAAAAGCCACCGCAGTAGCTGGTTCGACCGCCATGCCCTCGCTTTTGGCCAGCGAACGCATCGCCGCAAAGGCTTCTGCGTCTGTGACCGATTCCATTGTGCCGCCAAACTGTTGAGTTAAGTTCCACAGATAGGTGTAGGTCTTGCCCGGGTCGCCAGTAGAGAGGATGATGATACAGGTATCGGGAATGACTGGTTCGGCAACTTCTTTGCCAGCCTTAAAGGCCTTGACCATCGGCGAACAACCTTCGGCCTGGATGATTGCCAGTTTTGGAATGCGGTCAATCAGGCCCATGGCAAACATTTCTTTGAAGCCCTGATAAACGCCCATCGGGCCAAGCCCGCCACTGACGGCCTGAATGTACCAATCGGGGGCGCGCCAGCCCAACTGCTCAACCATTTCATAAGCGATGGTTTTCATCGATTCGCGCGCCGGAACAGAACCCGCGCCACGATCCAGCAACAGATGCCGCCGTTGGGCGAACTGAGCAGCAATTTGCTTGGTCTGGTCATAGTTGCCGCTAACCCGAATGACTTCTGCGCCAAACAAAGCCGCTTCGCGCAGTTTTTCCTGCGGAACCAGGCTGGTCATAAAAACCCACAGTTTAATGCCGGCCCGGGCACAGGCGGCAGCGTAAGCCACAGCGGCGTTGCCGGTGGAGGCAATCACTGCCTCCCGAATGCCGCCTTCGAGCATGGCAGCCACCGCCACAGCGGCCTGACGGTCTTTGAAAGAACTGGTTGGGCCATAGCGCTCGTCTTTGATATAAACATTCTTGTTGCCAAGCGGCGGCGCAAAGCGCTGTGAAAGCCAGAGCGGTGTGCCTCCTGCCGGGTACAAATCGAGGCTGGATGGATTCTTGAGGGGCAGGACATCCTGATAACGCCACAGGTTAAAAGAGCGCCCGGGTAAGCCGCGCAGAATTTCGCGCTTGAAAGCGGCATAGTCGTACTGGGCCTCGAGCCATTGTGAACCACAAGCCGAGCAAACCGCCGGAACAAATGGTTCGTAGGCCTGACGATGGCCACAAACCCCACATGCTAAGAACTTTGGAAGCGCCATATCATCCCTTTGTTGTCTTTTCGGCTTCAATTCTGGCTTCGAGTGGCAGTTCAACATAGAAAGTCGAACCTTCGCCAGGGATGCCACTGCTTTCGGCCCACATGCGGCCTCCGTGCATTTCCACAAGGCGGCGGCTAATGGGCAGCCCGAGGCCGGTTCCGCCCGCCTTACGGGTGGTGGACGTATCGACCTGCGAGAATTCCTGGAAGATGGATTCGATGTGGCTGGCAGGGATGCCGATGCCCGTATCTTTGACGCGGATCATCACTTTATCGGCATCCAGGCGGTCAACGCGCAAGCAGATCTGGCCTTTTTCAGTAAATTTGATGGCGTTGTTGACCAGGTTGATAACCACCTGGCGCATGCGCGTTACATCGGCAGAGATTTCTACCTCGTCATCAGAGTCAGG
>CAZNCT010000006.1:18181-37188 GCA_964571615.1 uncultured Anaerolinea sp. | reverse complement strand
TCGTTGGCCAGGCTCGATGTAATGCTGACAACTTCATCGAAGACTTCTCGCACCTTAAATCGCTCTGGGTGCAGATTCATGCGGCCCGATTCAATCTTGGCCATATCGAGCACATCGTTAATCAGACTCAACAAGTGCTGACCATTCTTTTGAATCAGGCGCAGGTCATTTTCCATGTACTCGGTCAGCGGGCCATCAATGCCCTCGAGCATGACATCTGAAAAGCCCAGGATCGAGTTGAGCGGGGTGCGCAGTTCATGCGACATATTGGCAAGGAAGGAAGACTTCAGGCGGTCCAACTCTTGCAGTTCTGCGGCGCGCTTTTGAAGTTCTTCGGTCAGGCGCAGGGCTTCAAGATGAACGCTCGCCTGAGCCGCTACGGCGGCCAGCAAGTCGCTCACTTCGGGAGAAACCTCTCCCAAACCGGCAACGGCCAATTGACCTATGGGCTCACCACGCACCACCAGCGGCTGAGAGATGTCTATTTCGGCAGGAACCTCCTCGAGCGGCGTCACCCGGTTGGAGTCATACATGAAGGCCAACGGCGCATCTTTCTTGCGTTCAACAAACGTCTTCCAACTGTCGCGGGCCATGCGGCGGGTGGCTTCTTCGGCTTCGGCGCGGGCACGCGAGGCATCTGCCAGCAGACGCAGATTTTCAACCTGCTGGCCCAATTGACGGGCCACCGCCGCAACCAAAGCCCGGTCTTCATCGGTCAGAGGCCGGGTGGGGTCTGATTTCAGGTATAGATTGCCAACCTGCTCATCCAAAACCGAAACGGTTTCGTACAAGTCAACCTCTTCGGCACCCGGGGCGGTATATGGTTCGACCCCGGCCTGGTCATAGACATAGCCAATGCGCTCATCCTGGTGAATGGCATCTAAAAAGGATTGCCAGCTTTCGTGCGCAAAACGGCGTGTGGCCGCCTGGGCCTCAGCGCGGGCGCGCTCTGCGGCGGCCAGCAACCGCAGGTTTTGAATATGCAGAGAGACCTGGCGGGCAATTGCATCGGTCAGTTCTGCCGCCTCGGGGCCTAAGGGCCGGTCGGGCGGCGGCTCGACCACAACCGCGCCAACGGGCTTGCCGGTATCTACCAACGGGGCGACAATCGCCTGCTCAACATCCAGATTGGGAATGACCTCAGGCCGAAGCGGCTCTACCCGGTCGCCGCTAAAAGCATAAGCGACCTTTTCCTTCTCGTACAGGAGCAAAGGGGCAGGTTTCTGTGGGCGAACTGGGGGAACAGGGGCGCTTTCGGGGGCAGTTGGCTGCGCAGGCGCGGCAACGGTCTCCTGGCTCTGTCGGAACTGCGCTTCGAGGTCGGATACCCGGGCGCGGAGCAATTCCAACTCGCGGCGCATGACGGCAACATCCAGGTTCGGGTGCGTCGAGAGATGCTCAATATCCGCGAAGAGCGACCTAATCCGCTGTTGGAACTTGTCATCAGGCATGGCTGCTATTCTCCTGGGCTGGAGTGCCTATTTATTGTCTTTCATGCTCAACTGGGCAATGGTGCGCGGAGCGCCCAGGGCATGACCAAGTTCGCGCGCGGCAATCTGCAAAACCGCTTCGACCGAGGTAGCGCTTTGGATTTTCTGGCTAATGGCGTTGAGCATAGCTTCACGCTCGGCCTGGCGTTGGGCGCGGGCAAAGGAACGCGCATTTTGCAGGGCAGTGGCCACCTGGGCGGCCAAAGTCACCTGAATGTTGACATCTTCCTCGCTGAATGCGTTGAGGCGGTCTGATTGCACATCGAGCACACCCAAAACATTGTCACCAATTACCAGCGGGACAGCCAACTCAGAGGCGGTATCGGGCAGCATCGGGTTGGGCAGCCAGGCCGGGTCACTGCGAACGTCATTGACCACGACCGGGGCTCGGGTGCGGGCTGCGCGGGCCACCAGTGATTGCTCCTGCTCAAGCGGAATGGTGGTGGTGCCATGCGTGCCCTCATGCTCATCGCCTTCTTTCCAACCGCAGGCTATAATTTGAAGCATTTTTTCAGTCTCGTTGTAGGTAAAGATGTGTGCGTGGTAAAGGCCAAAACGCCGCTGGGTCAGGTGTACCACAGTTGCCAGCATCTTTTGGATGTCCAGTTCGCGCGAGGAAATGGTGCTGATTTCAGAAACAGAGGCCAGGTTCTGGGCGCGGCGGTTCATTTCCAGCTGGTCTAGCTGCGTTTCTTCAAGCAGGCGAAGTCCCTCAATGTGTTCGCTCAGGCGGTCTGAGATGATGTTGATCAGTTGCAGGGTCTCTTCATCAGGGTTCTCGAGGCCTGAAACCGCCAGACTGCCAATGACTTCATCACGGACTTTGATGGGGACTTTGACTGCCGCATCATCCAAAGGCATATCTTGCTCAGGAATGCGTACTTCTTGCAAATCATACAGGTAGCGCAAGGATTGGTCAGATTTGGTTCTAAAGTATTCTTCCCAACCTTCGCGGGTCAGGCGGCGGGCTGCCTGTTCGGCTTCAAGGCGGTATCTTTCAGCCGATTCAATCAGGCGCAGGTTTTCAACCTGCTGGGCCACCTGGCGGGCAACCACGTTCAACAATTCAACCGTTTGCTGGGTGCGGCGTTCTTCTTCAACGTCAATGACCACCGAACCAATCGGCTGACCCGTCACTGCAATTGGGACAGCCAACCGGTTGCCTTCACTCTCTGCTGGGACTTCAGCGTTTGCATCGAGCGGCTGTACCTGGTTACGCTCAAAGACAAACCCGGTTGCTTCGGGGCGATGCAGGGCATCCTGATACTCTTCCCAATTGCGGCGCACCAGGCGGCGGGCCTGCTTTTCTACTTCGGCGCGGGCTTCTTCGGCTTGCTCAAGCAAGTTGGCATTTTGTACGGCGACTGCCAATTGACCTGCCAGGGCTTCAAAAGCGGCCAGGTTATCCTGGTTGAGGGCATTGGCCCGGTCACTTTGCAGGTCGAGCACACCTACAACCTGATCGCCGAGCAACAGAGGGATAGCCATTTCAGAGCGGGTCTCTGGCAGCAAGGGGTTGGGTTTAAAGGTAGGGCTGAGCGCCGTATCGGCCACCACAACCGAACGTTTTTCAATCACAGCGCGGCCATTCAGGGAGGCAGTGTTCACGGGCAGACGATGACCGCGATTAACCAATTGCTCACCAACACTGCCTGTCCCCGATTGAAGTACCAGGTTGGCCCGGGCAGAATCGAGCAGGTACACCTGAACATAGTACAAGTCGAACTGTGAGCGGATGATTTCGGCAGCGTCGCGCAACATCTCATTGAGCGCGCGCACCCGCGAAACCGAACGACCCACTTCAGCCGCCAGTTCAAGGCCGCGTGTACGCTCAGCCACGCGCTGTTCCAGGGTGCTGAACAAGCCTTTCAACTGCGAGACCATCAGGTTAAAGGTGTTGGCCAATACACCGGTCTCATCTTTCGCCGTAACCGGAGCAGAGACATCCAGGTTACCAGAGGCAATTTCACTGGCAACTTCTGAAAGTGTGCGAATAGGGCGTACAATCTGGCCCGATAAGAACCACAGCAACGCCAGAGCCAGCAAGATGAGGGTGCTGTTGATGGCAACCTGACGGGCCGTGTTGGCTGTTGCCGCTTCGGTAACCTTGCTAAACGGTACGGTGATTACCAGAAACCAGGGCGTATCAGTTCTACCAAGAAAGACAGGAGCGAAGGCCCGCAAGTTCAACCCGTCGGGAGAAACGCTCAAGAAAGGCTTCCCGGCCTGAATGGATGCTTGCAAATCGGCAAAATCTTCCAGGAATACAGAAACAGGCTGATTGACCAGTTCGGGCTGGTTAGTGACACCAATCAGGGTGCCTGACGAACTCATCAGTGCAACCTGGGCGGTGCCATCATAAAGGTCAAACGAGTCGACAATCTCTTGCACAAAAGAAATCGGCGAGTCAATTCCGGCAATGCCGTAAAATTTGCCCTGGTAAATAATGGGCACCACAAAAGAGGCCATGACGGTATCGACCCCCTGAATGGGGTAAATCAGCGGGGCAATGGCCACTTCTTTTTTGGTCTGCCGCGGCAGCAAATACCAATCACCAATGCCTGGGGTCTCGTAACTTTCAAGCGCAATCACATTGATGGTGCCATCATCGCCACGCACCCAATAAGGGATAAACCGGCCTGTGTTGTCGTGAGCAGGTTTGTTGACGTATTCGGCATCGCGGCCATCAAAAGCATTTGGCTCCCACAGAGTGTAAGTTCCCAAAATGCCCGGATTTTCCACCAGCACCTGACGCAGGATATTATTCGCCTGTTCGCGCGTCAGCCGCGTGCCCGGCGTGGCTGAAGGCACAGAGGTGAAAGCCTGGGCCAGGGCGCGGGCGGTGTCGAGAGAAATTTCCGCTTCAGCACGGATAAGGAAAGCCTGCGCCTGGGCCTCTGAAAGAATATCGCTCTCTGCGGCCACAATAGCCTCGTCTCTGAAGGTGATCGCAGAGTAGGCCACCAGAACGGCAGAAACCACAAAAAGAATGGAGCCTGCCCAAACGGTAATCTTCAGCTGCAAACTGGCATCAATGGCCTGGCGGTATTGCAAGAAAATGAACACCAGCATGACCACTAAAATAACTATAGTGATAGCTGGAATGAAGATTTGAATTTCAGGGACAAACAAACGGTAATTGAGACCGATAAAATCCAACCCGGCAGTCAGCAGGCCAATCAGGATGCTGGCCACAATTGCATTTCGCGCCTGGCTGGCTGGCAGGGTCTGCCCGGCAACGATGACTGTCAGCAAAACGAGGGCGCCGCCAAAAATAATCCCAATATTTGAGATTAAGGCTCCCGCCGCTGGAAAAACCAGCAACATGCCGATAACAATCAGCCAGCTGCCGTTCTGAAGCTGACCTTGCCGAATCATCCACAGCGCGGCCAGGTTCATTACACAAAAGACAGCAATGACTGCGGCCAGGGCGTACATCTGCCAGGCGCCCATCTGGACGGCCAGGAAGAGATAAAACGCCTCTACCATAAACGCCGCAGCCAGCATAATGACGGCCACGCGCATTACGTCTGATTGCTTGCGCGGCTGGGCCGCTGCCCCTTCAAGCGAAAAATGACTGGATTGGGTCATAGCGAAACTCCCGTTTTCTCGGCTTACTTACTGCCCACGCGACTCAGATAAAGAAACAACATCTTCAAGAGCAATTTTGGCTTGCACGCGGTTGGCGCCCAAAGCCAGCCCCAACTCACGAATGGCGACTTGCAAGGTTTCTTCAATACTCTCAGCGCGCTGAATTTTTTGGCCAATGATGTTGGTCAGGGCTTCATATTCTGCCTGGCGCTGCGATTGTTCAATAGCGCGCGCATTCTGGTATGAAATGGCTACCTGACCAGCGATTGCCGTTAAGAGTTCAACATCATTTTCATCAAGACCATTGACGATGTTTTGTTGAATGTCAATGACACCCAGGGCCTGGTCACCCAGCAAAATTGGCACAGCCAGCTCAGAGCGGGTCTCTGGCAGCAAGGGGTTTGGCAGCCAGCCAATGGCCTGGGAGACATCTTCTACCAGCACCGGCGACCTGGTTTCGGCGGCGCGCCCCACCAGACCGCGCCCGCGTGGAATGCTGTGTCCACTGGCGAGCATTTTGGCGCCAGCCTCACCTGTACCACCCGTCATCACCAGGTTTTCTTGATTGGCATCAAAGAAGTAAATATGGGCGTGATAATAGCCAAAAGCGGCCTGTAATTGTTCCACCACGTCCACAGCCAATTGCCGCGGGCTGATTGCCGCAGAAAGGCGGCGGCTGACTTCGGCTGAGGTCTGTACGGTGAGGGCACGGCGGCGCACTTCTTCAAAAGCCTGGCCCAGCCGGGTTGTCATTTCATTGAAGGTGTTTGCCAGGGTGCCAACTTCATCCGCTGAGTTGACTTCGGCTTTTGCGCTAAAGTTACCACCAGCAATTTCCTGTGCCACACTGGTCAGAGCCACCACCGGGCGGGTCAACTGCCGCGAGAGAAAAACGGCCAGCGTAACTGCCAAAACAAGCGCAATCGCAACCACCACCAGGGTCGCAGTAATAATTTGCGAGGTTGTTGATTGTGCTTGAGCGGTCTTCTCGGCGCCGAGTTGGATACCAATATTGGGCAATTTAACGGTCAGCGGCTCTACGGCGCGCGCTGCTGCCACCAGGGCCTGATTGTGGTTTGCAATTTCCTTATCCACTTCCACCAGGCTGTTGAAGGCGGCCAGATAAGCATCGGCCTGGCGGGTCAATTCGGCTTTTTGCGCCGCGCTTAAGGCGTCTTGAGCTGCAATTTCGGTTTTCAGGCGGGCAACCAGGTTCTGAACAGCATCAACATACTCTGGCTCACCACGCAAGAGATAATCTTTTTCGTTGCGGCGAATTTCAAGATAGAGAATTTGGAGCGGTTCCAGCCCGGGCCTGCCCTTAATTTCATCTTCAATCGCCCGAGCCGCAACGCGGAACTGACCTTCAAAACCGGTTGTTTCGCTATAACCGCGTTTCCCATAGGCTTCCACCAGAGCCAGAAAACTGCTCTCATACATGCCCACATTCACTTCCAAAGCAGATAAATCGGCCAGATAACTGGCTTCGGTCACTTCACCGGTCGAGAGTGTGGCCGCCGCAGCAGACAATTCTCGCAAGGACTTAAGATACTCACGCATTTGGCTGACCGCGGTCGTATAGAGGGGAATGTAATTGGCGTAAGCGGTATCAAAACCCTCAGACTGCCAGCGCAGTTGAAAGTTCTTTTCAGCACGGCGGGCGCGCAGCAATTCAATATCGAGGGCATTTGAAAGACGGCGCACTTCCACGCCTTGCGAGAGGGCCTGCTGGTATTGTGATTGGACATTATTCAACCCCAAAAGGGTAGAAACCGTAATCACAATCGTAAACAGAAACAGGGCGGCAAAAGCGGCCTGAAGCTTAAGACCCAGAGGCAGACGTGCCCAAAAACTGAACTGCCGGTTCTCTTCAGTCGGTTGATTGGTGGATGTATTCATGCGCATACTCCGTTTCGTTAGTTACCCTGTGATTCACCAGAGAACGCAGATGACTCAAGCGCCACCAGGGTTGGCTTCTTGCCAAGAGCGTGCCCCAACTCGCGGGCGGCAATCTTCAGGGCATCTTCAATCGAAGTCGTTTCCTGAATTTTTTGCGAAATGGTGTTGACAATTTCCTGGCGTTCAGCGCGCTGTCTATTCAACTCCTCAATACGGCGGCGCTCTGTCACATTTTGATTGGCGCCATACCAGCGCAATACTTTGCCATTTTCATCCCGTTCAAGGGTGATATTGACGGTGAAGTAACCAATTTCGCCGTTTCCCAAAATGGCGCGATGCTCTACCGTAGCACGGAAATAACGCTCTTTCGAAGCCAGTGCGCGCTCTATCTCGCGGCCCACCAGGGGAGCATCTTCGGGATGAACAAATCGCTGCGCATACTCTGAAGAAGAGAGTTTGTACCCACCCACTTCAGCCGCTGATACGCCAAAAATCTCATAGAACTGGTCGTTGAAGGTGAAGGTATCTGTTTCAACGTCATATTCCCAGTTACCAATTTGAGCAATCCGCAATGCTTCGGTTAGAAGTTCCTGGCTGCGCTGCACTTGTGTAAAAGAACGCGCATTTTGAACAGCAGAAGCAATTTGTGAGGCCAGGGCCGTCTTAACGCTGATATCTGCTTCTGTAAAACGCCCAGCCATTGCAGATTGCACATCAAAGACGCCCACGACCTTTTCGCCAATCACCATCGGCACAGCCATCTCGGCACGGGTATCGGGCAGCAACGGGTTCGGCAAGAAATCTGGCTCGAGGGTAACGTCATTGACAATCACACCTTTTCGCTCACGGGCAGCGCGTGCCACCAGCGACCTTTCCAGGTTAATCGGGATAAAATGCCCGGCGGCAACCATCTCGCGGCCAACATCACCAGCGCCCGAGGCCAGCACCAGGTTTTCGCCTGCTTCATCGAGCAGGTAAATATGAGCGTGGTACAGGCCAAAGCGCTCTTTTGCAAGGTCTACGGTGCGCTGCAAAAGCCTGTTGATATCCAGAATAGTCGAGGCCGCTGTCCCAATTTCGGCAACGGTCGAAAGGTCGCGGGTACGTTCTTCAACCCGATTTTCAAGTGTGGCCTGCAAACTTTGCAATTCCTGGTTACTGCGAGCCAACTCCTGCCGAGAACGACGCTGCTGGTTGTTATTAATCACCAGGAAAATAATCATTCCTACTAAGACCAGGAAGCCTATCGCCAGCACCCAAACCAGGGTTGGGTTTTGTTCATAAAAAGAAATGGGGCGGTCTAGAACAAAACTGCCTTCAGGCAGACGTGAAAGTGGAATGCCCCACTTTTGCAGCACCTTGTAATCAAACATGTACTGCGCCTGGGTTGTTTTCTGTACCGGAATAGAGGCCGGATTTTCCCCACCCAAAATGCGCAATGCCAGCTGGGCCGTCCGGGTGCCCTCGGTATAGCCGCTGGTGAGTTTGCCGCCGACAATGCCGTATCCCAGGCTGAAATCCCAGGTGCCATAGACCGGCACAGCGCTGCTCTGGGCAATCAGGCTGGTGTACTGGTCATACTCAAAGAAAGACCCAGCCCCATCACGGCTAAAGATGGTCAGCAGAACAATGGTGTCGGGCGTGAGAGACCCCAACCGGCGCTGCAGGTCGGGCATGGCAATCTGTTCTAAAAACTCAAATTTGATTTGGGGATATTCTGGAATAACCTGCTCAATCAATTGGTGAACAATCTGACCGGTAACAGTTGTATCGTTCACAATCACAACTTTGCGGGTATCAGGATTCAGCCGCAAGGCAACATCGAGGGTACCCGAAATATCGGCTTCTTCGCTGATACCGGTAAAGCGGCTGTAACCATCCAGGCGCGCAACATCAAAAAAGTTGGCCCCAACAAAAACCACCGGCACATCCGGGAAAAGACGGTCGGCATACTTAAACAAGAAGTTCAATGCCGCATCATCCGAAGAGATAATCAGGTCAAGTCGGGTATTTTTATATTTTTCCTGATACAGCTGGCTTACCTGCTCCTGATATTCAGGGCTGTCCACCCGTTTCGAATCGAGGTATTCAACGCGCAAATCAATATTGCCCTGCTGATTAAAGGTCTCAAAAAGGGCGCGGGTAATATCATCGGAAAATTTGTAGCCCGGATGATAAGAGTTGATATACAAGACCTGTTTGCGCGCCGCCTGGGCAACCGCCGGGGTTGGCTGGCCTGCAAGCAAAATCAGGGCCGCCACCACCCAAACCAGAAGCAGGCCATACATCCAGTTTCGATTTTTAAGCGTTTTTTTTTTTGTTTTCATTTGCGTATCCTCGAGGCAAAAAGTTCATCAAACATTTGCACTGCACGCTGAAATGACAGGCTATCCTAACGCACAGGCGGCGCAGAAAACGTCGCCAGATCTTGCCTGGCGGAGACCAGCAGTTTGCCAACCTGGTCATCAAGCAAATTGATAGACGCAACCATGCGTTTCAGATACATTTTCTGGTTGTCATTAAGCGGCCCGACCTGCTCAATCAACTTGCTCAGGTTCTTCAGGCTCGATACTGGCTCAGTCATGCCCTGTAAAACACCAGTGACCAGTTCGACCTGGATTTTTTCAAGACGGGCCAGCATGCGGGCATTTTCCATCGCAATGGCCGCCTGACTTGCCAGCGCTTGAAGCAAGAGCATGTGTTCCAGCGAAAAATAACCCGGTTCTTCGTGCGCCAGAATGAACAGACCCAAAATGCCTGAGCGGCCCATCATGGGCGCAATCACTGCCGAGCGGGTCATGTCGTTGGGAGCCGCCGACCAGCGGGCGTCTTTGCGGGTGTCATTAATCACAATGCCCTGCGAAGATTCTTTGATTTGGGCCAAAATTGGTTTCAGGTCTGGAATTTCGACTGTCTGGCCGGGCTGCTTTTTCTCGCTAACCGCGTAATGCGTGGTACGTACGTCGCCCTTCTCCTCAAACAAGACAAAGTGACCTACCAAAGCCCCCAGCGTCTCGACAGTGCGGCGCAAAACCATGTCGGTCAGCGTAGCAACATCAAAGCGCGCGCTCAACTCACGGCCAATTTCGGGCAGCAGGTTAAGTTCCTTGTTGCGGCGGCGGATGATATCTTCGGCTTCCTTACCGCGCAAACGGGTGCGAATGCGCGCCAGCAGTTCGCGCCTGTCAAACGGCTTGGTAATGTAATCGTCGGCACCCATGTTGAGAGCCGATTGCATATCCATTGGCTCGAGACGGGCGGCAGTCAGAATAATCACCGGGATATGCCCAATCGCCGGGTCAGAGCGGATTTCCTGCAAGGTTTCAAATCCGTCCTTAACCGGCATGTTCATATCCAGCAAAATCATATCTGGGAATTCAGCCCGGGCTTTCAGCAACGCTTCGGCGCCATCGGCGGCAGTAATGCAGGTATAGCCCTCGTTTGACAGATAGCGGGTGAGCAGTGAAACATTGTCGGGCAAATCGTCGGCCACCAGGATTTTGAGTGCGTTTTTCGACTCGCGAACCGGCGCAGGGGAGTCGTTTCCTAACTCTTCCATTGCCCTGGAAATCAACTGGCAAACCCGCTCGGGCCGGGCCGGTTTAATCACAATTTCATTGACATGCAGACGCCTGGCGGTAATTTTTAGCCCAGGGATGTCGTAAGCAGTTATCAGCATCACATAGGAGGGTCGTCCCGCCGGGTGAGACTGCAACTTCTCTATCAACTCCAGGCCATTCATGCCGGTCATCATCATGTCGGTGATGAGAAAATCGATCGGCTTATCCTGCACCAGCGCCAGGGCATTCTCTGCGCTCAGCGCAGATAAGACCTCGAGGCGCGGACTGAGCTGCGAAATGGCACGCGCCAGGGTGTTGGCCGTGCTTGGATGGTCATCTACGACCAGCACGCGCAAAGCAGAAGGGAGGGAGAGATTTTTGGTTTCCATCAAGCCTATTTTGCATCGTTTCGGGCTTATAAAACGATAGGGATTGGCCTGAAAAAGTTGGCAAAAGTTGGCAAGACCAGGCTGGCGGCGGTTTTCGTTACCCACCGATGCAATCCAAAATGGCCCCTGGGAAAAAATAAAACGACCACCAGGCTGGGGTCGTTTTATTAAGACGGGCCAGGATGAATCTAAACCCTTGTGTTTTGGATAGATTTTCTCAGCCATCGGCCACCAGACGATAACCAACGCCGCGCACATTGAAAAGATAAACCGGATTGCGCGGGTCAGGCTCAATGGCCTGGCGGATGTTGTGAATATGCCACTTGGCCAGCTCCTGGGCTTCGCGGGCCTCAACCTGATAGCCCTGGGCCTCAGCAACCAGGGTGCAATAATCAACCACTTCGGGAGCATGACGCGCCAGAACAAGCAAAAAATCAAAAGAAGTTGCCACCAGGCTGACTGCCTGCTCATTGACAATCACTTTGCGGGTATAGGCATCGAGCAAAATTTGGCCTCGTTTGAGATAACGGTCTGAAGAGGACGCAGCATTTTTCGCAGGGGCCGGCTCATCAGAATCTTCAGCGTCTAACGTCTTCAACTCAGCCTGGAGTTGTTCCATCTGAGTCAAAATTTCGCGGCGGCGGCGCTCTTTTTGCTGTGCCATTAAAATGGTGCGGGCGCGTTCAATAATCACTTCGGGCTTGAGCGGCTTGAGCAGGTAATCACTGGCCCCGCGCCGAAGGGCTTCAACCGCCGAGTTGATGTCGGGCTGGGCGGTAAAAAGAATGACCGGCAAGGTCGGGTTTGAACTGCGAATACGCTCCAACACATCCAACCCGGCCAGGCCCGGCATACGAACATCCATAAAAACCAGGTCAAAGACATTCCGCTCTAAAAAGGCCAGGCCCTGTTCACCACTTTCTGCCGAAGTGGCTTCAAAGCCCGCCTGCTGTAAAATGCGCGTCAGGGTCTTGCGCAACAAGGCTTCATCATCAATAATCAGAATCTTTCCACCGATGTTCATCGCCCCTCCACGCTATAGTTGGGCAGCCAGATGCTAAAGGTCGCGCCGCGGTCGGGGTTATTACGCGCCTCAATCCGGCCACGATGCTTATGGATAATTTCACGCGAAATCGTCAGGCCCAAACCGGTGCCATTCTGCTTGCTGGTGACAAACGCATCAAACATATTGGGGAAAATCCCGGCATCAATACCCGGGCCGGTATCAGAGATGGTGATAAGGGTTTCATTGCTCTCAGGCAAAAATTGGGTGGCAATCGTCAGATTGCCGCCTTGCGGCATGGCATCGACCGCGTTCAAAAACAGGTTTAGCATCACCTGGCGCAATTGGTCGGCAATGCCAAACAAGATGGGCAACTCGGGATCCGCATGAAACTGAAAGGCAATTTGCCTGTGGCGCATGTGGGTGCTCACCAGAGCGCAAACATCTTCTATCAGTGCATTCACCTGAATTGGCTCAAAGTGTTCAAAATCAAAGGGCTGATAGGTGGTACGCAAGCGCTGCAAAAGTGAGGCCATGCGGTCGGTTTCGGCAAGCACAATCTCAAGATCCTGGCGGCCTTGCTCTGAAAGCCCTTTTTCTTCTTTCAGCAAGAAGAGCGCATTCTGGATGGCCTGAATGGGGTTATTCAACTCATGCGAAACCGAGGCCAGCAAACGCCCGGCTACAGTCAGCTTTTCGCTGTGAATCAGTTGCGAACGAATTGTCTTTTCCTGTTGAAGCGCCGATTGCAAATCGTCGTACATTTGGGCCTTCTGCAAAGCAATCGCCAGCTGGTCGGCCACGGCAGAAACGAGTTGCAAATCGCGCTCACTAAGTTCGGCAGGAGCCGTCTGATAAACATCTATCAGGCCCATAAACTGATTGCCAACCCGAATGGGGACGGCCAGTTCAGACTGGGCTTCAGGCAAGAACGGCGCGCGCACAAACGAAAGGACTTCCTCAACATTGTTGGTGAAGAAAGGCTTACCCGTGGCAGCTGTAAAACCAACAATGCCCTCACCAGCCGATAGGCGATATCCCTGGCTTTTGATGTCGCGGCCCAAAGCGCCACTGCCTGCTCGAACGACAAAATCACCGCTGGCGGGTTCGGCCACAAAAATCTGGACATAAAAATAGCCAAAACTATCCTGCAATAAATCCGCAACGGTTTGCATCAAGACATCAGCGTCTATGGTGGCTACCAGTTCACGGTTGATGCGATACAAGGCGTTGGCTTCTTTCAAGGTTTGGCGGGTAGATTCCAGCAGGCGGGCATTGTCAATAAAAATGGCGGCCTGGTCTCCGATGGTTTCGAGGAAGAGCAGCCAATCAGGGTCTGGGGTCAGTGTCGAGCGGTGAAAAATCTCGATCACGCCATGCAAGCGGTCATTCGCAACCAGCGGAATGCCATAATAGGTGACAAATTTCTCGTCTGCAATGGCATCGGCCAAAACCGGAATCTCGGCCAGGTTCGGCGTATGTACCACCCGGCGCAACAAAGCCGCCTGCCCGGCCAAACCTTCTCCGAGCGGCAGCCTGGTAAAGCGCAGAGCATCGGTGGTGAAACCCTGCCCAACCGCAAAATCAAGAGAGTTCCTGCGCTGATTAAACAAGAGAACGTCAGCCGCATCGACCTGAAGTTGTTCGACCAACGATTGCACCAGCAGTTCAAGAATGGTATTCAGTTCAACACTGCTGACCACCGCCTGTTCAATTTTATACAGGGCGTGCAGGCGAGCCAGCTGGCGCGATAGTTTCTCTTCGGTTTGCTGCCGCTCGGTAATATCGGTGAAAATCGTGGCAAATTTTCCCTTTTCAGGAGAAAATGCCCAGACATCAAAATATTTTTGCAGTTCTTTTGAGAAGTTCTGATAAGCCAGCGGTTCACCGGTTTGAGCAACCCGGTTGTAGGTGTCAATCCAGTACTGCTCGGTCTCGGGCATCAGTTCGCGCAAGGTTTTACCGCAAATATCCTGAGCCGATATTCCGGTGATTCTCTCAAAAGCGGGGTTGACCTCCAAAAAACGATAATCCACAGGCCTGGCTTGCTCATCATAAATCATTTCATGCAGGGCAAACCCGTTGGTCATATTTTCAAACAACAAACGATAACGCTTCTCGCTCTCAAAATGGGCTTTTTCGGCCCGGCGGCGGGCCGTAATATTAACCATCGAAACCAGAAAAGCCGGTTCATCATCGACCGCAAAAGGCCGTACCGACAACAATTCCCAATAGGTCTTGCCCGCCGCAGTGTGGATGCAGACTTCATAATTGTTCAGGTCTTGCTGACGGTCTACCGCTTCAAAAAACTTAAGGCGTTCCGTTTCGTTTTCAGCCAGGGTTAAGAAATCTTGCCTGAGTTCGGGGCCATATTGTTCATAAAAAGCGCGGTTGGCGTAAATCAATTCACCGTCAGGGCGGGTGAGCATTGCCGCAACGGGGAAAGCATCCAGAAGCGCGTATGCGGCCTGCGCGAGAGATTTATGTGAGTTTTTCATCCGTTTGGCCATCGTCACCTCTGCAAAATCCTTATTTTCTATTGTAGCCCGAAGAAAGGCCGTGAATCGTTATCTCAACCTTGCGATATCAGGCTAACCGGAACCTGGCCCCGCCACATCTCAATTCGCCGAAAAGACTCAACGTAGCCCATTTCATAAAAAGCGGGCAAGTGCGGGTCACTGACCTGAATATTTTCAATCTGCGTATCGAGGCGCGGATATTGGAAGTGCAAGTGCGATAAAAATGCACGCGCCATTTGAACCGGGTCACCTTTCTCGGTCTGGTAGGCAAAACGAGTCAGGGTAAACTTCTGGCGCTGATACACCAGCCAGCCTTCACTGCCATCAGGGAGCATCAGCCGCAAGCCAGAGACTTCCTGGGCATTGAACAGTGATTCAGATTGGTTGGTCCAGGGCTGGGTGCCCCGGTCGCGGCCTACCAGGTCGAGCGCTTCGGCACGCTCAAGCCGGCGGGCATCCGCAATAATCGGGTCGGGGGGCTTCAGGGTCGGAGAACGACGTAAAACCAGCAACTCGCCAACTTCATAAAAACCCAGTTTTAGGAACAAACGGTAGGCAGGTTCGTTGTTTTTGATGACTTCGAGCATGGTGAAATCAATTCCAAGATGACCGGCTTGCTCGAGCAGTCCGGTCATCAGGGCCTGGCCTGTGCCGCGACGGCGCGTATCGGGGATGACGCCCAGGCGGGTAATCCAGGCCCGGTCTTTGCGCAGGCCCAGCATGGCGACCCCCAACTCCTGGTCGTCCTGGGTGGCTACCAGCGAGTGTTCCAGGTCAACATCGTAGGTATGAATGTACTCAGCAAGCCGGGCCGCATTCATGGGCATGGGAATGAGATAATCCACCCGGGTGCGATTGTAAATATCGGTCAGGGCCTGAAGGCTATACTGGCTGGCAGGCTTAAGAAGGATGGTGTTTTCAGGCATGTGATGGACGATTTACTTCAAATAAGAAGCTATTTTTTTCAAAAAAACATTCACCTTGAGCACTGGCTTGGCAATAAAGCCATCACACCCATAACTGAGCGCCATTTTACGGGCAGTTTCTTCGGGCCAGGCCGTAAAAGCCACAATGGGGGTCTGCGCCAGGGATTCTTCCGCTCGCAGCCAGCCCGCCAGGGTCTGACCATCATAATCAGGAAGTCCCAGGTCGAGCAAAATCAGGTCTGGGTGCACTTCCTGGGCCATTTGCAGACCGGTTTCGGCATCCAGCGCATGATACACCTGGTAACCAGCCGAAACCAGCATCTTACGGGTCAGTTCGGCGTTATCGGGCATATCTTCAACCATCAGGATTTTTTTCATAATTGCTCCGGCTGTTGAAACCCGTTTCAAGACAACGGCCAAATCACCCCAAAAATCAGCCAGGCCACCGCAAGGGCCAGAACGGTATTAAAAACTGTCACCAGCGCAAAAACTGCCACCGGCGCCCAGCCCATTGTTTTTAATTGTCGGGTGGAAATCTCCAGCCCCATGCACACAAAGGCGAGCAGGAAAGCCCAGTTCTTAATCGCTTCAATAACGGTTCCTTTGCCGCCATCGACCCACCCCAGGGTATACAGGGCCGAGGCCAGCACAAACCCCAACACAAATTTTGGAAAACGCTGCCAGACCACGCTGACGCTGGGGCGCTCCCCAGGCTTGCGCTCCACAACGACGACAAAATAAAGTGCCAGCAAAAAGGTCACCAGGCCAATGAAGGCGTTTTGGGTCGCTTTGACAATCGAGGCCACAGTTTGAGCCTGTTCGCCGTAAATCGTTCCGGCGCCAATCACGGCGGCGGTCGTATCAATATTGCCGCCAAACCAGGCCCCGGCGACCTCTTGCGGCAGGCCCATCCAGGCGGCCAGCACAGGCGCAATCACCATGAGCGGTAAGGCAAACAAGATAACCAGGGTGGTGACATAAGCAACCTGCTCTTTGCGAGCCACCACCGAACCGGCTGCCGCAATGGCAGCTGAAACACCGCAGACCGCCAGGGCCGTAGCCATCACTGCGCGGAGTTTTTCATCCAACCGAAACTTGCCCCCCAGCCACCAGGCAAAGAAGAAAACGCTGGTAATCATTACAATCCCTTGCAAAACAGCGCCGCCAGCCGCGCTTAGCAAGGTGTTGAAATTAATGCTGGCCCCCAACAAGACCAGGCCAATTTTTAAGAACAACTCTGTTCTCAAACCAGGGCGCACAAACTCATGCGCCTTGAGTAATTTCAAAACAAAATTCCCGGCCAGGCCCAGCAAAGCGCCCCAAAGCGGGTATTCGAGCGCCTTTCCTGGAATGCCGCCAGGCAATTCAATAGCGTAAACCTGACGGGTCAACAGCCAGGCCAGCCAGGCCAGAAAAAAAACAATCAACAGCCCGGTCAAAAAACCAGGCACCTGACTGGCCGATGGGGTTGTGTTTCGTTTTTCAGGCATGTGCGCTTTCCCTTTCTAAAAAGTCAGGTTCAGGCCGTTGGGGCCCAAAAGGCCTATGGCTGACAGCAAAATAATCAGGAAAGCCAGAAAAACTGCCAGCCAATCTTCGTTGATGGAATGGGTTTTGTTCTTTTCGGGATGACGATGTTTCCGCATAGAGAGAATCCTTTCCCTGAAAATAGACACAAATCACTGCTTGATATAAAAAGTATACAACACTCACCGACAAAAATGCGCCAGGGTTTTGGCCTGGCGCATCACAAGGGCATCTCAAAATTGTTAGAAGACAAACGGAATCATATTCTTGCGCTCGGCAGGATACTCTGGAAAGCGCTTTTGGTACCACTGGCGGGTCTTGATACTGCGCCCCGAAAGATACCCGAGCATGGCAATAAAGGCCAGCACGGTAAACAGGTAACGCGAGAGCAAGACAATCCCCAGCCAGGCCAGCAGTTCAAAGAAATAATGCGGACAGGTGGCTTTTTCAAACCAACCACCCCGCGGAATGTGGTAGCCATCGCCGTCTTTGCGCAGGTCGGCCAGAAGTTTGTGGTGATAAAAATTACCAATTTCGCCAATCACAAAGAAAACCAACCCGAGTACAAAAAGCGCATCAAACCCGGGCGCGGCCTGGGCATTGAGAGCGCTAATCATCCCGGCAATTAGCGCATAGGTGACAACAATGACCCCAAACGTGAGCGGCTGCATACTGCCAGAGTATTTGTGCACGAAGAGCACTTCATACGTCCGCTTGAGAAAGTGCACCAGAACAGCAGCATACACCAGCCATTGCGTCAGGCTGGCCGATGCCAGATAAGGCAACGCAAAGACAGTGGCTGTAATCACCGGCAAGAAGTACAAAACAAACATGCCAATTCGCGAGGGAACACCTTTACCGGTCTGAAATTTACTGTAGCGCATGGGCCAGAGTTCGAAGTAATCGAGAAAGCCCAAAAGGACAGCAAACGTGCCAAAGACACCGTAAAAGAGCAGGTTGACCAGATTCCAATCGGTGGGGAAAAACATAAGCGCATCTCCTTTGAAGGAATTTTATCGCAAGGCCTTGTAACTCAGGCCAGAAAATCTTCCGAAATTTGCACGGCAACCACCTCGCCACGCACTGTGGCGACCCCATTGACATAAACGGTTGATTCGACCACGACCTTGCGGCCTTTGACTTCTTTTACCCGGCCACGCACTTCAAGTGGGACGTTTAACGGGGTCGGCTTGAGATAATCCACATGCAGCGAAGCGGTAACACAGCGCACAGCGGGGAGCGTATCCATCTCGCGCCCTTCGGCACGGTAAATGGCCGCGGCGGCGGTACCGGTGCTATGGCAGTCAATCAACGAGGCCAGCAATCCGCCATAAACATAGCCGGGAATGGCGGTATGGTAAGGCTCGGGCGTAAAGCGGGTGACAGATTCTTCGCCATCCCAAAAGGTTTTGAACTGGTGGCCGCGCTCGTTTAGCCGGCCACAACCGTAACAATGGGCGGTGCTTTCGGGGTAGTAATCCTGGAAGGCTTTGCTCATAAGGTCTCCTGGCAGAATTGTATAGCAGAACCGATAATTGCGCAATTTTGGACTACAATTTGGGCATGAAAACTCAACCTTCTGCCATGCGCATCGAACATGACCTGCTCGGCGAACGCCAGGTTCCTGCCGAGGCTTATTACGGCATTCACACCCTGCGGGCGATGGAAAATTTCCCCATCACCGGCACCACCATTCAATCGTCGCCCAGCCTGGTGCTGGCGCTGGCCTGTGTCAAACAGGCTTGCGCGCTGGCCAACAATGAGTTGGGGGTGCTGGATGACGAGCGCACCGCCGCCATTGTGCAAGCCTGCCAGGACATCCGGCGCGGCAAATATCACGACCAGTTTGTGGTGGATGTGATTCAGGGTGGGGCCGGGACTTCGACCAACATGAACGCCAACGAGGTGATTGCTAACCGGGCGCTGGAAATTTTAGGGCATCAGCGCGGCGAATACGCTTACCTGCACCCGCTCGAACACGTCAACCTGAGCCAGAGTACCAACGATGTCTACCCGACAGCGGTCAAACTGGCGCTGCGCTTTGAAATTGAGCGCCTGGCCGAAGCGATGGAAGTGCTGCGGGCCGATTTTGAGAAAAAAGCG
>CAZNCT010000006.1:0-18163 GCA_964571615.1 uncultured Anaerolinea sp. | reverse complement strand
ATTTGCCCATATTTTGAAGATGGGACGCACCCAACTGCAAGACGCGGTGCCAATGACCCTCGGGCAGGAGTTCAGCACCTATGCGGTCATGCTCGAAGAAGACCGCGAACGGCTGCGCGAAGCGGCCCTGCTGATTCAGGAAATCAACCTGGGGGCAACTGCCATTGGAACAGGCATTAACGCCCCGCCCGAATATGCCCCCCTGGCGGCCAAATATCTGGCCGAAATTACCGGTTTTGGCTTTAGCACCGCCAAAAACCTGGTCGAAGCCACCCAGGATGCCGGGGCGTTTGTGCAGTTATCGGGCGTGCTCAAGCGTATTGCAGTCAAACTTTCAAAGGTTTGCAATGACCTGCGCCTGCTCTCCTCGGGGCCGCGCGCCGGGCTGGGAGAAATCAACCTGCCGCCTGTGCAGGCCGGTTCAAGCATTATGCCCGGCAAGGTTAACCCGGTCATCCCCGAGGTGGTTAATCAGATTGCCTTCGAGGTGATTGGCAACGATGTAACCGTCAGTTTTGCCGCCGAGGCCGGGCAGTTGCAACTGAACGCCTTTGAGCCGATTATCGCCCACAACCTGTTTAACAGCCTGGCTTACCTGCGCCAGGGATGCCTGACCCTGGCCGAGCGCTGCGTGCGCGGCATTACCGCCAACGAGGCGCACCTGCGCGCCCTGGTCGCCAACTCCATCGGAATTGTCACGGCGCTTAATCCGTACATTGGCTATGAAAACGCCAGCGCGGTGGCGCGTGAAGCCTACACCAGCGGGCGCGGCGTGGCCGAAATTGTGCTCGAAAAAGGCCTGCTGACCCGCGAACAGTTAGACGAAATTTTGCGCCCCGAAGTGCTGACCCAACCCAGAGTTTTGGGCAAGAAGTAAGGAGTGCCACAAAGCACAAGCGCCAGGATGTTTCCATCCTGGCGCTTGTGTCTTAAGTTTTTCGGTTTACTTTTTGTTGCGTTTCAGGCCAAAGAACCAGGCCGCCAGGCCAGCCAAAACAGCAGCGGCCCCACCCAGCACATAAACCAGCCAGTTTGAACCAGCGGTTTCAAGCGGCTGGGTTGGCTCCAACGGCTGCGGCATGACCACCGGCTCTGCCGGGTTCCAATTGGGGTTTTCGACCACAAAAACCGCCGTTGTGCGGGCCGGAACGCTAAAGGCTCCGGTTGCGCTCTCAAAAACGGCATCCTTGACAAGCGGGTCTGCGCCGCTGCGCAATTCGGGGTGCAGACCAAAGGCCTGGCCTTTTGCCTCCTCGAGTGTCACGCTCTGGGCTTCAGCCGTCGCATTGAAGACCACCACAATATGCTGGTAGGGGTCGTTGATGCTTTCAGCCCCATCGTTCTTGAGCCAGTAGGCAATTACGCCGGGGGTTTGCTCTTTACCTGCAGCAAAGAACTTCAGGTGCGCTTTAACCTGCTCAGCAGTTTGCAAGCGGAACAAGACCGAGCTCTTGCGAATCTTCAAGAAAGTCTCAAAGTTCGCCAGCGCAGCCTGAATATCCTCGGGGCTGGCCTGCAAATCGGGGTTCGCCAGCAGCGGGCGGATGATATCCCACTTGTCGGCATTGTCACCAGAGGGCGGCAGACCCACAGCCCAGTTGTTCGATTGGTAGGTGAAATCAATCTTATTGAACCAATCACCCGAGTTGTACGAGTTACGGTCAAGCGATTTCGAGCGCAGCAATTCATCGCCCGCATGAATAAACGGCACCCCCTGCGAGAGCAAGACGATATTCATGCCCATGTTGTGCATCCGCACGCGGTCTTTGATTGTCCATTCCGCCGGAGACTTGGCCTGAATGGCATCCCAGAGCGTTTCGTTATCATGCGCCGAAACATAGACAATGTTTTCCTGCGGGTCGAGGGTATACCCGGCCTGACTGCCGTTGTAACCCACCAGCCGCCCCGGCACTTCGTAGCCATTCGAATTCATCAGGGTGTATTCGGCCAGGTTGCCCGCCAGGCCAAGGCGAATCCAATCGGTGTACTCGTTCAGTTTGGCTTGCTGGCTGGTGGCATTGCGCTTCTCATACTGGTTGGGCTGCAAGAGCAAACCGGTCAAAAAGCCCTGTTCGGGCAGCGACCCAAAAGGCCCGCCACCGCGAGCGCCATCGCGCAGACGGTCATTAAAGGCCCCAATGCCCGTCCCGCCAATGTTCAACTGGGTGGCATTAACGCCGCGGGCATTGTTGGCAACCTCGCCAAAATTCCAGCCCTCACCATAGACATAAATTGCTTTGCCATCCACCCCGCTGTTGGCAATGGTCAGGCCATCGAGAGCAGCACGCAGATTGGTCATATTGGAGAGCATGTGATGACCCATCAGGTCAAAGCGATAACCATCCACTTTGTAGGCGGTTGACCAGGTCAGCACCGAGTCAATCATCAATTTTTCTTTTTTTTTTTGCTCGCTGGCGGTGTTGTCGCAACACGTACTGCGCTCTACGTTGCCATCGGCATTCAGGCGATGGTAATAACCCGGCACCACCTTATCGAGCACCGAATTGGGGCTTAAGCCGCTGGCGTTGGTGTGGTTATAGACCACGTCCATGACCACCCGCAGGCCTGCCTGGTTAAGCGCCTGCACCATCTGACGGAACTCAAGCACGCGGGCCGCACCATCGGGGTCGGTCGCATAACTGCCCTCGGGCGCGGTGTAGTGATGCGGGTCATAGCCCCAGTTGAAACCATCCTCGCCGTTAATCGCGCTCACGGCAGCCTGCTGGGCATCCGAGTCACCGGGCAGAGCCGCCAGCGCAGCCTCATCCACCGATTTCCAGGCCGCTTTGTCTTCATTTACGCTGGCAATATCAAAAGCAGGCAGCAGGTGGACATGCGTCAGACCGGCCTGGGCCAGGCGTTTCAGGTGCTTCATGCCATTTGAATCGCTCAGCGTAAAAGCCTTAAAAGTGCCGCGCAAGTCTTCAGGCACGCTGGGGTCGTTAACACTGAAATCGCGGACATGCAGTTCGTAAAGAACAATGTCCTCGGGCGCAGCCAGGGCTGGTTTGGCCAGCGAATCCCAACCTTCGGGCTTCAGGGCCGGGTCATTCAGGTCAATCACCTGGCTGCGGTGCCCATTCGTTGAAAGGCTGAACGAATAAGGGTCAGTCACCAGATTCTTTTCCACTTTGCCAGTGGCCGGAACATAAACCTGTACTTCAAACAAGTAAAACTGATTTTTCCAATCTGCCTTACCCATCACGCTCCATACGCCAGTGGCTTTGTCATAGGACATCGGGATGGTTTCAGCGGCGGCTGAAGACGGATCGGGATACCGGAGCAGACTCACCTTTTGCGCGGTCGGCACCCAGACGCGAATCACAGGTTGTGAGTTTTCCCAACTGACCCCCAGCGGCCCCTGGTAGCGATAAAGGTCATCCAGCACCCCCGGAATTTGCAAGCCGGTGGCATCAACCATTTTGCCGTCTTTATCCCAGGCCGAAACAACCACCTGACCCTTGAGCATCTCTGGCACCCGGGCCAGGTCGGCATCTGAAAGCAGCAGGGTTGTCAGGCCTTTCAGGTGCGGGAAGCGCTTAAAGACTTCATCACCGGGCCCGCCCTTCTCGTAAGACAGGCCAATCTCCTCCGCGCCGCCAATCCCATTGACGCCCAGGGTGATGCCGCCATTCGGGGCATAGTGCAGTTTGTAGGTGTAGTTGGGCGAACCAGGCACATTCCACAAAATTGCTTTTTGCGAAACCCAATGTGCGCGCAGTTTGCTAATGTTGCCGCGTGGTGCGCCCTCAGCGCTTACCAGCAGGTCTTTTTTGGCGGCATCGTAACCAAAATAGACCTCGTCGCCATCATTCTTGACCGTGAAAGACAGCGGAGCAACGGCTACCTGGGCATTGTCTTCATATAGCGCAACCGCAACCGAATACGTCCCGGCCTTTAACATGCGAGTCGAGAAGGTGAACAAACCGTCGCCATCCGGGTCTTGCAGCCAGGAACGCAGACAGGTTGCATCATTGTTGCTCTTGCACCCCAGGGCTTGTTGAAAATCACCCACCGCCACCGCAATCACCGTATTGAAATTCTCAGTCACCCAATGGGTCTTGTGGTCATAATAAAACTTGACTTCGGTTGGCTGGGTTACCAGCAGCGGAATATCGGCGCCGCCCGGGGTGGCATTCAGGCCGTAGTTCTCGCTCCACGAGCCGTTGATGGCGGCCTTATAGCGCGGGCCTTTTTTATCCTGGTCGTTGCCCGGCTCTACCCGGAAAACCCCCTGCCAGACATCGTCTTCGGGGTCATAGACCAGGGCGGTCTGGTCACAATCAGGCTGCCAGTCGCCCGAACAGCCCAGTTCTGATTGCAGCGTACCAGGGATCACCACCTTATCGGGGTTGGCCGAGGCCTGGGCCTGGGCCGGGCTGAAGGACAGCAACACCATCAGCAAAAGCATGAAATGGACAAGTCTTCTTCTCATCGGCTTACCTCCTTGAACAATGCTCGTCATTATAACCAAACTCCCCGGCGGCACCTGCCTACCGGGGAGTTATTTCAAAAAATGAAGTTACCTACTTCTCATACGGCACGCCATCTGCCGCAGGCGGGGTCGAGCGCCCAATCACGCCGGTCAGAACAATCATGGTGACAATGTAAGGCGCCATGAGCAAAAAGGCCGAGGGGATCGGAACGCTCAAAATCTGCAATTTGACCTGGAGCGAATCGGCAAAGCCAAAAATCAGAGAGGAGAAGAACGCGCCCAGCGGGTTCCAGTTGCCAAAAATCATGGCGGCCAGGCCGATAAAGCCCTTGCCGGCAGTCATGACCTCATCAAAACGTCCGACTGCGCCAATCGTAAAGTAAGCGCCGCCCAGGCCAGCAATCATACCGCCGACAATGACGTTGATGTAGCGAGTGAGATACACGTTTACGCCCAGGGTATCTGCCGCTTTGGGGTGTTCGCCCACGGCCCGCGTGCGCAACCCCCAGGGGGTGTAGAACAAGACAACGTGCATCACAATCACAACCAGCATCATCAAATAAACAACAATGTTGTTCTCAAACATGGCCGGGCCAATCACCGGAATTTGCGAAAGCAACGGAATAGGCACAATTGGGAACGTACCGGCATTGTTCAGGTTTGAAAACGCCTTCTCGAGGAAGCGGGAGGAAATGAACGAAGTGATGCCCGCGCCAAAGATGTTGATGGCTACACCGCTGACAATCTGATCGACTTTGAAGCGAATGACCAGAAAAGCGTGTACCGCGGCCAGTAAACCACCCGCCAGAATAGCGACGATTAAGCCAACGTACAAATTCCCAAACATGCTGGCCGAAACCACCGCAGCCTGAGCAGCAATCAGCATAATGCCTTCGATGCCGATATTGACCACGCCGGAGCGCTCACTCAACACGCCACACAGGGCCGCCAGCGCAATCGGTGTAGCGCGCACAATTGAGCTGTTCAACATGCCCACCAGGTTGAATGACTTGCCCTGGGCAGCCCAGGTCAGAAAGGCAAACACAAACGCAAAGGCCAACACGCCCACCAGCCAGCCGGTCGAGCGAATGCCGCGCGCCAGTTGAAATGCGCCAAAGAAGGCGGTAATCATGGCCAGCGCGTAAACAGTCATCTGGGCAGGCAAGACAATATCTGGCACCACAAAGGCCTGTGAGGAGGAGAGATTCATGCCAAAAGTGGCATCGAGCCCGGGTTGGGTGTTCAGCCCAAAGAGCAAGAAAATCAACAGGCCAACGACCAGCAAGGTCACGCCATAACCAATACGGACACGCCGGAAGGCAATTTCTTCAATCGATTTGTTCTCAAAGGTTGTCATGGCATCACCTCGTTAGCGTCCCCAGCCACGGGTCAAAACAGTGGCCTCCGAATCAGCGCCCTTCTCTTTCAGGCGGTAAATCCAGCGAATAATGGCGGGGGCGGCCACAAAAATAATCACCAGGCCCTGAATGACTGAAATAATATCAATCGGGATGCCCGCCATAGACTGCATTCGGGTTGCGCCGCTGCGCAAGAAGCCAAACAAAAGGGCCGCCAGCACCACACCCAGCGGATGACTCTTGCCCAGCAAGGCCAGCGCAATCGAGTCGAAACCATACCCGGCAGAGAAACCCTGCCCGACCCAGCGGTCAACGCCCAACACCTGGGCCGAACCAGCCAGCCCAGCCAGCCCGCCAGAGAGCACCATCACCAGCACAATGTTGCGGGTGATGCTCATGCCAGCGTATTTGGCGCCGTCGGGGTTGTTGCCAACCGAACGCAGCTCAAAACCAATGGTCGTTTTGAAGAGCAGCCACCAGACCAGAAAAGCCATGCCGAGAGCCAGGAAAAAGCCCCAGTTAAAGCGCAACGGGTCGGCAAACAAGCGCGGCAGTTCGGCGGTATGCTCCACATTGGGGGTCACAGGCCGAAAACCCGAAGCCTTCATGGGCCCGGTCAAGAGCCAATCGCTCAGGCGGAAGGCAATCCAGTTCATCATAATCGTATTGACGACTTCATGAGCGCCAAAACGGGCCTTGAGATAACCAGGAACAGCCCCCCACAAAGCGCCGCCTACCGCACCCGCCAGAAGCGCCAGAGGCAGGTGAATGAAGGCAGGCAGCCCCACAATGCTATAGCCGACATAGGCTGAGCAAAGCGCGCCAATGAAAAACTGTCCCTCGGCGCCAATGTTGAACAGCCCGGCCCGAAAACCAATCGCCACCGCCAGGCCGGTCAGGATGTAAGGCGTAGCCGTCACCAGGCTTTCGGTAAAAGGATAGATAGCGCGCAGCAAGAGACGGGTTTCGCCAGTGGAGAAAAACACCCCCAGGCCTTCCAGCAGGCGGTCAAAACTGCCAAAAGAGCCAACAAAGAGCGCCCCATAGGCCGTAGCAATGCTATGCCAGGTTAAGAAGAGCGCATTTAAAGGGTCGCCAAAAAAGTTTCCATAGGCGGCAACCACCTGGGCATCACTCACCACAATCACAATCGCGCCAATCAGCAGGCCGGTAAAAACGGCCAGCGCAGGCACCAGAGCCGCCTCGCGCAATTGGGCGAGCCAGCCTCGTTTTACCGGGGTTTGTTGTTGCTTCTCAGTCACGCGAGCCTCCTAGAAAACACGTTCCGCTTTTTTCTTGCCTTCACCCTGCGACTTCTTGGCCGCTTCAGCGGGTTTCATGCCAGCCATCAGCAGGCCCAGGTATTGCTTGTCCACAGTTTCGGCATCCAGAATATCCACAATCTGACCCTTGTACATGACCGCAATCCGGTCTGAAAGAGCCAGAATTTCATCCAACTCGGAAGAAACCAGGAGCACAGCCACGCCCGAGTCTCGTTTTTCGATAATCCGGCTGTGGATGTATTCAATCGAACCGACATCCAGGCCGCGGGTGGGTTGCGAGGCAATCAGCAACTTAATCGGGCGGGAAAATTCACGCGCCACAATCACTTTTTGCTGGTTGCCGCCCGAAAGCGTCGAGACGGCGACATTGATGCTGGGGGTACGAACATCAAACTGGGCCGTCAGGGTTGTGGCCGTATCGCGGATAACTTTCTCTTGCAAAACGACCCCTTTTGAAAACGGCGGCTGGTAGTAGGTGCACAGCATCATGTTGTCATAAATCGGGAAAGGCAACACCAGGCCATGCCGCTGGCGGTCTTCTGGCACATGGGCCACGCCTTTTTCAAGAATCTGGCGCGGGGTCGCGTGCGCCAGCGAGGCGCCATCCAGGGTGATTTCGCCTGATTCGACTGGCAACAAGCCTGTCAGGGCATACACCAGTTCGGTCTGGCCATTGCCCTGCACCCCGGCAATGCCCAGCACTTCGCCGCCGCGCACATCAAAACTAACACCGTTCACCACCAGGTGTTCACGCTCATCTTTGACGTACAGGTTTTTGATTTGCAGGACAACCTCTTTGGGTTTGGCCTGTTCTTTTTCAACCACCAGAGAAACATCGCGCCCAACCATAAGCGAGGCCAGGGTTTCAGGGGTCGATTCGCTGGGAATGGCAGAACCAGCCACTTTGCCGCCCCGCAAGACGACAATCCGGTCGGCCATGGCCAGCACTTCTTTGAGTTTGTGGGTAATAAAAATGATTGATTTGCCGCTGTCAATCAGGGCGCGCAGGATTTTGAACAACCCCTCTACTTCCTGCGGGGTCAGCACGGCAGTCGGTTCGTCGAGAATTAAGATATCGGCATTGCGGTATAAAACTTTGATAATCTCCACCCGCTGCTGGGTGCCAACCGGAAGGTCTTTGATGTAGGCATCCGGGTCAACTTCCAGGCCGTATTGTTCCGAAATTTCACGAATGCGCCGGGCAACCTGGGCTTTATCCAGAAAAACGCCATTTTTGGTTGGCTCTACACCCAGCATGACATTTTCAGTTACGGTCATCACCGGAACGAGCATAAAATGCTGGTGCACCATGCCGATACCGCGCGCAATGGCATCGCTTGGGCCTTTAATCGCAACTTCCTGCCCGCGCACCAGCACCTTGCCTTCATCTGGCTGGTACAGCCCATATAAAATATTCATTAAGGTGGTTTTGCCCGCGCCATTTTCACCCAACAGGGCCAGAATTTCCCCCTGATTGAGCGAAATATCCACATGGTCGTTGGCTAGAACGCCGGGGAAGCGCTTGGTAATGCCGCGCAACTCCAAAACAGTGGTCATAAGGCTTGCTCCTTGGTCTATGGATGACAGCCAGATTATTTTAACCGAAAATCATCTCACGCGGCCCGGGTCAGAGAAGCGGCTGACCCGGGAGACGAAAGGCCGGGGACTTTATATCCCCGGCCCTTTTCTCACACAACAGGCCCGAATTACTGGCCCAGGACGCCGTCAACGGTCAGAGAACCGTCAATCAACGCCTTCTTGATGGCTTCCAGTTCGGCTTTCATTTCCGCCGAAACCTGCCCATCCAGGTCATGGAAGGGAGCGATATCAACGCCGCCATCGGCGATGGTGTAGGTCACATTACCGCCGGTGAAGTTGCCTTCCTTGGCATCCTTGACGGTGTCGAAGACAGCCACGTTGATCTTCTTCAGAACGCTGGTCAGCAGGACTTCGCGGTATTCGGGAGCGGTGTCGTACCAGTCAGCATCCACGCCGATGATCAAGCAGGACTTGGTCTCTTTGCAGTAGGCAGCCGAACCCAGGCCAACAGGGCCAGCGACGGGCAGGATGATGTCAGCGCCTTCCTGAACAAAGTTGGTGGCGAAGTTGCGGCCATCGTCGGTCGATTCAAAGTTGCCGGTGAAGGCGCCGTCATTGGCGGCGGTGTTCCAACCGAGAACCTGCACCGAGGTGCCTTTCTGCTGGTTGTAGTACTTCACGCCGGCTTCAAAACCCTTCATGAAGATGGTCACGGTCGGAATCGGGATACCGCCGTAGGTGGCAACCTTGCCGGTCTTGGTCATGCCAGCGGCCAGGTAACCAGCCATGAAGGCAGCCTGGTCGGTCTGGAAGCCGAGGCCGCGAACGTTCGGGATGTCGGTATCGGAACCGCAATCCTTGCCAACCACAGCGCCGGGCCAGCAGTCAGGATAGCCGTAGTCCACGATGGCGAACTTGGTATCGGGGTTGGCTTTGGCAGCAGCGGCGGTATCAACACCGAGCAGGAAGCCGACGGTCACAATCAGGTCAGAGTCTTCATCCAGGAACTGCTGGATGTTCTTGACATAGTCAGACTGACCCTGCGACTCAAGGTATTTGCCTTCAACGCCGAGTTCTTTCTTGGCCTGTTCAATACCGGCGTACGCGCTCGCATTGAAGGACTTGTCATCAATGCCGCCCATATCGGTCACCTGACCGACTTTGAAAGCTGTCTGCTGCTGGGCAGCGGGCGCGCAAGCGGCGAGCAATACCGAAAGAACCACCAGCGCAATCAAAATACGGGATACAGTTTTCATTGTTTCTCCTCCAAGAGAAAAAGATTGAAAATTCGGGCACCTAGAGATAGAACCCGATAAGGGTAGTATATAACCAATCTGGCCTTTCATCAAGCCGAACAATGTCACGACACTTGTCACAAAAAGATTGCAAAATGGGTTATTAGCCCGCGCTCACTCAGATGGGGACTCAAGGGCCGAAAGCACTTCGGGCGCGGGGGTACTGCCCCAAATGACCTGATAATCGGCAGTGTAAACCGGATAGGCCAACCTGCCAGCGCGAATAATATCGGCCAACCCGGAGACATCATAAACAATGCTGGCGATGACCCGGTTTTGCAGGAAAGGAAAGCGCCGGGCGGCATCCACTTCTACAGCAATCAGCCAGCCAGTCGACTGTTGCAGGGCGGCAATGGCCGTAGCGCCCCCATAAGCAAATAGGACATCAACGCCATCCTGCTCCAACAAGCGGGCCTGGCCCGCACCCCAATCTCACTTAGCGAAGTGGCAAAGTCGCTTTCGGAGTCATAAAAAACCAGGCTGGCTGTCGCGGGCGCAAGCGGCGTTTCAGCCGGTTCTGGGGTTAACTCTTCGACAGGCGGGGTTGTGGTTGCTTCTTCGGTGGGGGTCGGGGTTTCGGCGGTTTCTGGGGTTGGGACGGGGGTCTCGGTCGATTCGATCGTTTCCTCACTCGCCGCTTGGGCAGCAGCCAGGCCGTTGGCAGCCTGCACCCCGGCCTCGAAACCACGCGCATAGGCCTGCACCGCCGGGATTTCAGGGTGAGCGAAAATGGCGCCTACCAGCCTGCTCTCGCTAAAATGCGCGGCCAGCGCACCGGCCCAGCGTCCGGCTTTCTCCTCGGGAAAGATGACCCAGGCGACATTGGCCGGGAAGTCTTCTTCGGGCGGCGGCTGCCCAACCAGGATGAAGTTGACATTGGGGTAGGCTTCGTACATTTCAAGAGCAATTTCGGCAAGTTCATACCCGCTTAGGACGACAAAGTCGTAACCCTGGTCACAGAAGAAAGCCAGGTTTTTGCGATAGTCGTGCTGGTCAACGCTCTCAATCCGGTTTGATACAATCCCTTCAGAACGCAGTTCGACCAGCATTTGCCAGATTTGTTCGTTGAGACCAAAATCCTGCACACCGTTCAGGTCTGTCACCAGGCCAACACAGGTGACTTGCTCAGAACGGCAATCAGGCGGTGGCGGCGCCACCGGGGCACAGCCCGGAGCGGCCACCAGCAAAACCAGAACCACCAGCGCAGAGCAAAAACGCCAGAGACTGTTCATGCCACCGACTGCAACTCGCCGCGCCGCACTCCCCACATCAAAAACAGGGCCGCCAGCATGAAGAAAGGCGCGACCAGCATGACCACACTGTAATCGTCACCGCTCAACTGCACAATCCAGCCGTTGATGTTTGGCCCGGCAATGGCCGCCAGCGTAGAGAAAAGATAATAGAGACCGGTAAAGGTTCCGGTGCGGGCGTTCTCAACCATATCCACCACCATCGGCAGAGAGTTGATATTAATCAACGCCCAGGCAAACCCTGAGCCCATCAAGAACAGGCTGATGACCCGCACCGCGCCCAAAACAGGCAGGGTGTTCAGGGTCGTGGCGAGGGTTTCGGCGGGCAAAACGTAAATGAAAGCAATCATGCTCGCCAGAATGATCAGGCCTGCCGAAATGGTCACCCGGCGCCCCAGCCGTGAGCCAATAAAGCCCGCGCCCAGCGCCGAGAGAACAAAAATGAGCGAAAGATGGCCCAACAGGCGAGAAGCGTCGGATTCGGCCAGTTTGAGATGATTGACGGTGTACAGGCTGAAAAAGGCCTCAATGGCGTTATAGCCGACAAACCAGGCGAAAATTGCCAAAAAGAGTCGCAGGGCGCTCTTATCTTCGGCCTGAAAGACCTCTTGCAGGCTGGTCAACAGGTTGGGGCGCGGAGAGTCATCCTGGCTGTATTCTTTTGGCTCTTTGATAAACAGGAACACCAGCACCGCCGCCAGAATGACCAGGCCAGAACCCATCCAGAAAGGATAAGCCGGGTCAAGGTCATAAAGCGTTCCGCCCACCAAAAAGGCGATGATGGCACCGACCCCGCCCATAAAATTGATGATGCCATTGGCCTGTGAGCGATACTGCGAGGGCGTGACGTCGGGCATCAGGGCCACCACCGGCGTGCGCCAGAAGGCCATGCTCAAGAGCAGGGTGGTCGTGCAGGCCACAAACAGGGGCAGCACCTGCACCATCGGAATAAGGCCAAAGACCACCGCTCCGATTGGCGCACCAATCAAAATGAAGGGAATACGCCGCCCAAGCGGCGTGCGCAAACGGTCAGACCAGGCCCCCACCGGCGGCTGGATGAGCAGGGCCGCAATGTTATCGAGAGTCATGAAAAAACCAATCCATGCGGGCGACATGCCATAGCGCGCTTCGAGAAAGAGCGGCACAAAGGCGTTGTAAACGCTCCAGATGACGCTGACGCCAAAAAAGCCAAAGCCAAGCAGGAAAATCTTGCCGTAATTAAATTTCATTGGGGTCTCCTGAAAGGTAAAAAATCAAAAAAGGACAAAAGAGCGCCTGTTTTCAGGGTTCGGTCTTTTGTCCTGCCTGCATCTTGTTGAGATGGGCCAAAAACTTCTTGTCTTTTTCGCTCAATGGGGCTTTTTCAAGCATGTCGGGGCGTTTGGCAAGGGTGCGGCGCAGCGACTGTTCGCGCCGCCAGGTTTCAATTTTGCCATGGTCGCCTGAAAGCAACACATCGGGAACGCGCCAGCCGCGAAACTCGGGCGGTCGGGTGTAGTGCGGGTACTCAAGCAGGCCCGAAGCATGAGAATCGTCCTCGGCTCCGGTTGGGTCGCCCAAAACACCCGGCACCAGGCGAGAAAGCGCATCAATCAAGATGAGTGCCGGTAGTTCGCCGCCGGTCAGAACGTAATCCCCAATCGAAATTTCATCACTGACCAGGTGTTCGCGGATGCGCTCGTCAAAACCTTCGTAACGGCCTGAAATCAGGGCCAGGCGCGTATGTTGGGCCAACTCAGCGGCGACCCGCTGGTTGAACAAGCGGCCCTGCGGGGTGAGCAAAATCACCGGGCAAGATGGCGGACTGCCCAGCACTGTTTCGACCGCTTCAAAGACCGGCTCGGGCTTCATCACCATGCCGCCGCCCCCGCCATACGGGGTGTCGTCGGTCGTATGATGACGGTCGTGGGTGTAATCACGAATGTTGTGCAGATGAACTTCAATCAGGCCGCGCGCGCTGGCCTTTTCGAGAATACTGGCATTCAGATAAGGCCGCAAAGTATCGGGCAGAAGGCTGAAAACATCAAATCGCATGGCTTCATTCTATATGCAAGCGGGCTTTTGGGCAAGAAAATGCCGCCCATCCACCGACATTTTCGATAAGAATGCGGTTAATGCTTGCTCGCCTGGCTTGACGCGCCTTAATTCACGATGGTATGATGAAATTATGTACTTACGTGGAAGTAAATGGTCAATGCAAAAACGGCGCAAGCCGGTCAATATCTTTCGTATCACCCTGCTGGCTTTGCTGGTTGCTTTTGCTTTCTATTTCGAGCGCATGGTCGTGCCGACCATGCCCGTTCCAGGCGTGCCTACGGCTACGGCCACACGCAGCCCGGAATCGTACCTGACAGAAGCCGATCAGTACGTGCGCGAGGGCAAACTCTCGCAGGCGGTAGAATCTTACCAGGCGGCGTTGCGCGCCAACCCGTCTGACGTGCAAACCTACCTGACCCTGGCACGCATCCTGGTCTTTTTGGGGCGCAACCAGGAAGCACAGGTGAACGCCGAAAATGCCCTGTTGCTTAACCCCAACAATGCCACCGCTCATGCCATTCGCGGTTGGGCGCTGGCATCACAGGGAGATTTCCTGGCCGGGGAGGCCTCCATCATGCGGGCGCTGGAAATAGACCCCAACCACGCCCTGGCACATGCCTATTACGCCGAACTGCTGGCCGACCAGTACATCAGCGGCACCGGGCCAATCAACGTCATCGAAAAGATGATTGAAGAATCGCGGATTGCCCGCCGCCTGGGTGAAGGCACCATGGAAGCCCACCGCGCCCGCGGCTATGTGCTTGAAGTCACTGGCAGTTACCCCGAAGCGATTCAAGAATACGAGACGGCAATTGCCATCAACAACAACATTGCCGACCTGCACCTGGCCCTGGGACGCACTTACCGCCTGATGGGAATCTACGAAAAGGCTTTCGATTCGCTCAACCGTGCTAACGCGCTGAACCCATCGGACCCGGTGCCCGACCTGCTGATTTCGCGCATCTACTTTACCACCGGTGAATACAGCAAAGCTGAGCAATATGCCGAGCAGGCTGTGCGCGACTCGCCACAAACCACGGCCTACCACGGCAACCTGGGTGTCATTCAATACCGCAACTTCAAATGGCCCGAAGCACTGCAAAATCTGAGTTATGTGGTCAATGGCGGGCTGTATAACGATGAAATTCAGGTCGAACCGCTGCCCATTCAGCCCGGGCGGGTGGCCGAGTATTACTACATTTACGGCTTTACGCTCTTGCGCCTGGGTCGCTGCGGAGAAGCCGTGCCGATTTTCCGGCAGGTGGTCAATAGCGTGCCCAGCGATAGCGATGCGATTTTCAACGCTACCGAAGGCTTGCGCCTGTGCGCAGAAAGCATCCCCGGCGGCTCAACGGCCACCCCAGAACCTACCCCTTGAGTTTTGGTATGAATATTCCTGTCCGGCGCCCGCTCTTTCGGCGCCAATCTCACTCCAACATTTACCGCATTTTCTTCCTGGCTCTGATGAGCCTGTGGGGAATCTGGATGATTCGCGGGGTTGAAGCGGGCGCCATTCAACAGGCCGGCCTGCCGACCCCAACCCCTACCCGCTCGGCCATTTCGCTGACCGAAGAAGGGGATGCGCTCTTCGCTGCCGGAGACCTGAACGGGGCAATTGCTGCTTACCGCGAAGCCACGCGCATTGACCCGCAAAACGCCGAAGTGTGGGCCAAAATGGCGCGCATTCAAACCTACTCTTCGGCCTTACTGGTCGATGCCGAACGATTGGCCCGCCTGCAAGAAGCCCTGATTTCGATTAATCGTGCCAAAGAAGTGGCGCCCGACAACAGCACGGTGGCCGCCATCCGCGCTTTTGTGCTGACCTGGAATGCCAACCAGTATTTCTTCACCGACAGAGAACGTTACGACCGCCTGCTCACTGAAGCCGAACAAGAAGTCACCCGCGCCCTGCAACTGGATAATACCAATACCCTGGCGCTGGTTTTCTACGTTGAAATCTTAACCAACCAGCAAAAACTGGCCCAGGCCGAGCAATATATGAGCCAGGCGCTTGAGCGCGGCGACAACCTGATGGATTTGCACCGGGTCTATGCTTTCCTGCTCGAGTCGCAAGGCTTATACAACCGCGCCATTCAGGAATACGACCAGGCCATCAGCCTGACCCCTAACATGACCTTCCTGATGCTGCGCGCCGGGGCCAATTACCGCCACCTGGCCTTTAGCAGTACCATCGAAACGCAGCGCACCATGTTGTACGAAAAATCGCTTGAATATTTTGCGCGGGCGGCCAAAATCAACGAACAAATAGGCATTCAGGACCCCACGCCCTACCTGTCGATTTCTAGAACCTACTCGCAAATGGGTGAATACTTTGCCGCTTCGCGCAACGTGCAAAAAGCACTCAGTTTCGACCCAAGCAAAGCCGATGTGTACGGGCAGTTAGGGATTGTCTTCTTCAAGTCGCGCAACTACGAAGGCTCCATCCCGGCCTTGAAATGCGCGATACGCGGATGTACCGCCGCGGAATCATGCGAGGCCCGCGCCGGGTGTGCCCCCGGTGACCCAGGCACTGCGGTGACGGGCCTGAGCCTGTCTTCAGATACGCTGGTCTATTACTACACCTACGGCTCTGTGCTGGCCGCCCTGAGCCGCCCGCAAGACAACAAATGCCCCGAGGCTATGGCTATTTTTGGCGAAATCCGCGCTTCACCGTTCGGCAGCGACCCGACCGTGCTGGGGATTATTCAATCGGGTGAAGCCATCTGCCAATCGGTTGCCAATGCGACGCCGGTCATCCGGGTGACTGCCACGCCCATGCCTACGGCTACGGCAACCCCTTAAGCCATCCACGCCATTTTGTCAGAATTTTATAAGAACAAAGTCTTTCCTCTTGACGGGGTTAAGCAGGGGGAGTATGATTTGTTTTAGCACTCTACTGATTTGAGTGCTAAAACTTTGTCAATCACCTATTCCCAACTTAAATTTTGTCTGGAGGTTCTGTATGAGCGTTTCAATCAAGCCCCTTGGCAATCGTGTTGTTGTTGAGCCTGCCGAACAGGAAGAAACAACCGCGAGCGGCCTGGTGTTGCCCGACACCGCCAAAGAAAAACCCCAACAGGGTGTTATTCTCGCTGCCGGCCCCGGCGAGCGCGATGAAGATGGCGACCGCATTCCGATGGATGTCAAAGTCGGCGATAAAGTCCTGTTTGCCAAGTACGCTGGCACCGAACTGAAAATCGATGGCAAGAAATTGCTCATCTTACGCGAAAGCGACCTGCTCGGCATTATTGAAAGCAAGTAACTCACGGAGGAAATAACCTATGGCTGCTAAACAACTCGTCTTTACTGAAGAAGCCCGCCGCAAGTTGAAGAACGGCATGGATGTCGTTGCTAACGCGGTGGCAACCACCCTCGGCCCGAAAGGCCGCAATGTGGCAATTGACCGCAAGTTCGGTTCCCCCACCATCACCCATGATGGTGTTTCGGTCGCCAAAGAAATCGAACTGGAAGACCCATTTGAAAACATGGGCGCCCAGCTGCTCAAAGAAGCCGCCCAGAAGACCAATGACATTGCCGGTGATGGCACTACCACCAGCACCGTTTTGGCTCACGCCATCGTGACCGAAGGCCTGAAAGCCCTGGCCGCTGGTTACAACCCGATGCTGCTCAAGCACGGCATCATGAAAGCCGCTGAAAAAGTGGTTGGCGGCCTGCGCGAAATGGCTGTCTCGATTAACACCAAGGAAGAAATTGCCTCGGTGGCCACCAACTCGGCGGCTGACCCCGAAATCGGCGCCCTGATTGCCGATGTGATGGACAAAGTCGGTAAAGACGGCGTTATCACCGTTGAAGAGTCGAAATCGATGCTCTTTGAAACCGAATACGTCGAGGGTATGCAGTTCGACCGCGGCTACATTTCGCCCTACTTCATACTGACACCGAGCACATGGAATCGGTCATCAACGATGCTTACATTCTGATTAATGAGAAGAAAATCTCGGCTGCCCAGGACATCGTCCCGATTCTCGAAAAACTCGTCCAGATTGGCAAGCGCGACCTGGTCATCATCGCCGAAGACGTCGATGGTGAAGCCCTGGCAACCCTGGTGCTGAACAAACTGCGCGGTATGCTGAATGTCCTGGCTGTCAAGGCTCCTGGCTTCGGTGATCGCCGCAAGGCCATGCTGCAAGACATCGCCATCCTGACCGGCGGTACCGTCATCAGCGAAGAAACTGGCCGCAAACTTGAAACCGCCACCCTGCAAGACCTGGGTCGCGCCGAAAAAGTGGTTGCCGACAAAGACAACACCACCATTGTCGGCGGCAAAGGCGATGCGGCTGCCATCAAGGGCCGTGTCGAGCAGATTCGTGTTGAAATCGAAAAGAGCACCAGCGACTACGACCGCGAAAAACTGCAAGAGCGGGTTGCCAAACTGGCTGGCGGCGTTGCCATCATCCGCGTTGGTGCTGCTACCGAGACCGAGCTGAAGGAAAAGAAGCACCGTGTTGAAGATGCGCTCTCTGCTGCCCGCGCTGCGGTTGAAGAAGGCATTGTTCCCGGTGGCGAAATTTCGCTCATCAATGCTTCGAGCGTTCTCGAAGGCCTGAAGATGGACAACGATGATGCCCAGGTCGGTGTCAACATCGTCCGCAAAGCCCTCGAAGCCCCGATCCGCAAACTGGCCGCCAACGCTGGTCAGGACGGCTCCGTCATCATCGATGGTGTCCGCCGCGAATCTGCTGCTCAGAAGAACAAGAACATCGGTTACAACGTGCTGACCGGTGAATACACCGACATGATTAAGGCTGGCGTCATCGACCCGGTCAAAGTGGTGCGCGGCGCGCTCGAAAACGCCTCGTCCATTGCGGCCATGATGCTGACCACCGAAGTGCTCATCACCGATGTTCCTGAAAAGGAAAAGGCCCCGGCCATGCCTCCGGGTGGTATGGATTACTAAAAAAAGCAGGGCTGCCCAAAAGGCAGCCCTTTTTCTTCACCCCGGCCC
>CAZNCT010000005.1:54049-63007 GCA_964571615.1 uncultured Anaerolinea sp. | reverse complement strand
TTGAAAGGCAAAGATTGGTGATTGGTAATTGGTAATTCGGGGCTGGAGGAGATTGGCGGGTAGGGGGCGTTGCCCCACTGTGGCGGAGCGGCGGGAGACCAGGGGAGCAGGTAGTTGAGGCGGTAACCCGCCGAGTTGCGCCAGGTCTTGGGCCAGCGGGCGCGGATTTCTTCGGCGTGGGCGGCGCGGATGGAGGCAATGGTCTGCAAGATTTGTGATTGGAGATTGGTAATGGGTAATTGGTGATTCTCCGTGACGAATTGCGAGTTGCCAATTACCACCTGCCCCCACCGGGCCAGACTGCCATCCGACAAAATGACATCGGCAGAGAGAATGTGGTCTGCCGACATGCCGTACAGGATGGAGTGCGCGCCGGTGGCGTTGCTGGCGATGACGCCGCCCATCGTGGCGCGTTCGGCAGAGGCCGGGTCGGGGCCGTATTGCAATCCGTGACGGGCGGCGGCGGCATTCAGGCGCGCCAGCACCACGCCCGGTTCAACGGTAGCGGTCTGCGCTTCGGGGTCAATCGCCAGGATTTTGTTCAGGCGGCGGGAGGTATCCAAAACCAGCGCCGGGCCAATTGCCTGTCCGGCCAGCGAAGAGCCGCCCCCGCGCGGCAGGACGGGAACGCGGTATTTGGCCGCCAGTTCGAGGGCGCAAATCAGGTCTTCCTGCGTTTGCGGGACGGCGACACCGAGCGGCATCATCTGGTAGATGCTGGCGTCGGTGCTGTACAGGATGCGGCTGGCGGTATCCGTCAGCACGTCACCGCGAAAGTGACGTTTGAGTTCCGAAACGAAATCAGCGGGGAGAGAGGTTGTTATCATCATGGGGAGAAGGCCAGAGATTTTTTTCGGTCAGCCATTTTATGAAGCCAATCAGCAAACCGACATAAGAAACAAAGACGAGAACCGCGATGAGCACTCCATAGCCAGGCAGGGAACGGTCCAGTATTTGCGCGCCATAGACAATGAACGCCAAACCACCGAAGAATGCCAGCACTAAAAACAGGAACTGCCCCCAATAATGCGCGAAGAAGCGCAACACCAGCCAGGGAGATGGCTTTTTATTAAGAAAGTCCTGGTTGAGTTGCGCATTAATCGCCAGTGAAAATATCACCAGAAAGAGGGCGGCAATGATTCCGACCCCCAGCAGGTAATGTTGTTCGTACCAATCCGAAAACTTGAACAGGCTCCAGATATACAGGGCGTTTACCGATAAGAGAAACAAGTTGATAAGCCAGCGCATGATAAGCAACTCCGTTGTTTGAAACGATTCTACTCACCAGCAACAAAAAAGCGTTGCAAATGTCATTGCGAACCATTCTTCCCTGGCCACGTCCACCAGGCAAGCGTGGAGAAGCAACCCCCGTTTAAACGGCAAACAACGCCACCGTTTTGGCATTTTCCCGCCAAAACGGAGATTGCTTCGTCGGGAAAAGCGCCCTCCTCGCAATGACATGGTAGTTTGTAGCAGGGTGCAAGCAGTTACTTTGAAACAGATTATAACCACATCACACCCAAAACAAAAAAGCGCCAGGAAAAAACTCCCTGGCGCTTGGAATGGCCCATTCCCAATTACTTCTTTGCCGAGGCCTGGGCGGCAACCGCGGCGGCGGCAGCGGCGACGGCTTCGGGGTCGCCCAGGTAATAGTGCTTGACCGGCTTCAGGTCGGCATCCAGTTCGTAAACCAGCGGGATGCCGGTCGGGATGTTCAGTTCAAGAATTTCGGCTTCAGACATGTTGTCGAGGTACTTGACCAGAGCGCGCAGGCTATTGCCATGCGCCACAACCAGCAGGCGCTTACCGGCTTTAATGTCAGGAGCCAGAACATTGTGCCAGAAGGGCAAAACACGGTCGAGGGTAATCTTCAGCGATTCGGTGGCCGGAAGTTCCTCGGGCTTGAGGCCGGCATAGCGGCGGTCAAAGCGCGGGTGCCGCTCGTCATCCAGATTCAGAGCAGGAGGCGGAACGTCATACGAGCGCCGCCAGAGTTTGACCTGCTCCTCGCCATATTCTTTGGCGGTTTCGGCCTTGTTCAGGCCCTGCAAAGCGCCATAATGGCGTTCATTCAATTGCCAGGCGCGCACAACCGGCAGCCATTCCAGGCCCATCTCTTCCTGAATAATCCACAGGGTTTTGATGGCGCGTTTCAAGACCGAGGTATAAGCAACGTCAAATTCGTAACCGGCTTCTTTGAGCAGGCGTCCGCCTTCTTTGGCCTCGGCAATGCCCTGTTCGGTCAGGTCAACATCCGTCCAACCGGTAAAGCGATTTTCGAGGTTCCAGGCGCTTTGGCCGTGACGCACAAGCACCAGCGTATATTTCGTTTCCATAATCAAATCCATCTCCTTGTTACATAATCGTAGGGGCGCAGACTTCTGCGCCCCTACGGGAATTTCGGGAATTTCGGGGCCTTAGCGAATGGCCTGTTCGGTCTCGGGGTCGAAGATGTGGAACTTATCCATGTTGAACGAGACCTGGACTTCATCGCCGACCTTGAAGTGCGTGCGCGGGTCAACGCGGGCAACAAAGTTGTTGCTGCCAGAAACCAGGTACAGGAAGATTTCGTTACCCATCAACTCGATAACATCCACTTTGCAGGGCACCTTCTCAGCATGAATCGCCGGGGGCAGGTACTGCGGGTTGTAGATGTCTTCAGAGCGAATGCCAAAGACAATCTTCTTGCCGATCAGTTTTTCATACGGGCCAACCAGGTGCGAGGGGATTGCCACAGCGCAGTTACCGAGGTCAACCACCAGGCGGTCATCGGCGCGTTTGATGGTGCCGGGGAAGAAGTTCATCGCCGGGGAGCCAATGAACCCAGCCACGAACATATTGGCGGGGGTATCATAAAGCACCTGCGGGGTATCCAACTGCTGGAGGGCGCCCTTGTTGATGACCGCAATGCGCGAGGCCATGGTCATGGCTTCGGTCTGGTCGTGGGTCACATAGATGAAGGTGGTCTGAAGGCGCTGGTGCAGCTTACTGATTTCAGCGCGGGTCTGAACGCGCAGTTTGGCGTCCAGGTTCGAGAGCGGCTCGTCGAACAGGAAGACCTTCGGGTTGCGGACGATAGCGCGACCTACTGCCACACGCTGACGCTGACCACCCGAAAGTTGACGCGGCTTGCGGTCAAGCAATTCTTGAATGCCGAGGATTTCAGCCGCTTCCTGAACGCGCTTTTTGATTTCGTCTTTCGGTGTGTTGCGCAGTTTCAGGCTGAAAGCCATGTTGTCATAAACAGTCATGTGCGGGTACAACGCGTAGGACTGGAACACCATGGCAATGTCGCGGTCTTTGGGCGGAACGTCATTGACAACACGATCCCCAATTAAAATTTGCCCGGATGTGATTTCCTCCAACCCGGCCAACAGGCGCAGGGCGGTGGTTTTACCACAACCGGACGGGCCAACGAAAACGAGGAATTCCTTGTCTTCGATGTGGAAGTTCAGGTCATTCACTGCACGAACGTTCCCGAATTCCTTGACAACATGGTCATAAGTTACACTTGCCATTTCAACCTCCTTCTAGGAATATAGTGACTATATTATATCGTAATGTGTCCGATTTCAAACTGACAAATGTCACATTTTTCAGGTTTTGGCAGTAGAATCACCCGCATGAGCACTGAAGAAGCCACTCCCGTCCGCCAGCAATACCTTTCCATCAAACGAGATTATCCCGATTGTATTCTTTTCTTTCGCCTGGGCGATTTTTACGAGACCTTTGACGAGGATGCTGAAATCGTCTCACGCGAGTTAGACATTGTCCTGACTTCGCGGCCTGTCGGGGGCGGGGTGCGCGTACCGCTGGCGGGCATTCCCTACCACGCGGCAGAGAACTACCTGGTGCGGCTGATCGAAAAAGGCATCAAGGTCGCAGTGGCCGAACAGGTCGGAGAAATGCCTGCCAAGGGAATCTTTCCGCGCAAGGTGGTGCGGGTGGTCACCCCCGGCACGCTGATAGAACCCAGCCTGCTGCCTGGCGATGCAAACAACTACCTGGCCGCCGTAGTGATTGACGGGGAACGCGCCGGGGTGGCCTACGCCGACATTTCGACCGGGGAGTTTGCCGTCACCGAACTATCCAGCGCAGACATTCAGGCTGCCATTCGGGCCGAACTAACCCGCCTGCGCCCGGCGGAAGTGATCCACCCTGACAACCAGGTTCTGCTCAATGGGCTTCCCGGCCATATTACCCCCTGGCCTGCCTGGCGTTTTGAACCGGGCAAGACCTACGAAACCCTGCTCAATCATTTCAAAGCCGCCTCGCTCGATGGTTTCGGGCTCAAAGGTCAAACCCTGCCGGTGCGCGCCGCCGGGGCGATTTTGCTCTATCTGCGCGAGACCGAACCGGCTGCGCTCGACCTGTTGACCAGCCTGCGTTCTTATTCCACAAGCGAGTTTATGAGTCTCGATGCTGCCACCCGCCGCAACCTGGAACTGACAGAAACACTGCGTTCCACGCTAAGCGGTGCGCCGCGCGGCGAAGTAAAGGGGTCACTGCTCGGCATTCTCGACCAGACGGTAACGCCAATGGGCAAGCGCCTGATGCGTCAGTGGGTCAGCCAGCCGCTGCTCGACCTGTCTAAAATCACCATCCGTCAGAACGGCGTGGCATTTTTCTTCGGTCAATCCATGCGGCGGGCCGAATTACGCGCCGCCCTGAAGCCGCTCGGCGACCTGGAGCGTTTAACCAACCGGGTGCTCTCGGGCCATGCCCAACCGCGCGACCTGGTTGGAATGCGCGAAACGCTCGGACACCTGCCCGCCATTCTGCAACTGCTGCCTGCCGAGCAGGGCAATGAAAACCCGCTCGCTCACATCACCCGTAACCTGTCGCCGTGCAGCGAGGAGCGCAGCCTGCTGGTCAAGGCGCTGGCCGATGAGCCGCCCGCCACCCTGCAAAACAGCGGCATTATCCGCCCGGGCTACTCTGCTGAGTTAGACGGGGTCATCGAGGCCTCGCGTCACGCCCGCGAGTGGATTAACAATCTCGAAGCGGTTGAACGGGAACGTACCGGCATTAAGACCCTGAAAGTTGGCTACAACAAAGTTTTCGGTTATTACATTGAAATCTCTGCCGGGCAGGCCGCCAACGCGCCTGCGCACTACATCCGCAAACAGACCCTGGTCAACGCCGAGCGCTACATCACCCCCGAAATGAAAGAGTACGAAACCCTGGTGCTGAACGCGGAGGAACGGGTTCGCGAAATTGAGTTGCGCCTGTTCAAAGAGGTTTGTGCCCGGCTTTCACAATCTGCGCCAACGCTGCTTGGCACAGCCCGCGCCCTGGCCGAATTGGATACCCTGGCGGCCCTGGCTGAGGCCGCCGCCCTGGGGGGCTATGTGCGCCCGCAGGTGGTCGAGGCCAACGTGCTGGATATTCGCAATGGCCGCCACCCGGTTGTGGAAACCAGCCTGCAAGGCGAGCGTTTTGTGCCCAATGACATCTCATTTGAAATGGGCGAAATTGTGCGTGTGATTACCGGGCCAAATATGAGCGGTAAATCCACTTATCTGCGCACGGCGGCGCTGATTGTCTTGATGGCGCAAATGGGCAGTTTTGTCCCCGCAGAGACGGCTGTCATCGGGCTGACCGATAGGATTTTCACCCGCATCGGCGCGCAGGATGAAATCCACGCCGGTCAATCGACTTTTATGGTTGAGATGATTGAGGCCGCCAATATCCTGAACCATGCCACCAGCCGCTCGCTGCTCATTCTGGATGAAATCGGGCGCGGCACCAGTACCTATGACGGCGTTTCCATTGCCTGGGCGATGATTGAGTACATTCACAATCACCCGCATTTGCGCGCCAAAACCCTGTTTGCCACCCACTATCACGAGTTGACTCAACTGGCCGACTTGCTGCCCGGTGTGCGCAATTACAACGTGGCCGTCACCGAGGCCGATGGCAGTGTGGTTTTTCTGCACAAAATCATCCCGGGCGGGGCCGACCGCTCGTACGGCATCCATGTCGCCCAACTGGCCGGGCTGCCGAGGCCGGTCATTCAGCGCGCCAACGAGATTATGTCTGAGTTGGAGAAGAGTTCGGGCCGGGCAGTCAAGATTAATCCGGTAGCGGCTCAGCAGGTGGCCTTGTTCCCAGAAACCAACCCGCTGCTAGATGAACTGAAAACGCTGGATATCAACTCGCTTTCACCCATCGAGGCCCTGAACCGGCTGTTTGAGTGGCAGAAAAAGTTTTTGAAGTAAAAAGAAGAGGCTGTCCAGAAAAAACGGACAGCCTCTTGGTTTAATCAGGAATGACCCGGTTTATTAGTGAATTTCGACAGTGGCTTTCGAGCGCGAAATCGCCCAGATGGTGCCGGCCATTAAGACCACAGCCACCAGAGCCACCACAATATCGAGTGACCCATCGGCGCGAATCATCGGGTATTTGACGATGATGGGCGCAGCCAACAGCGAGACCAGGTTGGCGACTTTAATCATCGGGTTGAGGGCCGGGCCTGCGGTGTCTTTCATCGGGTCGCCGATGGTGTCACCCACCACGCCAGCCTTGTGGCGCTCAGAACCTTTGCCGGTGTTCTTCGCAAGGTCGCGGGGTTCGTCTTCAATCGCTTTCTTGGCGTTATCCCAGGCGCCGCCCGCGTTTGACATAAAGACCGCCAGCAACTGACCAGAGAGAATGATGCCCGCCAGGAAACCACCCAGGGCCTCGACATTCAGCACCAGGCCAATCACAATCGGCAGAAGCACCGAAATGGTCGCCAGCGGAATGAGTTCCTTTTGAGCCGAAGCGGTTGAAATGCCGACAACCCGGGCATAATCGGGCTTGACGGTACCTTCCATAATGCCCGGAATTTTGAACTGGCGGCGGACTTCATCCACAATATGTCCGGCGGCGCGGCTGACCGCACGGATGGACAGCGAGGAGAACAACCAGGGCAGAGCGCCGCCCAGGAGCAACCCAATGAAGACGCGCGTATCCGAAATGCGGATGGCGTCCATCACCACCTGACCCAACTGAGCCTGGACACGGCCTACATCGGTAATGTACGACGCAAACAGCGAAACCGCCGCAATCACCGCCGAGGCAATTGCAATGCCTTTGGTAATGGCTTTGGTGGTGTTGCCGACTGCATCGAGGTCGGCCATAATCTGGCGGGCGTCTTTGGTCTCTTTGTCATCCTGGTCGTGCCAGGCCATTTCGCCGATACCATTGGCGTTATCAGAAATCGGGCCATACGAATCCATCGCCACGTTGTTGCCAGTATGCGAAAGCATACCGATACCAATCATAGCAACCGCATAAAGCACATAGACCGGGCCATCGCCATTGTAGAGCAGGATGGAGAAGATGAAACTGACCACAATCACAACCAGCGCCCAAACGCTTGATTCCATGCCGACTGAGAGACCCGAAAGAATGGTCGTCGCCGGGCCGGTTCCGGTAGAGGCGACAATTTCTTTTACCGGCGGCTTCTTGGTTGAGGTAAAGTACGAAGTCAGCGGGTTAAAAGCCACTGCCAGGCCAACGCCAATTGCGGTCAGGGCCGCCAGACGCCAATCGCCGGCGTAGAAGACTGCAATCAAAATAGAAGTCAAGACGGTGAAAACGCTCGACACTTCATACGAGCGGAACATCGCCTCTTCGGCGTCATGCGCACGGCCCAGGAAGGGCAGGTCCACTTTGCTCCAAATCGGCACAGTAAAGGTACCAATGATAGAGGAAATGACACCCACAGCGCGAATGATGAGCGGGAAGACAATCCACTTCAGGTCGCCCGTAAGGGCCACCAGCGAGAGGCCCAAAATCAGGCCAGAAACAATCGTGACTTCATACGATTCGAAGATGTCTGCGGCCATACCGGCGCAATCACCGACATTGTCACCAACGAGGTCGGCAACCACCGCGGCATTGCGCGGGTCATCTTCGGGGATGTCTTTTTCGACTTTCCCAACCAGGTCAGCGCCGACATCGGCCGCCTTGGTGTAGATACCGCCGCCAACGCGCATGAACAAAGCCAGAAGCGTGCCGCCAAAACCAAAGCCAAGCAGGGCATCGGGCGCTGCCTTCCCAAAGGCAACAAAAATCAAGGTGCCGCCAAGCAGGCCGAGGCCATCGGTCAACATGCCAGTATACGTTCCGGCGTAGTAAGCAATCGAAAGCGCTTCATTAAAACCGCGCCGCGAGGCCGCCGCCACACGCACATTGGCCTGAACGGCCATGCGCATGCCCCACTGACCAACGATTAACGAAAAAGACGCACCCATAATGAAAGCAATGGTGCGTCCGATGGCAATAATCAGGGTCGTGGCTTCCGGCCCAAGAGCCTTAAATTCTTCGACCGCCTCATGACTGGGAGGAACCACATAAACGCTCAAGAACATGACAATTGTCAGAACGCCGATGAGCGGCAGGATGGTCTTGAGTTGGCGATTAAGATACGAATCGGCGCCAATCCGAATGGCGTTCCAGATATCCTGCATCACCTGGGTGCCCATGTCTTTCTTGAGCACGGTGCTGCGCAGCCACCAGGCATATAGCAAACTGATGAATGCAGCAACCAGAACGCCAACAATGGCAATCTGTTCAAAGCCGTCAAGACCATGACGGCTGCCCAACCATAAAATGTCCATATTGTTTTCTCCGATTATGTGGGATGAGATGTGAAAACGGGAATCTTGTTACCGTTTTCACAAAAAATTGCTTTTCATAGTATAGCGAAAAAAAGTCATAAAACAACATGCCTTTTTTCTGCCTTTTTATTGACAATTGGCAGTATTTCAATGCGAAATACGCCCCTGAAGAACCTGCCAGAAAACAAAAGAGCCGCCCGAGAAACCCGGGCAGCCCTTTTTTGTAGAAAGACAAGAAAACGTTTAGCGCGCCAGCAGTGGCAATAACATGGCCAGCAAACCCTGACCGTTGCTGAAGGCAACAATCAGCCCGGCAAACACAACCGAGACCATTGACATCAACTTAATC
>CAZNCT010000005.1:52059-54021 GCA_964571615.1 uncultured Anaerolinea sp. | reverse complement strand
CCGGCTGTATCTTTGAAGGGGTCACCCACCGTATCGCCAACGACAGCGGCTTTGTGGGCATCAGAACCTTTGCCGCCATGCTCACCCGATTCGATGTATTTTTTGGCATTGTCCCAGGCGCCACCCGCGTTTGACATCATGACCGCCAGAGAGAAGCCCGAGGCCAGACCGCCCACCAGCAAACCCAAGACGCCAGCAACGCCAAAGACGACCCCGGTTAGTACCGGTATGGCAACAGCAACAAGCGCCGGGCTGGTCATTTCGCGCTGGGCGGCCAGGGTGCTGATTTCAACACAGCGGGCATAGTCGGGGCGGGCTTTGCCTTCGAGGATACCGGCAATTTCGCGGAACTGGCGGCGGACTTCTTCCACCATGCCTGCGGCGGCACGTCCGACCGCGCTCATGGTCATTGCTGAGAAGTAGAAGGTGGTTGCCACCCCAGCAAAAACACCGACAAGCACCGAGGGATTGAGCAGGGTGACATCGTAATACACAATCAAATCCTGAATGGTCATGGCCGCAACCTGTATAGCGCGCTCACCGACCTGCAGGGTCTCAACACCGTGCAGACTTCCCAAGACCAATCGAATTTGCTCGAGGTACGCGGCCAGCAGGGCCATCGCGGTCAGAGCGGCAGAACCAATGGCAAAACCTTTACCAATCGCAGCCGTGGTATTGCCAACGGCATCCAACTGGTCGGTGCGGTGGCGCACAATTGGGTCGAGTTTCGACATTTCGGCGTTTCCGCCAGCATTGTCTGAAATTGGGCCGTAGGCATCAGTCGCCAGGGTAAAGCCAAGGGTCGAGAGCATACTGACCGCCGCCAGGCCAACGCCATATAAGCCCATCAGCATGTTGGTGGCGCCGCCAGCAGCATAGAAACTGACCACAATGCCAATCACCACAGCCGCAACCGGCAAGCCGCCCGAGCGCATTCCGACCGCCAGGCCTTCAATCAGGGCGGTCGCGGTGCTGGTACCGGCCTGCCCGGCAATGCCGCGGGTCGGCTCAAAGGCGTGCGAGGTGTAGTACTCAGTCAGTTTGCCAACCGCGATGCCAACCACCAGACCGGTCAGAATGACAATCCACAAAGCAAAAGGTTTGGGCATTCCGAGCAAAAACAGGAGCGGCAAGGAAAGAATCGCCACCCCGGCAGAACTGATGTACAAGCCGCGGCTGAGCGCGCCAATCAACTCGGCCTGGCTGGCTTCTTCACGCGAACGAACCACAAAGATGGAAACAATCGAGAGCAAGATGCCCAGGGCTGCCAGGGCAATCGGGGCCGCCAGGTAAATCAGGCCCATCTCGAGCAAAGATTTGCCGCCCAGCAACTCGGCAGATTTGAACCCAACTGCCGCAACGCCCAGGGCGCTGGTCGCCAGAATAGAACCGGCATACGACTCGTACAGGTCGGCACCCATGCCAGCCACATCCCCAACGTTGTCACCGACATTGTCGGCAATGGTGGCGGGGTTGCGCGGGTCGTCTTCGGGAATATTGGCCTCGACCTTGCCAACCTGGTCAGCGCCAACATCAGCCGCTTTGGTGTAAATGCCGCCACCCACCCGCGCAAACAAGGCTTGCAGTGAGGCGCCCATGCCAAAACTGACCATCAGCGTTGTAATCTGGGGCAGGGGGTTTTCAGCCAGCGCCAGGGCATGCTGAGGAAAGAGCGCAGGAATGACGTTATAAAGCACCAGAAACCAGAGGGTGATATCGAGCAGTGCAAATCCAACAACTACCAGGCCCATGACAGCCCCCGCCCGCAAGGCGACCTGCAGAGCGCCATTCAGGCTTTTGGTGGCCGCAAAGGCGGTACGCGCCGAGGCGTTGGTAGCCGTTTTCATCCCAATGAAGCCGGTCAGGGCCGACAAAAAACCCCCGGTCAGGAAACCAAAGGGGACGATGGGGTTTTGCAGGTTGAATAGTGAGAGCAGCAGGAAGATAACAAACAAGGCGCCA
>CAZNCT010000005.1:47032-52048 GCA_964571615.1 uncultured Anaerolinea sp. | reverse complement strand
TTCCGACTGCCTGATACTGCCGCTTGAGATAAGCCATTGCACCTTCACGAACCGCCTGGGCAATTTCGCGCATGCGCTCGTTGCCTTCATCAAGAGTCATTAACTGGCGGTATAAAATGAAAGCAAAAGCCAGCGCAAACAGGGCAGCCACCGGGCCAAGCCACCACAAGAGCGGCAGGGGCAGGCGTTCGGCGGCGGCTTCAGCCGCAAGCGGCAAGAACAAGACATCGAGCATAAAAACCCTCCTCCTCCAAACAGGGATTTATGAAAACAAAAAACAAAGGTGCTCCGCCTGCGCAGGAATACTGGCATGTGAGAAACCTTTGCTCTCTGGTCAGGGACGTGTATTTTACGTTCACGGGCGAAATGCGTCAAGAAGCGGCAGGCCCGGGGCATATTAACCCTTCATTAGAAATTTGTAAAACTCTTGACTTGCGCGGCCCGTTTGTTGTATAGTGTTAGACGGTTATCAAACCTCGACTGGCACCGCCGCCGATTGGCTGCTGTGCCTTTAATTTCGCACAATTCAACTACTAAAAGGAGACTGCATGATTCAAGTTTCCAACCTGACCAAAGATTACGGCGCAAGACGCGCCATTGATGGCCTGAACTTTGAAGCCCGCCAGGGGGAGATTACCGGTTTTCTGGGGCCAAACGGGGCCGGAAAAACAACAACCATGCGCATTCTGACCGGTTACATGCCGCCCAGCGAGGGGACAGCCACCATTGCCGGGTACGACGTTGTGGCCGAATCGCTGGAGGTGCGCAAACGGGTCGGTTATCTGCCCGAAACCGTGCCGCTGTATACCGATATGACGGTCTTCGATTACCTGAAGTTTATGGCCGACCTGCGTCACCTGCCCAAGGCCGAAGACGTCGTTGAGGAGACCCTCGAGATGGTGGGCCTGCTCGACCGGGCGGGCGGGTTTATTGGCAACCTGTCGAAAGGGATGCGCCAGCGGGTTGGTCTGGCTCAGGCTTTGCTGCACCGCCCAGCAGTGCTTATCCTGGATGAGCCTACCATTGGGCTCGACCCTGCCCAGATTATTGAAGTCCGCAATTTGATTCGAGAGATTGGCAAAGAACGCACGGTGCTGCTTTCCACCCACATTCTCTCAGAAGCTCAGCAACTTTGTGACCGCATTCTCATCATTAACAAAGGAAAAATCGTCGCCGAGGATACGCCCGAAAACCTGCAAGCCAGCCTGACGGGTGCGCAGCGTGTCCAACTCACGTTGAGCGGACAGGCCGGGCGGGCGGCAGAAGCCATCGGCGCCATTGCAGGCGTCCAGGCCGTCATTCCACAAGACGAACAACACCTGACGGTTGAATATCACTCAGACAACGATATTCGGGCCAGCGTGGCGCGCGTGGTGGTGGAGGCAAAGTTAGACCTGCTCGAAATGCGTCCTTCGAGCCTGAGCCTGGAAGATATCTTCTTGCAACTGACCAAAGAAGACCCTGCCAAGAGCGAGGAATAACCTATGCGCAATATATGGACAATTGCCAAACGTGAATATGACCTTTATTTCATCAGCCCGGTGGCTTATGTGGTGGCGTTCCTGTTTTTTGTCATCATCGGGTTGATTTTTGTCTTGAATCTGGTGGCCCTGAGCCTGAACTCTTTTGGGTTTGCGCCCGCACCCACGCCGCAATCGGTAACTGCGGCCATGGCTTTTTTGATTATGCTGGCCGTGCCGCCGCTGACCATGCGCCTGGTAGCCGACGAGGTGCGCATGGGGACGATGGAACTGATGCTCACCGCCCCCGTGCGTGATTTTGAACTGGTGGTCGGCAAGTGGCTGGGGTCTTTTCTGTTCATGCTGACATTGATTGCAGCCAGCCTGGTTTTCCCGCTGATGATGCAACAGGTAGCCGACCCGGGCATTGACCAAATGCTGATGATGGCAGGTTACCTGGGCGTCATTCTGCTCACAGCGGCCCTGCTGGCCCTGGGGGTTGGGATTTCTTCAATTTTTAGCAATCAGATTGCGGCATTTTTTGGCACCCTGTCCCTGTTTATCGTCATGTGGTGGCTGATTGGGGCCCCGGCCAGCATTTTGCCAGGCGGCGCCGAGGTTTTCCGTTATCTGGATATTCAATCTCATTTTTATGAGAGCTTCAACCAGGGCATCATCAGCCTGGCGGGCATTACTTACTACCTGAGCCTGACCGTTCTTGGACTGGTCATTGGCACCGCCGCAATCGAGACCCGGAGGTGGCGCTAGTATGAACAACGAGAACCTGACAAAATATGCGCCGATGGGCCTGGTGATTTCGGGCCTGGCGTTGCTTTCACTGCTCGGATTTTTAATCACCAGCGCGTTGAGTGACATCCGGCTGGTGACCCTGCCGAATGACAACATCATCTCAAATGGGCTGTGGATTAGCGCCCTGGTGATTGTGCTGGGCCTGGCCGTGACCGCCCTGCTGAACCCCGAGGGTGTGCGCAAATTCTTCACAGGACGTCAGGTGCGCTATGGCAGCAATTCAGTCATTTTGCTGCTGGCGGTGGCAGGCATTCTGTTCTTTGTCAATGCGCTGGTTTACGAGAACCCCAAAACCTGGGATGTCACCGAAGACCAGCAAAACACGCTAGCCCCTGAGACCATCAAAATCCTCGAAAGCATTGAAACCCCGGTTGTGGCCCGGGCCTATTACAGCTCACAGATTTCTTCGGAGAGCGCCCAAAAACTGCTTGAAAAATTCAAAACCAGCGGCCAGGGCAAGTTTTCTTATGAATTCATTAACCCTGAATTCAATCCGGTGCAGGCGGAGCAGGATAAAGTTGAACGCGACGGCTCTATCATCCTGCTGATGGGTGACCGGCGCGAGGTGGTTTCGTTTGCCAGCGAACGTGACCTGGCCGCCGGAATTGTGCGCCTGCAAAACCCCGGTGAACGCTTTGTCTATTTTGTCACCGGTCATGGAGAAATTTCGATTGAGAGCGGAGGCGACCCCTCGTACGCGCTGGTAAAACGCTCTCTGGAACTGAAGAACTATACCGTTGCCAGCCTGAATCTGCTCAGCACCGGGCGCGTGCCCGAAAATGCCGGGGCAGTGGTGATTGTTGGCCCCAAACGCGCCTTTAGTAACGATGAAGTGACGTTCCTGAAAACTTACCTGGAGCAAGGCGGCGGCCTGATTGTGATGAAAGAACCGCCCGTTTCGGCGGATGCAGTCGCCCAAAACGACCCGCTGGATGCCCTGCTGGCCGATTGGGGGATTGTCTTCAACAACGACCTGGTGGTAGACCCGAACGTCAACCCGCCGGTCATTGCCGTAGCCGACCCGACGACCTATGCCCGGCACCCCGACACGCAAGGTCTGCTTGGCTACTACAGCGCCTTCCCAACCACGCGCTCGCTGACAACCCTGGCGGCTCCTGAAAATGTTAACCTGACGCCGCTGGTATCAGGCAATCTCAACGCCTGGGGCGAGACAGATTTTGAATCGCTGAATAACAACACAGCCAAATTTGATGAAGGAACCGATATGCCCGGGCCTGTGACCCTGGCCGTGGCCGCCGAAGATTGGACGAAAAACGCGCGTCTGGTGGTGTTTGGCGACTCTGAGATGGCTGCCGATGCGATTTATCAGCAAGGAAACGGCGATATTTTCATCAATGCGGTCGATTGGGTCGCCGAGCAAGACAACCTGATTAACCTGACCCCCAAAGAACCGACCCAGCGCAGTTTCAAGGCGCCTGGCACGGCTGGCTTTGTTGCCATGATTCTGGGCGCCCTGTGCGTCTTGCCGTTGCTGGTAGTTGGGGCGGGCGTCAGCACCTGGGCTGCGCGCCGCAAGCGAGGTTAAAGTATGAAGCGTTCGACCGTTATTGCGCTGGCCTTGCTGGCGCTGGTCGCCGGGTTGTACTGGTACACCCGCCAGGAGGATAATCTCATCAGCGCGGCCCTGGCTGGAACCCCCACCCCGGCCCCAAGCATGCCTGGCTACCTGGTAGAACCCTACGCCCGCTCGGTCACTGCGCTTTCGGTGCGCAAGAGTGATGGCACTGAACTTGGCCTGGCGCTCAAAGAAGGCCAATGGGCCCTGACCAGCGGCGCTGTATCTGATTCGCAAATCGTTGACCAGACTGCGGCAGACTCTGCGGTTTCGAATGTCCAAAGCCTGCGCATCTTATCGCAAATTGAAAGCCCCAACAACCTGGCCGATTTCGGCCTGGAAGCGGAAAACGTCACCCGCATTCAGGTAACGTTTGAGGATAATTCGACCCTGACGGTGCGGGTTGGCAAATTAACACCCACCGGAAGCGGCTACTACGCCCTGGATGAAAGCCAGCCCAACACTGTGCTGATTCTGGCAAAAATGAGCATCGAAGCGCTGCTTAGTCTGCCAGCCAACCCGCCGCTGCTTGACAGTCTTGAAAGCACGCCAGCCCCGTGACAATCGGGACTTGAAATAAAACCTAAAAAAGTGTATGCTGATTTAGACTTCACTGTAAGGATGATAAAGAAAGAATGGAAGAACCCCTGCTGATTGTTGAAGAAGAGGAAGAATACTCCCCCATTGCGCGGTTGATTGAACTTGGCCGCCAAAAATCTTATGTAACTCTGGATGACATCCTGCACTTCTTCCCGGAAGCCGAACAAGATGTGGAGCAATTGGAAGAGGCCTTTGCTGCCCTGCTAAGCGCCGGAATTCCCTTTGTGGAAGATTCCATTACCGCCGAGCCAAATGAGGACGAACTCTCACAGCCCGGAGAAGTGGAAGCCGAAGCCGAGCCTGACCTGGCAATTGATGACTACCTGGCCAACATTGACACCGACGACACCATCGGCCTGTACCTGAAAGAAGTCAGCCGTGTCCCCCTTCTGACGGCAGAAGAAGAAGTTGACCTGGCCCAACGCATCGAAAACGGACGCACCGCGCGCGAAGAATTGGCCAAAGGCATTACCAACACCCGCCGCCGCATGGAATTACGTGCCGCCATTGAAGACGGCTGGGCCGCGCGCGAACACCTGATTACCGCCAACAGCCGCCTGGTCATTTCGG
>CAZNCT010000005.1:27036-47001 GCA_964571615.1 uncultured Anaerolinea sp. | reverse complement strand
CTCGACCTGATTCAGGAAGGCAACATTGGCCTGATTCGCGCTACCAAAAAGTTTGATTACCGCCGCGGACACAAATTCTCGACCTATGCCACCTGGTGGATTCGCCAGGCTGTCACCCGCGCGATTGCTGACCAGGGACGCACCATCCGCGTGCCGGTGCACATGGGCGACCAGATTAACAAACTCCTGCGCGTACAGCACCAGTTGACCCAGCGGCTGGGCCGCGACCCATCAGTAGAAGAACTGGCCGACGCGCTGGAAGTGCCTCCCAAGAAGGTCGAGAACATGATTCAGGTGGCGCGCCGTCCGCTCTCGCTGGAAACCCCAACCGACGACGAAGAAGACTCGGTACTCGGTGATTTCATCGAAGACGACGAGGCCGCCCCGCCCGATGACACGGCAACCTACAACCTGCTGCGCGAGCACCTGAGCGAAGTGCTGAATGGTCTGCCGCCGCGCGAAGTGCGCATTTTGCAACTGCGCTATGGCCTGCTCGATGGTCAGGCCTACACGCTCGAAGAAGTTGGGCGCAAAATGGGCGTGACCCGCGAGCGCGTGCGCCAGATTGAAGCCCAGGCCCTCAGCCGCCTGCGTCATCCATCCATTCGGCGCAAACTACGAGATTATCTCGGTGAATAAAGAAGAAAACCTCCCGGTCTCGGGAGGTTTTCTTCTTTTACCTTGCGCCTTTCAGGCGGCTGGTCAGGTCTATCAGGTTGCTAAGCAAATCGGCAATCAGGGCGCGGGTTGGCTCATCGGTCAGGTTGCCATGCTCATCGAACTTCTTGGAAGCGTTAAATACCAACACCTGCGGCACATTAACCGGGAACATGTTCAGAGCCGCGGCCACCTGGCGCAGGTGATATTGAGCGCGGGTAGTCCCAAACTGCCCGCCAGCCCCCAAAATGGCAAGCGGCTTGCCGCTAAACACATTTGGAGAACGAGAACCCCAATCGAGGCTGTTCTTCAAAACACCGGGAATAGAATGATTGTACTCGGGGGTGGCAATCACCAGCGCATCTGCCGCCTGTATCTTTTGGCGAAAAACCTGTACGGCTTGCGGAACTGGTTTCTCAATATCTTCGTTAAATAGTGGAATCTCGGAAATATCTACAATTTCAATTTGCGCCTGTTCGGGCGGCAAAATTTCGGCAGCCGCCCTGAGCAAGCCCATGTTGAGTGAGCCTTTACGCAAACTGCCTGCAAATGCAACAAAGTGGAATGGCATTTTTTCTCCTCCTGATATTTTGATGTCAAAATATTATCCGCGAGCACTGCACAAGTCAATGAACATGCTATAATCATTTACATATCTCTTATCCGGCCCAAAGAGAGAAACAATTTATGATACCTGCCCAGCCCTGCACCGTTTTCCTGGTTGAAGACAGTACCGCCGATGCCGACCTGATTACACGAGTCATTAAGAAAGTAGACCCCGGCACAAAAATCTACCTTGCGCGCGATGGCGAGGAAGCCCTGCAAATGCTCTCCAACTGGGCCGGAAGCCCGCCCAACCCGATGATTATTCTGCTCGACCTGAAATTGCCCAAAATTGATGGTCTTGAAGTGCTCAAAAACATCAAAAGCAACAGCCGCCTGCACGCAATGCCCGTGATTGTGCTGACCTCATCCAATCAATACCAGGATGTGCAAACCGCCTACCACGATGGAGCCAATTCGTACATCTTGAAGGCAATTGACTACGATGAATTTTCAAAAGCGATTGAAATGATTTTCAAGTACTGGTGCCGCCTGAATGTCTACCCCTACTAAACCCTCCCCTCTCTGGCAATTCATCCTGCTCATCCCGTTGGCTTTGCTGCTGACATTTTGCTCTGCCGTCCCCGCCCAGCCGCAGCCGACCGCCGACGTGGCCCAAATTGTCAGCGCAACGCTGACCGCCTACGTGCCAGAACAAATCGAAATCCAGCCGACCATCGCCATTGGCGGGAGCATCTCTGGCCGGTTGGGATATCCATCTGACTTCATCCCGCCGCTAAAAATTGTAGCCTTCCGAGTCGGCGGGAGCGAGACCTACAGCGTTCAAACCACCCTCAACCAAACGACCTACCGCATTGAGAACCTGCCCGAAGGCAAATATAACCTGGTGGCCTACGCCCTGAATGAAGACGGTTCGCCAAGCGGACTGGCGGGCGGCTACACACAAGCCGTTCTCTGTGGCCTGACCGCAGAATGCACCGAACATGGCCTGGTAGATGTCATCGTCTTTAACGGGGAAGAAAGCATCGACGCCGACATCCTGGATTGGTACACCAGCGATTTGCCGCCCATGCCTTAGATCAGTACAGCCGTGCCGCCAACAAACCGCAAAGCAATTTGCGGTTTCGCTTTTGTGCCGCCAACATCACAAACAGGAAACCGAAATGACCGCACACATCAAACAACCCAACAGCAAAATGTGCTTCATCTGCGGGCTGGAAAACCCCGTCGGCCTGAAACTCAAAATCTACCAGACTGCGCCGGGGGTCATCGAAACCCACTACACAGCCCCCGAACACTTCCAGGGGTACCCGGGCGTCTTGCATGGCGGCATTGTCGCCACCATCCTCGATGAAATCAGCGGGCGCGCCCACATGGGCGACCCCTCGGCCCCGCGCTTCATGTTCACTGGCAAGTTAGAAGTCAAATATCGCAAAAACGTACCGACCGGCAAACCGCTAAAAATTATCGGCAAGGCAGGCAAATCAAAAGGCAAAATGGCTGAAGGCTGGGCCGGAATTTACGACGAAGCCGGCACCCTGCTGGCCGAAGCCAATTCCCTGCTGATTGACGTGCCCCAAGAAGTGCTCGATTCGGCCAACCTGGAAGAACTGGGCTGGAAAGTGTACCCGGATTAGGAAACCATGACCCCTGCTTTCGACTTTTCCTGCGCCCCCGACCGCACACAGACCAACAGCATTAAGTGGACTCTCTACCCGCCAGATGTTCTGCCGTTATGGGTAGCCGATATGGACTTCCCGGCCCCACCCGCCATCAACGAAGCCCTGGCGCGGGCCGTAGCGCATGGGGTGCATGGTTACGAATTTCCGAGCAAACGGCTGAGAGAGACTGTTGCCGCGCGCATGGAAAAACTCTACGGCTGGCAGGTGAAACCCGAGTGGGTCATCGCCACCCCGGGCATCATTGCCGGGTTCAATGCCGCGGCCTGGGCCATCTGTGAGCCAGGCCAGGGGATTTTAACCCAGCCGCCAGTGTACCCGCCCTTCTTGAGCCTGCACAAAAACGTCGGGCTGGTGCATCAAGATGCGCCCCTGCGAGAAACCCGCACAGACGGATACCTGTTGCGCTATGAAATTGATTTTGATCATCTTGAGTTGATGTTCGACACCAACGCGCCGACGCGCATGTTCCTGTTGTGCAACCCGCACAATCCCACCGGGCGGGCCTTCAGCCGCGAGGAACTGCTCCAGATGGCCGAAATCTGCCTGGCGCACGATACCATCATCGTCTCAGATGAAATTCACAGTGAACTGACCCTGCCCCCCACCCGGCACATCCCGATTGCATCACTCTCACCCGCAATTGAAGCCCGCACCATCACCCTGATAGCGCCAAGCAAAACCTTTAACGTGCCAGGGCTTTTTACCGGTTTTGCCATCATCGCCGATGCCAGCCTGCGCCAAAAGTTTCGCCACGAGACCGAGCGGCTGTGTATGCACGTCAGCAGCCTGGGCATGGTCGCCGCCGAGGCGGCTTTTTCAGGCGATTGCGATGACTGGCTGGATGAATTACGCGCTTACCTGACCGCCAACCGCGATTATGTGACCCAGTTCGTGCGAGAGCACCTACCCGGCGTGCGCGTCACCCACCCCGAAGCAACCTATCTCTCCTGGTTCGACCTGCGCGCCATGAACCTGAAGCCAGACCCGTTTAAGTTTCTGCTCGAGAACGCCAAAGTTGCGCTCACCGATGGCAAAGACTTTGGCGAAGGCGGGCAGGGCTTTGTCCGGCTCAATTTTGGCTGCCCACGCAGCACGCTGGAAGAAGCGCTCAACAGAATCAAAAACGCCCTGGCCGAAAACCACGCCCAAGAGTAAACGCAATGCCGCAAAACAAACTCAAACGAGGCACTTTTAGCAACCAGGTTCCGGGCTTTCCTGGCTACCGCACCCGTACGGGACGCTCAGGCTATGACCCGCTGGACACCAATCGCTTCACGAACATTTGTTTCATGGTAAACTCGTTGCATGAAACCCATCGTTGTTATTGACATCGAAACCACCGGCCTCGACCCGCAAAAAGATGCCATTATTGAAATTGCCGCCATCCGCTTCGATGGGCGGCGCATCGATGCCGAGTTTGAGACGCTCATCAACCCCAACCGCCACATCCCCGAAAACATCACCCAACTGACCGGCATTGACGATGCCATGGTGCGCAACGCACCACGCATTGGTGACATGCTGGGCGAGTTAGAAGCGTTCTGCGGCGGCCTGCCGATTTTGGGCCAGAACGTGCGCTTTGACCTGGGATTTTTGCGCCGTCAGCGGATTTTGACCCTGAACGAGGCGGTTGATACCTACGAAATGGCCTCGGTCTTACTCCCCTCGGCCAGCCGCTATAACCTGGGGGCGCTGGGGCAGCTATTGGGCATTCCGCTTTCGGCGACCCACCGCGCCATGGACGATGTGCGCGTGACCCTGGCGGTTTATCAGCGCCTGGTGGAAATGGCGGCCCAACTGCCGCTTGAGCTGCTGGCCGAAATTGTACGCATGGGCGAACCGCTCGAGTGGGACGGCAATTTTGGGTTCCAGGAAGCGCTGCGAATGCGCGGACGTGAGCAGGTAAAAGCCAAAAAGGCCAAACCCGGCGACTCGGGGCCGCTTTTCGCTGAAGGGGAGTCCGCTCCGGCCCGCCCGCCTGGCCCGGTAAAAGAAGTCGTGCTGCTGGATGCCGACGAGGTGGCCTCCGTCTTAGAGTATGGCGGGCCTTTTTCGCGCTATTTTGAGAGTTATGAACAACGGCCCGAACAAATTGAAATGCTGAGGGCAGTGGCAAACGCGCTCTCTTATAGCCAGCACTTGATGGTCGAGGCGGGCACAGGCGTTGGGAAGTCTTTTGCGTACCTGGTGCCCTCGGCGCTTTTTGCCATTCAGAACAATACCCGGGTGGTGGTTTCAACCAATACGATTAACCTGCAAGACCAGTTAATCAGCAAGGATATTCCGGCGGTGCGGGCGGCGTTGAATATTCCGCTGCGGGCGGCCATTCTGAAAGGCCGCTCCAATTACCTTTGCCCGCGCCGTTTAGACATCATGCGCCGCCAGGGCCCGCGCGATGCCGATGAAATGCGCGTGCTGGCCAAAACCCTGGTCTGGACGTTGAATGACCCCAGCGGCGACCGCGGCAACCTGAACCTGAACCGCCCGCAGGAAAAAGATGTCTGGATGAAACTTTCGGCAGAGGACGAGGCCTGCTCAAGCGAAACCTGTGCCGGCAAGATGGGCGGCGTTTGCCCGTTTTACCGCGCCAAACAGGCCGCTCAGGCAGCGCACATTCTGGTCGTTAACCATGCGTTGCTGCTCTCAGATGTTGCCGCCGAAGGCAAGGTCCTGCCTGATTATCAGTATCTTGTGATTGATGAAGGACATCATCTGGAAGCGGCAACCACCGGCGCGATGTCGTTTCGCATGGGTCAGACTGATTTTGAGCGCATGGTCAAAGAAGTCGGCGGGGCAGGCAGTGGTGTGTTGGGCAACTTCTTGCGTGTGGCGGCAGACCTGGTGCGCCCTTCAGATTATGCCGCGCTGACCAATCTGGTGCACCGGGCTTCTGACCTGGCGTTTCGGCTGGAAAACCAGGCCCGCGATTTTTTCTACGGGCTGATGGAATTTATGGAATACATGCAGGAAGGCCGCCCGCAAAGTTTGTATGCTTTTTCGACCCGCATTTTACCGGCAACGCGCACGGCGCAGGGGTGGGATTCGGTTGAAATCAGCTGGGAGGCGACCGGTGAGACAATGCGCCTACTCATCAATCTGATTGGCGAAGCCTATAAGGCCGCCAGCGAACTGTACGCCGATGGAATTCAGGAGATGGAAGACCCGCTCGGTTCGCTTGGTGGTCTGTATCGGCGGCTGGTGGAGGCTGAAAATGCCATCAGTGCCATGATTCACGACCCCAAGCCAGAGACCATTTATTGGGTCGAAATTCAGCCGCAAAGCAGGCGCCTGACGCTGAACACCGCCCCGCTGCGGGTTGGGCCGCTGATCCAAAAACATTTGTGGCACGAGAAAGAAGCCGTCATTCTGACTTCGGCCACCCTGACCGCTGCCGGTGATTTCACCTATGTGCGCAACACCCTGCTGGCTGAGGAAGCCGATGAACTGACGCTGGGTTCGCCGTTCGATTATGAAGGCTCGACCCTGCTTTTTATTGCCAAAGACATTCCCGAACCCAACGCGCCAGGCTATGAGCAGGCGGTTAACCGCGCCATTGCGCAGACCGCCATTGCCAGCGGAGGCCGAATGCTGGCCTTGTTCACGTCTTACGCGCAATTGAAACGGGCCGCGCAGGCAATTGGGCCCTATTTGCGCGACCAGGATATTCAGATTTATGAACAGGGGGAGGGCGCTTCTCCGCAAGCCTTGCTGGAATCGTTCAAGAACACCGACCGGGCGGTACTGCTGGGAACACGCTCATTTTGGGAGGGCGTGGATGTGCCTGGCGAGTCGCTGCAGGTGGTGGTGATTACCAAAATTCCGTTTGAAGTGCCCACCGACCCGATTATTGCAGCCCGCTCTGAGATGTTCGAGGACCCGTTTGGCGAATATCACATTCCTGAGGCAATTCTCAAATTCCGCCAGGGGTTCGGGCGTCTGATTCGCTCGGCCAGCGACCGGGGCGTGGTTGCCATTCTCGACCGGCGGGTGCTGACCAAGCAATATGGACGCTTGTTCCTGGGGTCACTGCCCCAATGCACCGCCCGGCAGGGTAACGCGGCCGATTTGCCCAACCTGACCGCCAAATGGCTGGGGCTTTAACGCCCTGGCTGAAACCCGGCGCGGCGCCGAAAAGAGGCTTTCAGCCCGCCGCGAGGCAGGGGGAAGGGGAAAGGCGCCAGGCTTAAATCCTGACCCGGGGTGAGTTCCCACTCGTAGCCGCGCAACAGCAGGGCCAGCATAACGGTCATCTCGACCATTGCAAAACTGCGTCCCAGGCACATGCGCGGCCCCCCGCCAAAGGGGATGAAGCTAAACGGTTTTTGCTTGTGCTCGGCGCGCTCATCTCCAAAACGGTCGGGGTCAAAGGCGGAGGGGTTTGTCCAGGGCGGCAGTTGATGGGTGCGGTTGGAGCTGAAGAGCACCGTCCAACCTTTGGGAATCCGAAAGCCTTCAAATTCCAAATCTTCGGTTGCAACCCGAAACGCGCCATTGACAGGCGGTATCAGGCGCAAGCCTTCATTGATAACCTGTTCGAGATAGGGCATGCGTTTGAGCGAGTCGAGGGTAAAGACGCTAATATCAGCGCAGGCATCCTGCTCTTCGCGGGCCCGGCGCAACACGTCGGGGTGCAGGGCCAGCAGCATCATCAGGTTCGAGGTGGCCGTCACGGTTGTATCGTGCCCCGCAAACAACTGCACCTGAACTTCATGCAGGATGGTTTCAACCGAAAGCGGCTGACCGTTTTCGTCACGGACACTAAGCATGGAACCCAAAATATCAAAAGGCTGTTCAGCCAGGGCCATGCGCTGGCGGACGATGGGTTCGAGGTAGGCAAGCATGGCTTTTTTGGCGCGCAAGGCCTTGCCAAAGGGGGTAAACGGCACATCGAGCGGCACAGGGTCGAACATGCCGCCTGTCCAGGCCTGAAAGAGTTTGTTCAGGTAAGGAATATCAACTTTTGTCTCGCCAAAAATAAAGACAGTCGCTATCTCAAAGGCCATCAGGCGCACACGGTCAATGATGCTGGTCTCATTGCCCAGGTCGGCCCAGGTTTCCAGATGACGCTCGGCAATTTTCTGAATGGAAGCAACAAAGCTGGCCATGGCATCATGCTTAAAATGCGGCGAAAGTTGGGCGCGGCGTTTGGCGTGGGCTTCACCGGTGAGCATGGCAACCCCCTTCTCACCCAGCAAGCGGCTGATGGCATAGCTCCACTGATTGACCAGGTACTTGTTTTCTCCCGAAAAAACCCAGCGGTTGGCTTCTGGCGTGCCCACAAAAACCGTTTTGGCCCCCAGAATACTTGAACAGAATACCTCGCCATATTTCGCCCGGCGGCGGTTGACAAAATCGTTTGGAGATTGAATAAATTCGAGCGTTTCGCCAACTACCGGCAAGCCAAAGGTGCCGGGCGGTGTGGGCAGACTGGCAAGTTTGGTATTTTCTGACATAGGTTTTCTCCCTTTCTGGTCAAAATCGGAGAGATTTTATCATATTTACAAACTATCACGAAATCAAAGCCCGGGGTAGCGCAGGTATTTTGAATGTAAAGACCCCGGCCCAGACAACGAACATCTGGGCCGGGGCAAAAAAGGACGTAAACGTCCGGGCTATCACATGAACCCGCCTGAAGGCGGCTTTTTCCTGGTCGGGTGATAAATCACCCGGCGCGGCGGGACGAAAAATAAATTTTCGGACAGGTTCTTAAACTCGTTTGATTCGAATCACCCGGCTCTCAAAATTCTTCAGCGGCACCTTCAGCCCGGCCTCCATCCAGCCCGCGCCGGAGCGTTGGCCGAAGCCTTCCACTTCATACACGGCTTCCGGCTCCAGGCCGCGCAAATAGATTTGCGGGATGTTGAATTTTTCGGGGATGTGCGCCCGAAAAACGAACAAGACGCCCTCGCTTTTATCGGCGCTGACGTATTGGACTGCCGAATAGGGGCTTTTTTGCGCCGAAATCAGGCGATATTGCTCACCCAACTGGATGATGTGCCGAATTTCTTTGTACTGGGCGATGCACTTCGCCGCCAAATCGCGCTCGGATTCGCTCCAATGCAGCAGGTTGCCGCCCACGCCCAAACTGCCGCACATGCTGACGTGGAAGCGGAACTCCAGCGGCACAATGCCTTCGTTCCAATCTGTCACCCAGGCTTCCATCGTGATGGCGGGCAGATATTGCGAGTAGCCTTCCTGAATACGCAGGCGCGAGGTCGCTTCGGTATTGTCGCTGGCCCACACCTGGTCAGCCAGGCGCAAAATCTCAAAATCAGCCCGCCCGCCGCCGCTGGCGCAACTCTGCCAGGTGACGCGCGGATGCCGCCGCCGCAGTTCGCCCCACACGCGGTACAGCCCATGCACATAGCGCACCCACAACTCACGCGGGTCGCCGGGGGCATCGGGCCAGCCGGGTTCGCTGGCGGGGCGGTTCATATCCCACTTGATGAAGGAAATGTTGTTTTCGGTCAAGAGCCTGTCCAAAACGCCAATCAGGTGCTCCTGCACATCTTCGCGGGCCAGGTTCAAAATCAACTGATTGCGGCTTTCGGTGCGGGCGCGGGTCGGAAAGTGAATCACCCATTCGGGGTGGGCGCGGTACAGGTCGCTATCGGGATTGACCATTTCCGGCTCGACCCACAGGCCAAAGTCCATGCCCAGGTCGTTGACGCGCTTAATCAGCCCGCCCAAGCCGTTTGGGAATTTTTTGGCGTCGGGCCGCCAGTCGCCCAGCCCGGCGGTATCCCAATTGCGGTTGTGGAACCAGCCATCATCCATCACGAACAATTCCACGCCCATTTGGGCGGCAATTTCGGCCAGAGCCGATTGCCCGGCTTCGTCCACGGCAAACAGAGTGGCTTCCCATGAGTTATACAGAATTTTGTGGAGATGCGGCCCGTGGGGGATTAACCGCTCCCGAACATAGGCGTGGAACAGGCGGCTGGCCGCCCCAAAGCCTGCTTTGGTGTAGCCCGAAATGGAAGAGGGCGCTGTGAGCGGTTCCCCCGGCTGAAGCCGCCAGCCAAAATCCCAGTCGTTCAGCCCCACGCTGACGCGGGTGGACGCAAACTCGGTCACTTCGGCGCTGATGCGGAAGTTGCCGCTCCAGGCGAGAGTCCCAAACCAGACTTCGCCCGCGTCTTCGCTGGCGTTGCGGTCAATGGCAAACCAGGGCGCAGCGCGGTGACTGGGGATGATGCGGCGGCTTTCGATGGTTTTCAGCCCCGGCGTGAGCGGCTCGCGCCACAGGTTGAACTCGTCCACATGGCGGCCCACCAGGTGCGTCAGGGAATAGTCATCGCCGGGGGGCAAGGTCCACTTGGCCGAGAAAAGCCGCTCGACGTGAATCGGCTCAGTGCCCAGGTTTTCAAGCGTGACCCAGCGTTCAATCAGGTCATACTCCGGGTGGATGCGGTAGTGCAGGGTCACAGCCAGGGGGTAGAAAACGTCTTTTAAGCGGATGGCAAGTTCTCCCTCATCCCCAACCCTTCTCCCGGCAGGAGAAGGGAGTCTGCTCTCCTCTCCCTGCGGGAGAGGGGCCAGGGGTGAGGACTTTTTCACATCAAAAGACTCAAAGCGTAGCACCACATCCCGCGTTCCATCCGCAAACGTGACTTTGAGACACGGGTCAATATATTTCACCCCGGCATAGCCCGGAAATTCTTCGGGGATGAAGTGGTCGGGGCCATCGGTGGAGGCATAGCCGCTCGGCTCAGGCGGGATGGGGTAATCTTCGAGGCGCGGCAGGCGCTTGCCCCAATAGTGATGCGCCAGCAAGCCCGATGCGCTCAGCCCGAAGGCGTAGGCGGTGTTTTTGGTTTCAAGTATCCAGCGGGTGGGGGATGTGTGGATGGGCATGGTTGGAGAGTGGGGAGAGGAGGGAAATAGGGGAAACAGGGAACAGGGAAACAGGGAACAGGTCTTTACGTGGTTACGTGGTTACGTGGTTACGTGGTTACGTGGCTACGTGAATACCTACCTACCTGCCTTCCCTTCCATTACGCCGTCTCGCGCTCGACCAGTGTGAGGGGCAGTTTGATGTGTTGGACGGGGCGCGCCGGGTCGGCAAGGCGAGCCAGCAAGATTTCGACTGCCAGGCGTCCCGATTCGTCGAGGTGCTGGCGGACGGTGGTAAGGTCGGCGTAGTCGGCCATGTCAACATCGTCAAAGCCAACCAGCGCCACGTCTTGCGGAATGCGAACCCCCAACTGACGGGCAACCTTGATGATACTGAGCGCCTGAACATCGGAGGCGGCAAAAATGGCGCGCGGGCGGTCTGGCATGGTGAGCAGGTCATAAGCCGCCTGGCGCGAGGCTTCGTGCGCATAAAAGGCGCTTTTGATGGTTTCGGGCGGCATGGACGCCCCGGCTTCGCGCAAAACAGATTGAAAGCCATCGAGCCGGGAACGCACCGGGTGAATGGCGTAACGTTCGGGCGGCTCAATATCGCCCAGGAAGCCAAAGGAGCGGTAGCCTTTTTGGAGCAAATATTCGGCAACCATGCGCCCGCCCTGCTCGTCATCAATCACAATGCTGTTGAGTTTCTCGTGGGCGAACTCAATCAGGGCTGTTTCCATGTGATTGCTGACCAGGCGGTCAACTTCGTGGTCTTGAATGGCCAGCGACATGATAATCAGCCCGTCTATGTTACGCATGAGCGGGATGGAGGAAACATAGCCCTGCAATTGCTCTTCAGAATCGACCGGGTAAATGACCAGCTCGTAGTGATGGCGCGAGAGCATGGCGGCCACTCCGCGCAGGCGCTGGACAAACGAAAGCGCAGTGAAGAACGGGGTAATGACGCCAATCCGCCCGGTTTTGCTCATGGCGCGGGCGCGGGCTTCGGCTTTGGGCACAAAGCCAAGCGCGTCTATGGCTTCGAGCACTTTTTGGCGGGTTTCGGCATTGACCTTATCCGGGGTGTTGAGCACCCGCGAGATGGTCGAAATGCTGACGCCGGAGCGCTCAGCAACATCGTAAATGGTGGGGGATTTGGGAGACACAAAAAGTCCTCGATGAAAGGGTCAAGAAAGCACTTTCATTGTAGTCTCAGAAGGGCTGGCTGTCAACCATAGCCGTAGGAGCCTGTTTTCAGGCTGCGCTATCCCCCCGAGGTAAGCGCCCGCAGGAGAATGTGCCGGTCCACCAGGCCGAGGGGATGGTCGTTTGCATCCACCACGACCAGCCATTTGCGCTTGGGATTCATCATCATGCGCACGGCCTCGACAATTGGGGTTTCGGGCCGGGCGGTCAATACACCCGGCGACATGAGTTCTGAAGCCGTGACGCTGCTAAGCGGCGCTTCAGAAGTGCCCATCAGGGCGGCCAATACCCCCTGGCGTTGAGCCGGCTGAACGCGGGCGACCACGTCTGAATCACTGATCAGCCCAATCGCTTTACCGGCTGCATCAAGCACAATCAGGCGGTGCGAACCGCTTTCGAGCAGTTTTTCGACAATTTCGGGCAATTCGTCGTCCTGATTCACAGCAGGGATGAGCGGGGTCATCACATCGCGCACGCTTTGGGCTGCCCCAAGCGGGGCGGTCATTTTGGCGGCGGGTTTTTCGGCCAGCAGGCGCAAAATATCGACCCGCGATAAGACACCCGCCAACCGCCCGTGTTCATCGAGCACGGGCAGGCGTTTGACACCCTGCTTCGACATGCGCGCCGCAGCCAGGCCCAGCGGCTCGTGAATTTTGGCCGTGATGGCAGGTTTTGACATCACTTCGGCTACCCGCAATTCAGATTGTCGCAAGCGGACAAGTTCTTCGGCCAGGAACCCGGCATCAAGCCGCCCGGCAACCGAAAGCCGCTGCTGTACCCCGGCGCGTTCGAGCAGGTCTTCATCGGTCAACATGCCCACAACCATGCCATTCGCATCCACGACTGGCATGGCCTTGATAAGCGTATCGAGCATTTTCTGCCAGGCCTCAGCGATGGGCATCTCGGGCGCAAGGGTTTCGACTTCACGAGTCATCACCTCTTCGACCAGCCGGTCAGCAGGCAAGGGATTTAGATAACGATGGGTATAACGCACCACGCGCACATCTTCGACCGTGATGAGGCCTTCGCGCACCATCGGGCTAACCAGTTCGATGGCTTTTTCAATTTTCTCGGGGGTGTCAATCGCATGAACGATAAGCGGCAGGTCTTCAGACAGCCGCAAAATGGCCGCCGTGTGAATGTGGGAATGAGCCCCAAAACCGGCCACGCCGCGCACGACCGTCGCCCCGGCAATTTTTTCGGCTTTGAGCGTTTCCAGGATAGCGGCATAGAGCGGCTTGCCGCGCCAGCGGTCGCTTTCGCCAATGTAAATGGCAAGACGTTGAGCATCTTCGTTAAGTTTAGGAGTCATGGTTCTCTCTCCAGATAGACAAATTGGCGATTGAGTCGGCCTGGCTTACAGAGCGCGAGCAAGCACAATACCCGCAACAGCCGCCAGGGCGCCCAAAATGCTGCTGCCAAACAGGTTGAGCAATCCCAACCAGGGCTGGCCGTTGAGAATCAGATTGACGCTTTCATAACTATAGGTCGAAAAGGTGGTATAGGAACCAAAAAATCCTATCGTGACCAGAATACGCAGGTTGGGGTCAACCAGAAAGCGGTCTGTGACCAGGGTTACAAAAACAGCCAGGGCAAAACAACCGGTCAGGTTCACAATCAGAGTACCATACGGAAAGGCTGCGCCCAATTTTTCTGCCACCCAGCCACTTAACCAATAACGGGCATTCGCTCCCAGGATGGCGCCCAGGGAAATAATCAAAAATTTTTCCATAGCCTCGCTTCGCGCAAAGCGGCGCAAGGGCCGCAAAGAGAATAAATAACGTTGTAAGTTCATGGTTTGATAAAAAAGAGAGCCTCTACTGAAAGATGTCTCCCAGTAGAGGCCATCAGTCCAGCGGACGGTTACGGCGAGCCTCATCGCCTGGCTGATTTTATCATATCGTTGTTACATCAAAAACAACCCGTAGACAACGCCCAAAATACCGACCAGCGCCAAAATGTAAACCGGCAGACGCGGCATTTCGCCGTTGTTTTCCATGGCGCGTCCGAACAGGAAGAAAACAAACGGATGTACCAGGAAAGGCATGGCAAAGACGAAAGAAATCAGAGCGGCGGCATCAGGGCCAAACATGCCACCCTGCAAGGCCGCAAACAACCCAAAATGTGAGAGCGCCGAGCTTTTCGACATGGCGGCATATTCAAGCGGAAGGCCAGAGAGCAGTAAAAAGCCAAAGAAAATGGCCGTCAACTGCCAGCCAAACGAGAACAGCATCAGGCCGGTCACCTCCTGGCGCTCAGCCCCTGCCGAAGCGCGCAGTGTACGGAAGGCCAGCGCGCTCAAAACCACCCCCAGCAACCCGACTGCAATCACGGGCCAGACCAACAGCGCGCCGCGTTCCACGCTCAAAGCAAGGATAGAGAACACAAAGATATGACCAAAGAAGGGAATGTTGATCATTACCGGGGCGCGGCGGGCGGCTTCTTCGCCCAGGTCGCCTGCCGTGCAAGCCCCGGTTAGCCCGGCGTGCGAGAGCGCCCCCGCCATGCCCGGCGCCAGGTTGCGGACGGCGGCTGTGCGGCCCAGGAGCATCAGCAGGCTGATGCCGCCGAACATCCACATAATCTGGCCAAAAAAGCCATACATCAAAACAGGCGCAATGCCCTGCAAATCAAACACGCCGCGAATCAGCGAACCGCCTACCAAAAAGTTGGCGGAAAGAATAATCGGTATGCCTGCAAAGAGCAAACTGCGCAAAGTCGGGCCATGATGCAAACGGTAGAACACCATCCCGAGGGCCGAGGAGAGAAGCATAACAAAAAAGATTTGCGGCAGAGAAATCCACGGCCTGACGAATGCAGACAAATGAAACGCCGCCATCAAAATCACAACCAGCCCGGCAACCTCCACCAGTCCGCGACCGAGATACAAGCGTTTGTTCTCAATAATCGCGCGGTTGTCTATCAGAATGAGCGACATCACCAGCCCCAAATAGGCAATCAGCGGGTAATAGGCTCCAATCGCGTTGGCGGGAGCATTGCCAAGCAGGTATTTATAGAGTGCTTCAATGCCAAGCAACAGAAAAAACGCGCGAACAATGAAAAAGAAATAGGTACGCGGCGTGCCAAGCACCAGCTCTTCCATCGCATAGGTGACCGTCTCGTCTTTTGGAACAGGATTTTTGGAAAAAACACGCCTGATTTGCTGACCGCCCACAAAAAAAGTAGCCGCCAGGGCAATGATGGTCGTGCGGCTCAAGATGTCAATCAGCGGGAATTCAGGCAAACCGGGCTGGGTCACGCCCGAAAGAGTCAGCACAAAGCCCATTGTCAATCCAAAAACCACGATAATCAAAATTGGCGAATAGCGTGTACCAGCAACCACCGTGCGGGCAATCAAGACCATCGGCACCAGGATGAACAACGACCACCAGAACTGGTTAAGGAACATCAACTGCTCTAAAGAAGGGGCAAGGTTCAAAAACATGGCGGGAACTCTCCGGTTGTAAAATTTTTCACAAGGTTATAACACATCCATCGCCATCTGTCACCCAATTGCGGCGCTCACGGGCAGGCATTTTGCAAATGCTGGTCAAACGTCTCGGCAAACAGGTGCAGGCCCGAACCGTCACAACGAGCGCGGAAGTAGTAATACGGCGTTTGGGCCGGAAAAGCAACCGCCCGCAAAGCCCCCAGGCCCGGGCTGGCAATTGGCGTGGGCGGCAAACCATCGACCTTGTATGTGTTGTACGGAGAGTCTACTTCCAGGTCGGCCAGCGAAAGCGGAGACTTCCACCAGACCGGGTCGTAGCCGAGCGCGTACTGCACAGTAGGGTCGGTTTGCAGGCGCATCCCAACCCGCAAACGGTTCAGAAAAACTGAAGCAATGATTGGCTGCTCATCCGCCACCACGGCCTCGCGCTGGACGATTGAGGCCAGAACAACCGCTTCATAGACACTCAAGCCCTGGCGCGAGAAGCCCGAGCGCAGGTCTGAGCGCAGGTTGAGGGCAAAATTGCCGACCATTGTGCGTACCAGGTCTTCGGCCGTGATGCCACGCGGCAAAACGTAGGTGTCCGGAAGGAAGAAACCTTCCGCGCTGGCGCCCGCAGGCAGGAAATCAAACCCGCCCGGCGCCGATTGAGCCGCCGTTAGAAACGCTTGCGGCGTAATCGCAAGTCCCGAGGTCGGCAGGCTGGCGGCAATCTCCTCCATGCGCCAGCCGGGCAAAACCACAAACCGGATCTGGGTCGGGGTGGCATCTTGCAAGCGTACCGCAATTTGCAGCGGAGTGAGCGCCGGGCTAAGCGTAAACTCACCCGCCTGCAAACTAGTTTCAATGCCACTGTAAATCAGATAAGCCCGAAAAGCGGCCCCATCGGGCACAAAGCCCTCCTGCGCCAGGCGGTACGCCACTTCAGAGGCGCCCTCGCCAGGGCCAATCTTAAAAGTTGCATCCATGCCGTAGGGGTTAGCCGGGCTGGTCAGATAAGGTTCGTACCAAATCATCTGCGCTGAGTATTGCAGGCGGCGAGCAAAGCCCAGCGACTCAGCCGAGGGGCCAACCATGCGCTCAGCGGCCAGCGGAATGACCAGCACGGCGGCAACCGCGCCCAGCGCAACGAAAAACAAGACCACCAGACTGCACGACAAAATCGGGAAGCGCCTTTCGCGGCGCTTGCGGCGTAAAGTTTGTTCCATTTCACTCCAAAGGCGGGTGTTCAAGCGTGTCGAGATACGATTGCAGCAGCACCGCCGCGGCATGGTCATCGAGATGCCCGGCGCGTTTGGCGCGCCCCCAACCCAGCGCCCGCGCTGCCGATTGAGCATCGCGGGTGGTCAGGGCTTCATCCCACAGTTTGACGGGCAGGCTGGTTTGCAGGCCCAGCGCCTCGGCAAAACGGGCCGCGCTGCGCCCGGCGGGGTTGGGGTTGCCGTCCAGGTCAAACGACTGCCCGACCAGAATCAGCCCCGCGCCCTGCTCGGCGGCAATTTCGGCCACCCGGGCCGCATCCAGCGCGCGCGAGACGTGCTTGAGCACCGTCAGCGGGCGCGCCAGGCGCGCGGTTTCATCGCTGATGGCCAGCCCAATTCGCTTTTCACCGTGGTCAACTGCGAGAATACGCATCAGAAAATCCGAAAATCAAAACCTGTACACGGATTAGACGGGTTTCACGGATTTTTCTAGAAAAATCCGCATAATCCGTTTAACTTGACTTTAGAGTTCGTTTTTACGAGTCTGGCAAAGCAAGAATCCTGGCTCAATCGGCGCTTAAAAACCAAAATCTGGACACGGATTACGCGGATTGGACGGATTTACGCGGTTTTTTTAAGAAAAATCCGTGAGATTCCGCGTAATCCGTGCAATCCGTGTACCAAAAGGTCTTAACCCAAATTGAACTCTAAACTCAAGCTGTTTAATCTGCGTCTAAAAAACTTAAAACCCGGAAGAAAACATAATCCGAAACGGCAGAACCGGCAGCCAGGGCCACCAGAGCGGGCGCACCAAAACCGTCGGCGGCAGGGCCAGGTCGTAGCGCTCCGTCAGCAGGGCGGCGGCGCGGCGCGGGGTGCGTCCCTGCGTCAGCGCCAGGGCTTCGGCGGGCGTCACCTGCAACTGAATCGAGCGCGAAGCCTGCAACTGCCAGCGCGCCAGGCCCTCGCCCTCCCAAACTGGCTGAGAAGCCGGTTTAACGGTTAGCGTGCCGGGGCGGGCGGCGTATCCGGGCGGCAGGGCGGCATCGAGCGCGAAAAGCGCCAGCTGGCGCAGGTCGGCATCGGCGGCGTAGGCGGCCTCGAAACGGGCGCGCAGGCTGAGGGTCAGCGTGTCCGCGGGCGCGCCGGGGAGCGGGTCAAACTGCTCGTCCAGGATTTCGACCAGTTTAACGGAATCGTCCAACAGCAGGTCGCCCGGATTCAATTCAGATGAGAAATCTGCGCGGGCCTGCCCGGTCAGTTCTCGCAGCGCCCGGGCTTTGAGTTGCTCCCTATCCTGGTCGCTGGGGATGGCACCGCGCCGGTCGCTGCCCCCCGTTGCCGCTTCGGGGTTTCGGACGGTTAAACTCAGCCCCAGCGGGCTTTGAAAGGCGGTGATGCTTTCGGCAGGCACATTGCCTGCCGCCCCACCCACCAGGGCGCGGACGCGCGCGCTGACCGGTTCGGCGCGTACGGTGACGCTGATGAGGGTCTCGAAGGCTTGCGGGACGGGGTCGCGGGTGAGCAAGACCGTACCTGCCGGGACGATGACCTCGCCATCGGTCAGGTTGCGGAATTCGACGGTTGCTCCTGCCTTTTGGCCGGGCAAATTGCCCTGACCAGTTGCCGGGGCCGACAGGCTGACCTGCGCCTCGAGCGTTTTGCGACGGATGGGAATTTCGCCGGAGAGATAGACCTGGGTTGTGTCGGCGCGGGCAACGACCGGGATGGTGAGCGTTTGTTCGCGGATGGGCGGGGTGATGCGAATTTCGGCGGAGGGGATGAAGAGCATCAGGATGAGCAAAACCGCCAGCACGCCCGCGGCAAAGACGCCCAGGCGGGCGGGCAGGTTGAGGCGGTAGGGGTCGCCAGGCAGGGCGGCGCGCAGGGCGCGCAGGTTGAGTCGTTGCGGTGGGGGGAAGTCGAAGGCGGGGGCGGTTTTCCAGGCTTTGCGCTGGGCCAGTTTGGTGGTGCGAAAACAGGGGATTTTCTGCTCGCGGGCCGCCCACCAGATGCCTGCATCGCGGCTGACCAGGCCAAGTTCGGCGCCCAGGGTGCGGGCATGGCGGCGCAGCAGGGTCAGGTCGAGCGGGCGCACGTCCACCTTGCCGCGCCGGGGCCAGACGAGCAAAATGCGCGGGGTCTTTGCCCACGACATGCGGTCTCGTATGGAGACCAGGTTGTCGTGGTTTTCAAGGTGAATGAGGGTGGTCTTCATGCGGGGGAATTATAAACGAGGCTGTCTGCGCCTTTACGGGCAGTTAAATTCGCTCAGGCGATACACCCAAAACTGACTGTTCTCGTAGGCCACCGGCAGGGGGTGCTGATTGGGTTTTTCAATCACGGCGTATTGGGCGTCGAAATCGCAGGACAGGGTTAGCAAGTCTTGCGCGCTCAGATTGTTGTAGGCTTCGCGGGTGAGATGGACGTTGTGGAAGTAATCGCCGTCAAATTGGGCCAGCGCGCCGGGGGCAATGCGCTCAAAGCGCGTCTGCCATTCGATTTCGTAGCCAGGCTGAAAAGCTGCCACCAGCATTTCGGACAATGTCCCGATGCTGGCGCGTTCAGAGTGGACGCGCCAATCCGATTCCTGCGGGCCCCATTTTTCGGGCGGGGTGATGAACCGCGCCTCGGCGGGGGTGTTATCACGCGCCCAGCGCTGGACTTCGACCCAGGGGGTGGGCTGTCCGTACAGGTACAGGCCGAGCGGATTCCAAAATCCCATCATCCAGACGGTGGCATACGAGGCGATGATGAGCAGCGGAAAGAGGACCAGCGCCGCCCGGGTGACGACCTCGCGCCTCGACCAGCGCGCCAGGGCCCAGGCGGCCAGCGTGAGAATGGGGGTCGGCGAAAAGATGAAGACCCCCGTCAGCAAGGCAAAAACCGGGCGCGGGTGGGTTTGGCGCTGGTATAGTTGGGCGAGGAAATTGGCAAAAAACAGATAGGCGAGTATCAAAATCCATAAGCCCATGCGCAAAATTTGGGACTGGATGAGGATGGTCACCGGCAGGAAATAGACCGCGATGACATGCACAGCCAGGACGATGATGCCAGCATAGATAAAATTGCGGGCTGTCGCGGCGGCGGGCGTCGGGTTGGTTGGCGGCCAGGCGGCGAAGAACAAGCCCAGGGTTGCCAGCCCGCCCAGGACGATGGCCCAGGTGCCGGGGTAGTCGAGGCTGAACATATCAAACAGATGGAAGAACAGGGTCTTGTTGAGAAAATCGACCCACTCGGGGCGCAGGGAGAAGTCAATTGGCGTCCCGCCTGCCTTCCAGAGCAAGACCGGCGAAGCCGATGCCAGGAACAGAACGGCAGAGAGCGCCAGGGTCTTGACCCCGATGCGTTTCCATTCCAGCAGGCA
>CAZNCT010000005.1:17390-26975 GCA_964571615.1 uncultured Anaerolinea sp. | reverse complement strand
CCCGGCAATCAGGAAGGCCAGCGGAATGCGTCCGCGCAGGAACTGGTCGAGGGCTATCAGCAAAAAGGGCAAGACAAAGGTGCGGCTGAGCGGGGCAAACTCGAAAACCGGAAAGCCCGAAAAACCAAAATGCGGCACGATAAAACCAAGCACAGCCAGCAATGAAGCCAGCGGGTTGGCAAACAGGGTTTGCGCCAGGTTCCAAGTGGCCCAAAAACTCAGGTAGATGGTCGCCAGGTGCAGGACAAAGAGCGTTGGCTCCAGCCAACCGGCCTGCAAAACCGGCACGAAGAAGCGCCAGAAGTAGGAATAGTAAATCTGGTGCAGGCCAATCATCGCGTCGCCGTCATACATGCCGGGGAAGGCAGTCGCTTTCAGGAAAGGCACGTGCATGGCTTCGTCAAACGTGCCGAAGTTGTAGCCAATCAGCAGGACGGTGGCGACAGTCGCCGCCAGGAAAAGAAAGTGCCGGGCGCGGGCAGAATTTTGCAAGTGAAGGGCAATTGATGTGAGCATAAAAGTCCTACAAACTGCTCCAGGCGCTGGCAACATTCGAGAGGGTATGCGCGAACCAGGAGGGCAGAATACTGCCTGAGCGATGACGCAGCCAGCCTTGCAGCCAGCCCGCCGCGAATTGTGGAATGAAAATGGGCCAAAACCCGATGCCTACCGTCAGCAGGAGCAGGTGCGGCAAAAGGAAAACAAACGCCTGAACGGTGTTACCAACCCCAAACCCGAAACGGCGCACCAGCCAGCCACCCAGCCAACCACGGAAGAAAATCTCCTCGCCCAGGGTGGTGTAAATCCCCTCGCGCAACAGGATGAACAGCAACGTCATCCAGGAAGGCGATAAACCGGCATAAGAAGCCAGATTGACATTTTCGCTTTTCAACAGTTCAGACGGGATAAATTGCAGCGCAGCCCAGGCGAGGAAGCCGGTTATTGCCGTCACGCCCAACGCCCGGGCGAAATAGACGGGCGGACATCCCTGCCAGCCGACGCTGGCAAACGCCTCGCGCCAGGGTTTGTCCTGTTTGCGCAGCAAGCCAATCAGAATCAGGGATGGAACGGAGAAGATAATCAATTGAAGCGGGATTTCCATCTGCAAAACTCCTGTGATGTTGCAAGGAAAAGGCGCAAAGACCCGGTTTGTCTTTGCGCCTTGAGGACAGGCAAAATCAATCCTACTTCGTCTTCTCGGCCAGCCAGGCGGGCACGCTTGCCAGCGCCTCTGCCAGTTTGGAGGCATCTTTGCCACCGCCAAAAGCCAGGTGCGGCGCGCCGCCGCCGCCAGCCCCAAGCTGGCGCGATATATGCCCGACCAAATCGCCAGCCTTGACGCCGCGCTTAATCAGGTCTTGCGTCACCGCCGCCATGACCGTCACCGCACCGTCGCCGGGCGCGGCAATCACGCACACACCATTTTCGGGGTACCTGGCGCGGAACTGGTCAGAGAGTTTGGTAAGCGAGTCCTTGTCCACGCCGGGCATTTGGGTCACCAGCAGGCGCGCATCGCCAACGGTTTGCACATTCGCAAGTTGGGCGTTGAACGTTGAAAGCGCCAGTTCGGCGCGGGCGGCTGCCAACTGCTTCTTGACCGCTGCCAGTTCATCTTGCAGGGATTCGGCTTTGGCGGGAACATCCTCCAAACTGGATTTGAGCGCGGCTGCGGTCTGTTTCAGCGCCTTGAAGCGCTTCGCGACCAGTTCGTACGCCCCGCGGCCTGTCACCGCTTCAATACGCCGCACCCCCGCCGAGGCCGCTTCCTCCTTCGTGATGATGAACAAGCCGACATCCGAGGTGCGCTCGAGGTGCGTCCCACCGCACAGTTCGTAGGAATACCGGGAGTGCGAAGTCTCCGACTGCGCGCCAAAGTCAGAGACTTTGGACTCCGCTGCAATCGTGATGGTGCGAACAACCTCGCCGTATTTCTCGCCAAAGAGCGCCATCGCGCCTTCGGCAATGGCTTCATCGCGCGATTTGGTCTTGGGCATGACAGTCATATCTGCCGCGACGGCTTCATTAACCAGGCGCTCAACGCGCTCAATCTGCTCGGGCGTCATCGCTTCGGGGTGATTGAAGTCAAAGCGCAGACGGTCGGGCGCAACCAGCGAACCCGCCTGACGGGCATGTTCTCCCAAAACCTGGTGCAAGGCGGCGTGCATGAGATGGGTAGCGGTGTGGTTGCGCATGATGTCGTGACGGCGGGCCATATCCACTTCGGCAATCGCCTTGTCGCCCACGCGCGGGCGTCCGCTGACCACTTCGCCAATGTGCGAAATCAGCCCCGCAGCCGGGCGGCGGACATCAGTAATTTCGATTTGCCAGCCCTGGCCAGTGGTCTCGATACGATGGCGCTGCTGGTCGAGTAAGCCGTCAGGCTGTACCGAGACCGCGCCATCTACTCGACCAACGGGAAGAAGGGAAATCGTCCCCGTATCACCCACCTGACCACCGGCTTCAATGTAAAAACCGGTGCGCGGAATGATGACCTCGACCCGGTCACCTGCCTGGGCTTCGGAGACCGAGCGCCCATCTACGACCAGCGCCAAAATTTCAGCATTGACTTGCAGGCTGTTGTAGGGGTCGTATTCGACACCTTTTTCGCCCAACTTGCCCGCCGCTTGCAGTTCTTTCAAAATCCCGGCGAAAAATTCCGAATCTTCGCCGCCAAGCGGCCCCATGGCTTTGCCGCCGCCCGAAGCCAGGCGGTGTTCTTCCATCCCAGCCCGGAACCCGGCTTCGTCCACGTCCAAATCCTGTTCGCGGGCAATGTCGCGGGTGATTTCAAAAGGCAGGCCGTAGGTGGCGTACAGTTCAAAGGCTTTGTGACCATCCAGCACGGTCTGATCCGATTTTTTGAGTTCATTGAGCAAGTCTTGCAAGTGAGCGGTGCCGCTCTCCACCGTGCGCGCAAAGCGGATTTCCTCGCGGGTCAGGTTGTCGAGAATCGGCTGGCGGTTCTTGACCAGTTCGGGGTAGAACGCGCCGTATTCGCTGATAAAGGCATCGGCCACTTTGGCGAGGAACGGCTCGGTCAGGCCGATTTTCGTCCCGAAACGGGCGGCGCGGCGCACAATCATGCGGCAAATGTAGTTACGCCCGGCATTGCCCGGCACAACGCCATCCGCAATCAGAAAAGCCGCCGAGCGGGCATGGTCGGCAATGACGCGGTAGGGCGTGAAATCGGCATACATTTGTTCGCGGGTTTTGCCGGTCAGTTGTGAGAGCACATCCATCGCGCCGGTAAACAGGTCGGTTTTGTAGTTGGAATCGACGCCTTGCAGTACCGAAACGATGCGCTCAAAGCCCATGCCGGTATCAACGTGCTTGGCGGGCAGCGGTTCAAGGCGGCCATCATCGAACAGGTTGTATTGAATGAAGACGTTATTCCACAGTTCGAGGTAGCGGGTGCATTCGCCATTCACGCCGCACTTGTGGGGCTTGCCGCGCAGATTATCGCGCTCCTCGCCCAGGTCGATATGGATTTCGGAGCAAGGCCCGCAGGGGCCGGTTTCGGCCATTTGCCAGAAGTTTTCTTTGCGCCCAAAGTACAGGACGTGGCTGGGGTCAAATCCGGGCTGTTTTTTCCAGATGTCGGCGGCTTCCTCGTCGGTCGGGACGTTGCCCTTGTCATCTTTGAAGCAGGTGGCGTAGAGTTTGTCTTTGGGCAAACCCCAGACCTCGGTCAGTAATTGCCACGACCAGGCGATGGCTTCTTCTTTATAGTAGTCGCCAAACGACCAGTTGCCAAAAAAAAAAAAAAAGGTGTGGTGGGTGTCATCGCGCCCAACGTCGTCGAGGTCGTTGTGCTTGCCCGCCACGCGCATGCACTTCTGCGAGTTGGCAACGCGGGTGTAATCGCGCTTGTCGGTGCCAAGGAAGACATCCTTAAACTGCACCATGCCCGAGTTGGTGAAGAGCAGGGTGGCATCCCCGCCCGGCACCAGCGACATGGAAGGCACAAAGGTGTGCCCGCGCTCAACAAAGAAATCAATGAATGTCTGGCGAATTTCGTTTCCGGTGAATTTTTTGGTCATGGTGGCTCCAGAATATCTGTGGAATGGGTGGAATTATATCAAGTTCGGGATTGGTGGTTGGTAAATGGTAATTGGCCAATATCCGAGAGAGAGAAATTACCAATCACCAATTACCACAAAACAAAACCCCGGGCTGGGTGAGCGCCGGGGATGAAATACAGGCAAAATTCTCGCGTTATGAGCGGCGCAACCAGCAGGATGTGAAAGCCCCGGCTTTTGCAGCCGGGCGGGTAGCGGAGGCGGGTGTTGCCAGGGCGAGTTTCATAGGCTGAATTATACCAAAACCAGACCAGGAGATTTGATTGCGTTTCTTGCCAGGCAATCCTATAATCAAATCAGGCAAATCTTGCAGAAAGGCAAGCGCAAATGTCTTCTAACCATCAAAACCTGCCCGAAACCGCCCAAACTGGGGGGCGGCAGACCATGTCCTCCTGGTCACGAGTCATCGAAACCACGGATGCCATACCAGAGGCCTTTCGGGCCGTCGTAACCCCACAACTGCAATCGCTGGCAGAATTTCCGCACATGGTTCTGGCTCCTCCGCTGGATAAATTTCTGCGCCGCACAGCCCCAAAACTGGTCTTTGAGAGCCACGAAACGTTACACATCTTTGAACAAACCAGCCGCGAGGTAACCCATAAAAGTTTTCCGTATCGAGACCTGGCGCTGGTTGAAGTTGGCGTTATCCTGCTCAACTCCTGGATTCGGCTTTGCGGCCTGAGCAGTGAAGGAAAAATGGAGCAGGCTATCATTGAATACAACACCGCCAGCGAACGTCATTATGCGCCCTTTGTGACGAAAATGCGGCCCAGGGTCAATGAGAACATCAACCCGAAAATTGAGCAGGCCAAATTTGATTTTCTTGCCCAACTGGATTTTAAGTTTATGAATTATGGACGCGCCAGCCTGGTGCCTGGCGAAAAAGTGCTTCAGGTCATTTTCGAGCCTGAAATTAACGAAACCGTCTGGCACTTTCTGGGCTGGAAAATTCAGCGCGCCGTCTCGATGGCGCAGCTGACCATCCTGACCGACCAGGAACTGATCCTGATTCGGGATGATGAACGGGTCAAAAAAATCAAAGGGAAACGTTACGGCGGCGTGTGGCAATACATCCCGCGCAACGCCATTCATTCGGCGGTTATCACCCCCCAAAACCAGGACAGATACGCGCTAACACTGCAATTGGCCTCTGGCGACAGCATTCAGAGCCTGTATGCCGCGCCCAACAAAGAAAAATTAGAAACACTGCATCAGGAACTGGCCGGCTAAATGGCTTATTTCTTGAAGAAATTCGAGACGATAAACCACAGATTGGCCGGACGCTCAGCCAGTCGGCGCATAAAATACGGGTACCAGTGCGTGCCAAAGGGGACGTACACGCGCACGGGGTAGCCCTCACGGGCCAGGCTTTCCTGCAAATCACGGCGAATGCCATACAGCATCTGAAATTCCATTCCGTTTTTGGGCAGCCCTACTTTTTGGGCATAAGCCTTGGCAAATTCAATTCGTCTCTCGTCATGAGTGGCAATCGCCGGGATGGCCGGGATGCGCCCATCTTTGCTGATTTTGCTCTCCTGAGCCAGCGAAGCATCAATCAAAATAGAAGCCAGCGTGTCAAAATTGGCATCCACGTCCGCTTTTTTGGGGTAGGCAACCTCGGGCGGTTCCTTGTAAGCGCCCTTGATTAAGCGAAACGTAACGCCCATTTCGGTCAACTCGCGCACGTCCTTCTCAGCCCGATAGAGATAGGACTGAATAGCCATGCCCACCATGCGGGTGGTAAAGCCATTCTCGAGCATTTCGCGGTAAAAACCAATCGTCTGGTCAACGTAAAACGAGTCTTCAATATCAATGCGGATGAAGTTCTTGTGCTTTTTTGCCACCGCCAAAATGCGCGCCAGGTTGGCGCGGCAGACTTCGGCATCCATCCCCATGCCAATTTGGGTCAGTTTAATTGAGACATTTGAGCGCACGCCCGATTCCTGAATAGCGTCTAGCACGGCAATAATCCCATCGGCGGCGCGATTGGCCTCCTCGGGCGTGGAGGTATGTTCGCCCAGCTGGTCGAGGGTGGCATTGATGCCCTTTTCATTCAGACCGCGTACCACTTGCAGGGCTTCTTCGATGGTTGTTCCGGCAATGAAACGCGAAACCGCCTTCCAGATAAAAGGCCAGTTCGTGACCATGTTCTGGGCCCAGGCGGCTTTGGACAGGTAAATCAAGAAAGAACGAAGCATGGGTTCCTCGTTAACTCAAGATAGCAAAATGGAATAGGCTGATTGTAGCACACTCGCCGCGCTACGAATCTGTACTTCGCAGGAAGGCTTCCATAAAACCGTTCAGGTTGCCATCTAAAACCGATTGGGCATTGCCGACCTCGAAGTCGGTGCGGTGGTCTTTGACCATCTGGTAAGGGTGCAGAACATAAGAGCGAATCTGGCTGCCCCATTCGGCCTTGGTGTAATCACCTTTCAAGACGGCAATTTCTTCTTCGCGCCTGGCCTGCTGAATTTCAAACAGGCGCGCGCGCAAAATGCGCATGGCAGTTTCGCGGTTTTGCAATTGCGAGCGCTCGTTCTGGCAGGTCACCACAATACCGGTCGGCAGGTGGGTCATGCGAATCGCGGTAGCATTCTTTTGAACATTCTGCCCACCCGCGCTCGAAGAACGGTAAACATCAACGCGCAGGTCACCGGGGTCAATTTGCACTTCGCCGCTGTCGTTCTCAATTTGCGGCAAGACCTCCACCAGCGCAAACGAGGTATGGCGGCGATGGGCCGCATCAAACGGCGAGAGCCGCACCAGTCGGTGAACACCCTTCTCAGAGCGCAGGTAGCCATAGGCATAGCGCCCGCGGAAAGAGAGTGTGACCGATTTGACGCCCACTTCTTCGCCTTCGGTCATATCCAGTTGCTCGACTTCAAACCCCTGAGATTCGCCCCAGCGCAAATACATGCGTAAAAGCATGGCGGCCCAGTCCTGAGCATCGGTGCCGCCAGCACCCGCATGAATGGCCAAAATGGCATCTCCGGCATCATAAGGGCCTGAAAGCATGGCCGCAAAGGCGCGTTTCTCAATCTCGGCCTCTAGAGCGGCTACTTCGGCTTCCAGTTCCGGGCGCAGACTATCGTCATCCAGGCCAGCCAGTTCAAGGCCATCCCGAATGCGGGTTTGCAAACTGCGCCAGTCCTCCAGTTCTGAACGCAAATTAGCCGCCGTTTTGCTTACACGCTGGGCAGTTTGCGGGTCGTTCCAGAAATCTGGTTCGGCAATCTGTTTCTCTAAATCAGCAAGTTGGTTCTCTTTGCCAGCAAAGTCAAAGACGCTCCAGTAAATGAGCGAGTTCAGCCCCCACGGTATTCAAACGGTCTATCAGGTCTTGCATGTTGCCTCCAGGGTTAACCTAAAATGCCTTCTACAAACGCGTCTGGGTCAAAGGGTGTCAGGTCTTCGGGTTTTTCACCCAGCCCGGCAAACAGAATCGGCAGGCCCAACTCGCGCTGAATGGCGAAAGCCATGCCGCCGCGAGCCGAGGAATCCAGCTTCGACAAAATCACCCCACTGACGGCCACAGCGTCTTTGAAAGCCCGCGCCTGATGCAGGGCATTCTGCCCGGTGGTGGCATCGAGCACCAGCCAGACAGCGTGCGGCGCGCCCGGCAGGGCCTTGCCAACCACGCGGTAAACTTTCTTGAGTTCTTCCATCAGGTTAAAACGGGTGTGCAAGCGCCCGGCGGTATCCACCATGACGATATCGACGTTGCGGGCCAAACCAGCCTGGACAGCGCTATAAGCGACCGCGCCCGGGTCTGACTCTGGGGCGCCGGCAATCACATCCACCCCCAGCCTGTCTCCCCAAACCTGAAGCTGATCCACCGCTGCGGCGCGGAAGGTATCTGCCGCGCCAAGTAAAACGGTTTTCCCTTCGTTTTTGAAGCGCTGGGTTAATTTGGCGGCGCTGGTCGTTTTTCCCGAGCCATTCACCCCCACCAGCAGGATGACAGCCGGTTTGGCGCCAAACGCCTGGGCAGGCGGGGTGATTAAACGGGAACGCAATTCAGCCTTGAGCACGGCCTGTAGTTCGGCGGCCCGGGTCAGGCCCTGGCGGCGAACTTCAGCGCGCAGCGCATCCAGCACGGACTGAGTGGTTTCAATACCGACATCGGCCTGCACAAGCAGGGCTTCAAGGTCATCCCAGGTTTCAGGGGTGATTTCGGTAGCGCCCAGCATGCCCGCCAGGCGTCCAAAGGTGGCTTTACTGGTTCGCGCGAGTCCTTCGCGCCATTTTGAGAAAAAGTCTGCCATAGCGGCGGGGATTATATCATGGGCAGGGTTTATGATATACTCCAAGCCCGATAGGAGACCCTTATGAGTGAAGAAAAAGCAACCAACCTGTGGAAAGAAGTAACCACCACCTGGGACGGTGAGAACGGTTATGTGGCTCGCAACCCCGCCGGGGGGCTGGTCTTGATGGGCAAAGACAAAGACGGTAACCCCGGCATTGGCCCAATGGAAATGCTGCTGGCAGGCCTGGCAGGCTGTACCGGCATGGATATTATCTCCATCCTGGAGAAGAAACGCCAGAAACCTGAACGATTCGAAGTGCGCGTGCGCGGCAACCAGAAAATTGATACTTACCCAATGGTATTCACCGAATTTGAAGTCGAATATCTGTTGTGGGGTGAAAACCTGAAAGAGAAAGATGTCGAACAGGCCATTCAACTCTCTGAAGAAAAGTATTGCTCTGTCGGCGGAACGCTCTCAAAAGCAGGCCCCATCCGTTCAACCTATCGCATCTTGCGCGATTAAAGTTTTTCTGAGGAGGAAAAGATGATTTCTGAACCCATTCATGTCACCGATGCGGCTTTCGAGAAGACCGTTTTACAATCGACCACCCCGGTGGTGGTTGATTTTTGGGCGCCCTGGTGCGGGCCTTGCAAAATGGTCGGCCCAATTTTGGATAAATTGGCCGCCGAGTTTGCCGGAAAAGTGCTGATTGCCAAGGTGAACACCGATGAAAACCCCCAGTGGGCCCAGCAATATGGCGTGCAGGGTATTCCGACCATGCTGTTCATTGCGGGCGGCAAAGTGGTTCACCGCCAGGTGGGCGCTCTGCCCGAACGCATGCTGCGCGAGACGGTTCGGCAGTTCCTTGAAGTAGCCGGACAAAACTAACCCTTCTGTTTTGCAGAGAATTCTCTATGCCCAATTTTCGCTCTGCGCTTAATCGGGCGCGCAAACTCGCCAAATCGACTGTTCGCGCTGCGGGCAGGATGGCCGGCATTAAGCCGCATTACAGCCCCGAGGAAATTCAGGAACAGATCAATCGCGTTCCGTACTGGTTCCATGCCATCGAACTGGCCCCAGGAATTGTCACGCCTGGCCCCAGCAAAACGTTCGAAAAACTAAAGCGCTGGGAACTGCCCCAGGACATGACGGGAATGCGCGTGCTAGACATTGGCGCTTATGAGGGCTTCTTCACCTTCGAGTGCGAAAAGCGCGGCGCAAAAGAAGTTGTTGCCATTGATATCATCCCGCTTGGCCCC
>CAZNCT010000005.1:17117-17334 GCA_964571615.1 uncultured Anaerolinea sp. | reverse complement strand
GCCAATATTTACGATTTGAACCCGCGCGATTTCGGCTATTTTGACCTGGTGTTGTGCATGGGCGTGCTCTATCACCTGCGTCACCCGCTGCTGGGTCTCGAACACGCTCGCTCTGTCTGCCGGGGCAAGTTTATTGTTGAAACCCAAATTTGCGACAAATATTTCATCAACGAACAAGGCCTGCCGGTAGAATTGGCCAGCTTTTCGCCAACCCTTG